>NZ_JBDVFA010000059.1:0-16836 GCF_039941195.1 Aurantibacter sp. | reverse complement strand
TATTTGATATAATTGTAGATATAGCGCCTTTAGGTCTATATCGTCAACAATTATGTCAAAGCAGTTTTACTTAAAAGTTATAATTAATTTTCGTTAGTCATTATTTAAAAGCTGTATTTAAAAGCTGTTTACTGGAAAGTTAAAAAATATTTATAGAGCAGGCGATTAAAGTAAATCCGATTAACTAGAAAGTAAAAAACAATCGTCAGCAATTCTGTCAAAGCTAAAATGTCGCGACCAGAATAAAATTACTTATTGCAAGGCAGCCGCTACAGCTCGCCACCAAAAGTAATCAGCCACTGGCTAATTTCTTTTGTCACGAATTTAAAAGCTAGCCTTTTAGATTTGTTTAAAATTCTCGTATTCGAGGAAATGTGTGCAAGATTTTTTTCTATAGCATTATTCGCGAGACTTTTATTGATTTTTAAAGGTGCTTATGAATGCTCCGCATTTCTCGTCAGCTTGCCGCAACAGCTAAAAATTTAAGAAAAATAAATTTCTTAGCCCTTGCTAACCTCCCGTCTTGTTTGAGGTTTTTAATTTGGCGCTTCTAACATTATGTAAAATAGGATTTCAATATTGTTACCAGTAACCGTTTATTTCTATCTTTTTTTCTTGATAAAAAAAGAAACAAAAAAATCAAGGCTTACAGATAATTTTAGAAACAATATACGGCTCAGTCGCTATATTCTAGAAAGCATTCTAACTCTTAAGACTGCTTTTAACTGATTGTAACAATATATCTGTCAATAAACTGTATTCCCAGCCCTCTAGAATATGGCCGCTCCCCTCCCCTATTGTTTGAGCCAAAATTCTCTTAGGCCATTTAAAATCAACTATAATCATGGTGTCAACAAAGACCTTTTTAGTTCTTTTGTTTGTAATAATTTTAGTAAGATTCAATTTCTTTAAAGACCTTATATACTTCAGTTTTATTTTTGAGCCCAAAATCTCTAGATGCTCCATATTCCTTAAAATACAATCGCTTTTCGCCCCATATACCCCAAATCAATTTGTAATCATTCTCTATTATGAACTTTTCAAATAGATCCTTTCTTAAAAACAAAAAATGTTGATTTGTATGGTAGTCCTCATAATAACGGATATTAATAGTTGCTAACTTTCCATCTTTCTCAAACAAATTAAATGTCTGTGGGGCATTGACTAAATTTAGTTGAAAAGAAATCTCTTTGGATAAAACACACTGATGACCGGCTTGTTTAGTTGAACTATGATGAGATTCCCAGTTATATTCCGCTACAGGGGCAAGGTATTCAAAGTCATTTGTTATAGTTTCTTCAATTTCTCTCTGTTCGGGATATTCCATTCGAAAACCATTTTCATCAAAAACAACCTCAGGATAATAGCCTTCCTCATCCTTTTTTACTACCTTTTTTATTCTATCCATTTCGAAACGTACTTCTTTAAAATTATCATAAGTAGCATCTTCTAATGTGTTCATCTCTCCTGCGAATGTGTAATAGTTTTCAGAAATACGTGGAATTCTATTGTGCATGAAATCGCCTCTTTCCAGCTGTCTCATAAAATTGGAGAAATCTTCATTCTTAATTAACATACCACGCACAAATACAAACTGTTCTCTATTATGTTCTTCATCTTTTTGGCTGATAAATCCATCAAGACATACCCAATCCTTATTCTCGTTATTTAGGTCTTTCATAACTAAATAGGACTTTAGGGATGGATTTTTCGAATTGTTTAACCAATCGATAAGACCAGTACTACGATCGCCCAAAAAATCCTCTTCAATGAAAGGTTTGTTTTCAGGGAGTTCTGGAAAAGTTGGGTCAATATCAGATTCGGATGGTCTGAAATCAGGCCAATCTTCTTTTACAAGATCGTTATCTTCCCGATAGCCATATATTTCAAAAAAGGCAATCCAAGAATATTTTTTTCCATATCTTTCAGTCTTAGCTTTTTCCGTTCTGGAGTTGTAATAACTCTGTTCGCTCAATCTTTTTTCTGCCTTTTTGAACTTTTCATTATCCCAACCTAAGTCAAAAATTCTCCAATAAATTTGACGCCTTACCTTTTGCTTTTCTGGTGGATCTGAATAAGAACCGCCGTCCGGTACAATTGCACCTATAGTGTAATTACTAAAATCCATGCGGATAGGCTCATCGTATCCATAATCCTTCTCACCATAATCGTATTCGCCCCAAGTACGAATACCTCCAAAAGAATATGGAGGTTTTATGTGATTGATTTGTTCCTCAGATAACAACTTAGGATGATGCATCAAAGAAATTTCAATACTCCTTCTTGCGTAATCTCTAGCAATAATATGAGTGGTTCCATGAGGAGCCTTAGGAGCAAAAACTAATTCATAAAGTCGATGAGTAATTTCTTTGAGCGTCTTTTCCCTAAAGTTACTAGATGTCCGCTCGTTGTGTTTTGCAAGAATAACGCCATAGAGCGCTCCTAACATTCGTTCCCATACATACGGATCATTCACTGATAACGAATATTCAGTTAGCTTAGTAAATTCAACGATATATCTTCTACCATAGTAATAAATTGCTTTTGTTGCATTATCCCTCGTTTCCCTATTGGTAGAAGTCAATAGCCACATGACTTTTTTGGCGGCAATATGGATTTTATCAGAAACAATTTCTTGGTCTTTACACGCAGTTTCAAAATCCTCAATAAAGTTTCTTAACCTTTCGGAAGAATAACGGCCATATTCTTTTCTTATATATTCAGTCCATGTTATATCTCTGTCAGCCATCGAGAGGTCAAATAACAAATCTGAAAGCAAATTAAAGTTTAAAGGATGTTCTATGTCCAATTCAGTATGTGCGAATAAACTAAAAACTCTATCCTTGTTTTCGTGATTATTGAAACTGTCTACAACTATTTGTATAGCCTCATCACTGTTTTTAATAACTACTTCAGTATTGATTTCAAATAGAGCACTAAGAAAATAGCGTTTAAGTTTGGTATCAATTTCTTCGTTGTTAATTGATAGTCCAAACTTCTTAATAATCAAAACCGAAAAACACCTTAAAATGTCATTGTACAAAGGATGTAGTGTTTCCCGAGTAATTAACTCTCTTTTGAATTTGGCACTATTTACATATTGTTTTAGTGAGGTATTGCTACCAATATCTTCAACCAGCAATTTTGCAATTAAATAACCGCTTAAAAGGTCATACGTAAATGTGATTACCTCTTGCTCTCCCCATTCTCTATAAATCAATAAACCCTCGCCTTCAAACGCCACTAGTTGATTTTCTTTGATCAAATCAGGCATAACATTAGTTAAATTAACACTACGACCACTTTCATCCCACAATCGTTTCGAAACACTGCGTAATATATTTTGAGAAAACTTTTTGTTATACTTCAAGGGCAATCTTAAATTCTCTACCACATTTTTATTTGATTTTTCAAGATATTGGTCGAATACATCAAACAAGTCTTCGTTTTGAAACGAGACTTCCTGTCCTTTTTTGGCTTCGCAGAATATTTTGAGGTAAAGGGGCTCAGAAAAATGGTTCATCGCCGAAGAGCGATTTATTAGTTTTATACCATAATGACTAAAATACCGTTCAATGGCTTCAACTAGATTTTCTCCAGTAAAACCATCAACCCGAGTTCGTTTCTGCCAATTATCCTCTGTAATATAAAAATAGTCATCAGGAAAAAGCTCTTTTTCATAGGACTCCCTGTAGGTAGTAATCAATAATACATTTGGATAGTTTTGATTTACCTCATTAATGAGCATTTCAAGGTTTGTTCCCCATATGCTTTTCCAATGAATAGATTCATTTAAACCATCTATTAATAAAACAGCCTTTGTATTGTTTACCCTTCCGGAAACATTCAAAGCACCCAAAAAATCCGTAACACTCCAATCACTAGGTAAATCCAATAGTTCTTTTAATTGTTCTTTAAGTGGTCTATTGGTTCTGAAATTTTTACCAAAAACGAATAATGCAGGTTTGTCATTGCTGATTTGATGCTCAACTATATTAGTTGCTAAATGGGTTTTTCCTTTAGAAGCTCCTCCTGAGATATGGACATCATTTAAATGTCCGTACTCTAAGCAGTGAAATATTGCTAGATAAGCATCCATAAAATTTCTAAGAGTGAAATAAGGTCCAAATGCTACCTCCCTGCATTTTTTTATTTTTTGTTTAACCGCTTCATCTTTTTCTTCCTCTTCGGTATCCCAGTGAAATGATGGAATTTCATCCTGGTCTTTAAGAGCAGAATAACTAGTGTAGAATTCTGTCAATTCTTGTTTGAAGGCAAGTGCATCATAAATAAGGGATGAAAGAGATTTAGGATCTTCTTGAATCAATAGCTCCTGCGCTTTATCTAGGATATTATTGCCTTTTTTGACAATGCTTGGATATTCATTAGAAAAAAGAAATTCCCTTACCTTTAAATAATCTTCACGAAACTCATCAGAAAAATCATGCTTTTGGATACTAGCAATTCTCTCATCGAATTCTTTTAAAAACCTATCTACTTCCAGTACTTTTTTACGTTCCTCTATGATTTCAGCTAGTCGTGGGTCGGAAAGAACTTGAATAACTGTTTCATCTGCCTGTCCAGATACATGCAGACCGTTCAAATATTTAGTTTTAATTACTGTTAAATTAGAAACCAAATCGAACTTACTTTTAAACCAATCTAAATCCAAGACTATATCGGCAAAAAAGTACCTATGGATGTCAGGATATTTCCGAAGCAGGTTTATAATATGTGAGTCACCGAAATGTTCAAGAGTTACATCATTTTTTTGAGGCAAAACGGCTTTGCCACCGTTTATACTCCTAGGTAAGGTGTCCATAAACCATGTTCTCTCCTCATTTGTAAAGGTTAATTGACTACACAGTACCCATTTTTTTAAATTGTTTCCATGTGTATCATAAGCCCTTTGAAGAGACTTCTTTATTTGGGTTTTTCTACCGCTTTCACTTAATCTGCCGAAAAACTTACATTGCCAACCCCATACATCACTATTAGGGAGTTCTAGAAAGAACTCTACACCATCACCGCCACCACTATCATCAATCGATGTCAGTCGCCCTTGGGAACCATATTCTTCATACACTAATTGATAACACAATTCTTCAAAACTCTTATTTTGATTGGTCTTGTATTCTTTTAAATTATCCCAGTTGATTAAACTCATAAATTTAAGCTTTCATAAATTCTTAAATTTAACGAGAAATTAGTTACGACTTTTAACAACCAATAAAAAATAATAAAACACCATTTCACACACATTGCCCTCCCTCCTACTGTCGGTCAGTTAATAAGTGTTTATTCACAAGATTTTTATTGTTTTTTAAAGGAGTTCATGAACCTCGGAAAGAAGCAATCTTCCTCATTTCAAAACCTAGTCCTCGGTTTCATTACCTTTTAAGAAGAAGTTTTTAGAAGAAAAATTTAAAGGAGAAATAGTACCAACTACTTTGCTTTACCCAAGCAAAGTGTCATAACCTGCCCGAATGAATTCGTTCAGGCGGGCGCAAGACATTATAGTACATTTTGTATTTGTAGTTTAGCCAGTGGCTGAAGTACAAATCAAGAGAGCTGGTGCGTTGGCATAATTCCGCTAAAGTTGAAACCAAGTAGCTATAATTCTATATTATGTAAAATATCCCTGAAGTCTATAGAATTGATTAAACTTTACAACAGGGTCATCAAACTTTTTTAAGCGGTGTCTGCGACGCATATTTTCATTTGTCCCATAATTAGTCGTTATGTAAAATGGCTTTGGTAGCTGTTTTACATCACAATTTCCTTACTCTAACCTTAATCCGTTTGTTCAGAAAACTTTTGCCAACAATTGTTGCAGGCTTGCCCATGATTTTTTATCCGCTTCAGCGTCATAGGCCAATGGCAAGTTAAATTTTTCACCATAGGCATCTGCAGCTTTGGAAGAATAACCATGTTTAACACCAGGGTAAGCGATGTATTCATAATTGGCTCCTATAGAATCCATTGCGGTTTTATACGCGGTTATAGATTCCGCACTTACGAAAGGATCATCAGCACCGTTACAAACCAAAACCTGAGCCTTTAAATCTTTATTTGGCTTTACAGGCAATTCAACTCCACTATGGAAGGCTGCAACTGCATCTAAGTCAATGCCTTTGTTCGCCATAGTCAATGCTACACTTCCGCCAAAACAATACCCAATGGCAGCTAGCTTTTCTTTATCTACAGATTCATGCTGTTGCAATACCTCAATCGCTGCGTTAAATCGTGCTGTGGCTTCTGGCAGATTGGACATAACATTCATGGCAAATTTTCCTGCATCATCCGGATGATTAGCTTGTTTTCCATCACCATACATATCTACAGCTAGTGCTGTGTAACCAAGTTCGGCAAGCATATCGGCTCGTTCGCGAACATAATCGTTGTGGCCCCACCATTCGTGAACGATGAGTATTCCAGGGCGATTCCCTTTTTTATTTTCATCATAGGCGAGGTACCCCTTTAAGTTCGTAGAATCCGTAGCATATGTTACCTCGGTTCCATTAACTTTTACAACGGTAGTTTCTGATTCGGTAACTGTTTCAGGTTTTGATGTTGTTTTTTCTTTACATGATGCTATTAGTACAAGTGCAACTACTAAAAAATAAGAGATACTTTTCATATTTAAGTGATTTTTGGATATTATAAAGATAGCAATTACTCGCATTCAGTGTAGTTTTATAAAAGCTGTAATTTGTAAAAAACTACCTATTTATGCCTATTAATAAACGCTATAACCTTGTCAGAAAAAAGTTGGGGTTCATGCAGCATAGGGTTATGCGCCGATTTCTGAAACATGAAGAGTTCCTTGTCATTAGACCCTAAATTGTCAAAAGCTTCTTGCGCAATTGCGGCAGGAACCACTAAATCATATTTACCCCATAATACTATTGATGGGAGTGTTATTTCCGATAATCTTTCCGTAAATGACACCTGTTGAAAAAGTCCTTGATCTTTTACTAAAATGTTATTTATTTTATTGCTGTTCCATGAAACCTTAGAAAAGTCATCTGATGGTACATCATCGCCATAATCAGCTATTGCTTCATTTATGACCTTATCCTCCTCAAGTATCCCTTCTCCTTCATGTGCAGCTCCATTTAATTTACCAGAATCTTCAAAAGTATTAAGTGGACTGGAATTTTGCACTAAATTTAGAACACTTCGCCAATGTGCAACACTATTTTCTAAAACTATTTGTTCATTGGCAATAGCGGTTAATGAAATCTTATTTTCTTGGTAAAGGCCTTTGGGGTCATGTACACCTGCAACATCTATCCATCCCGAGAATTCTTCTTGGTTTTTTAATAAAGTCGCAGTCCCCAGTGTGCCTCCCCAACTATGGCCCATTAAAAATACTTTGGAGTCTTCACCGTATTTCTTCTTAATTACCTTTGCCAAAGCCACGATATCTTCAGCCATTATCGCAACACTTACCTCCTTTTCGGAATAATTACCTTGGGCATTGTTATGTCCTCTTTGATCAAAATACACAACTGCGTTGTTTTTTTCAATGTCGGTTCTTATGGTATTCAATCTATACCATAATCCATTTCCACCTGGCCCTCCGTGTAAAATGATGAGGAATACCTTATCAGAAGCATTACCATGAATATAAGCGGGCATGTCAGCCTTTTTATGCCGCACGAAAATGGTTTCATTGAGTTCATTTATATCTAAATTTTCTTTAGTGCATGAATTCATACTTAGCACTAATACTAATATGGCTACAATTTGTAACTTGCTTTTTATAATTTTTTGCATGATTACTTCTTTTTAAAATTAAAACGATGTCCGTATTGAATTGAATATCCACCTAATACACCAGCATTATACGGTGTTCTTAAGGTGTAGTTTAGATTGAGATACCAACCCGAACGCCTTTTTCCAGTGCGCTGCCTTCCAATTCCCACACCAATAGATGGTGCGTAATAACTTCTACCCGGAAGTTTAACTTTGGAAACCTTATCTTCTTTTACCTCAAAAGTTTCAGGAAGAAAAGAGCGATAATACCCTAAAGGATTTACTTCAAGATTAAACTGCCATCGCTTCGGATTTGTTCTTCGCCATATTAATCCGTAATAGGTATGCAATCCATTATCCGTTTTGTTGGAGAAATTAGTTGCATAGCCTATGCTTCCATTTATTAAGAATTGATGGGTAATTGTTTTGGCCCTTTTCCTTTTTTCTTTAACCTTTAGCTTTTCTTTCCATAGATACTCAGCACCTAAATTAAGTCCGTGTTCAAATTGAATGTCTCCATAATATCCTATTTTAAACGCTGTTCGATTTAAAAAGGAAGTTCCGTCAATCATACTTTGGCCGTGCAAATTTATTGCGCAGGCAAGCAGTAACATTAGCGTATGTATTTTCATGTTTTTGAATTGAGTAGTTCGATTTATTGTAGTGGTTCTAAGCCAAATGTGTCTTCAAGACCCTGTACTATGAAATTATCTAAAGTGGTAGTATGATTACCTGAACCTTTAATAATGTTTGTATTTTTCGACTCTAAAAACTGAACTTCTTCATCAGTAAGACTACCAACAGCTTCGTCTGTGGTTCCATAAATGTAGGTTACGTAAGATAGGTCTTCAATGGTATTTAAAAGTTGCGTATACCTGTTTTTTCCTAATCCTGCACTTATTCTGAGAAGGTTTCTTTCTTTTACATCAGGATCTGGTTCTGCAGCTATCACGGGAGTTGTGCCGTTCTCAAACCCTCCTTCAATTCCCGCTGCAGATGCTTGCCACAAATCTTCATTTATATCTAATCGACCAGTCATAATGAGATATTTATCAGCACTAGCTATTCCCTTTTTTGCAATAAGTTCTTGTGTTACAAATGCACCAAACGAAAATCCTAAAATATGCACTATTCTACCTTGACCCTTAAAATATGTAACCACCTGATCAAGAATTTCTAAACTTTCGTTATTAATAGAAACTGCTTGGTTTAAGGTGATGTCGTTAGTTTTTACTATAGTAGAATCTAAGGTTTGTGCTTGGTGAACAGCTACATTTAAGATGTCGGTAGTATTAAACACTAGGGGAATTAAATCTGTTATTTCTGTATTGAATTCTGTACTTGGTCCACCAGGTATAGTAATTAATACTGTAGAAGCTTTTTCTTTCCCTTTAAAATAAATTAAATTTTTAATTTCTTCTGATATTTCGGTTATCGGATTAGGAGTCTCTTCTTCCTTGATTGGAAGCTGGTTGTCGTCATTGGAACAGGAGTACGAAATGATGGATAAAAATGCAATTAGCATTACATAGGTGAAGAACCGAAATCGATTCTGTTTTGTCATTTTTAAGGATATTCTTTTCATTGTTATATGTTTAAATTACACAACTAAAGACCAGTGGAATTTTAAACAGTTGCACGAATGAAAAAATAGAAAAGTATAGAAACACCTAAAAACAAGCATTTTATGAAGTATAATGCTTGTTGAGAAGGTGTTTGAAAAAAAATAATTTATGAAGTATTGAAGCTGTTATTGGTTCAAACGGACTCATTATTTTTTGGAAAAACTATGAGAATTTTAATGTTTAAGAAGGTGGTTTTATAACGATTTTATATACTAACATCTTTTAAAATTTCTTCATTCATAGGTCTATCTTCACTATTATGAATTACAGAGACATCACCAGTACTTTCAAAAATTACAGCTTTAACTTCATTAAAATTGTGCACATTGGCTTCTCTTAATTTTGCAATTAAATCGTCTTCACCAACATTACATTTTTTCAGCTTTTTGTAGAGAATTTTTCCATTCCACATAATTATCTGTGGCTTGTTGGTAAATAATTGCTGGAAAGCTTTAACATTTCGCACCAAATAGGAGAATAAGGTTTGGAAAGCTATAATGGTCAACAGTGCAATTCCTCCTTTTAGTAAGGAATAATCGCTATTGAGAATAATTGATGCTAAAATAGATCCAATGGCAATTGTCGAAGCAAAATCGAAGCTAGACATTTTCGCAAAAGTTCTTAATCCAAACACACGTGTTAGCACTATTATAATGGTAAAAATTCCGAAAACGGATAGGATAAGCAAAAGTATTTCTTGGATGGACATGCTATTAAAATATAGATTCAACTCAAAACTAAGTAAAGGACTGCGAATAAATTGATTCATTAAGTAGAAAACTTAACTCATTTATTATTAGGGAAATAACTTCTGAAATGAGTTAAAAAATAATCTATTTGAGTTATTTGATATTGAAAGCCTGCTATAATTTTGAGTATTCTCAATGGTGGAAATACTGTTGTAAATGAGTGTATTAAGTAATTTGCAATAACAATATATATGGCATCCAATGCATCAATTGATACTTTAGAACAACTAGACAAGATAGAACAAGACTTTAAAAATTTTGTACTGAAGCAAAAGCATCCATGTGTGATGGCCAAGTCAGTATTTAAGATGGAGCACTTTCATTTGAATATTTATGATGACGTTGATGCGGATAGCGCAATTAAACTTCTGAATGATTTGGAGGATTATATTGCACAGTATGATTTTGAGAGTAATCAATTTGAAAGCTTTTTAGCTGTTTTTCCAAATACAATTTTTGTATCTGAATTGGCATTTGAAAAAGGCTTGTGGAAGCTGCTTCAAATCTTGCACGATTTTGATGATTGTGTTTGGGATAGTGCTGTGAGTGATAATCCTAATAGTCCAAAATTTAGTTTTAGCCTTAAAATTAATAATACAATCTAAAATCAAGTAGTTTGCAAGCACTGTAATGTCTTTGGTGTAATTCTTCGACTATGGCCAACATATTATCATCATCCTTAAACAAATTAAAGAAAGCTTTATCAAGATTAGAACTGCTTATACTGCTAAGTGCATTACCATATCCAGATACGGCTTTTGCGCCGGTGATATCCAAAAAGTATTGCGCTTCTTCTTCGTCTAAATCCAGAATTTTTGCATTCGAAAAATGCAAAATCTTTCCTTTTAAACTTCCTTCAAATATTTCGGCAATTTCTTGTAAACTATAATAATAATCATTTAAGCAAATACTATTTGCTTCACCCGCCATAACCAAATAGATTATTTCATAATCTTTAAAATTATGATCGTCCAAAACTAAGGTGTTCAAGCTAGCTTCTAAGCTTTCAATAGTGTCGCATGTTTTGTAAATACTAGCTATTCCATAGTTCATAGCTAGTTGTTCTAAGTCTTTTTGTGCTTCAGTAACCTTGTCCGTTTCTATTTCGGGAACCCCTTCTAAACAATAAATGAAATGGTCTTCATACGTAATTTGTTGTTGTGGCCACTGTTGTCTTTTTTCTAACAAGTTTTAGAATTTATTTGAGTAAATAAAATGCAAAATTAAAGTAACTTTGCTATATTTTTCAGTGTTTTAAATTTAATTTCAATGTGCTACAAAGTATTACAGTAAACTGTAGTTTTATTGTCAGAAGAATGTATTTTACTAACGACAGTTTTTATTCGTCCAGAAATTTGTGCCTTAAAAGCCTATGATAAAAGTCATCGGTGGTATCATAAATATTACCTCTGTCATTAGCGTTGGAAAAAGTGACTATCTCTTTTCTATCATCTAGCCAAAGTGCATCTGTTAGATTGTATTCATCTTGTTGTAACGATTCATCCCAATCTATCAAACACAAATCTTTATTAATTCTTAGGAAAATTGGAGCAGTATTTGATGCTTCCACAATAAAATTTCCCGATCCTTGGCCGCATAATATTAAACTACCATCTTCAATTTCTGTTAGATAAATTCCTGTTTGATAGCCAAACCCTCCGTAAGTTCGTTCCTGAATTAGATTTAAATCTGTGTCTAATTTTAAGACCCAAATATCAGTGTTTCCAAAACTTGTGCTTACGTCACCATCATTACCGCGAGTGTAACCTGTAATTAAATAGCTATTATCACTTTGTTGATGAATATGATTGGCACCATCTGCATCACTTGAGCCAAAAGTATTATACTTTAATAATTCACCATTGGTACTTAATTCATCTACAACAAGATCTGATGATAGTCTAAAGGTAACAAGGTAGTTCCCATTATTGTTAATTAGTATGTATGAAGGCTCTGCATTATTACTTAAGGGCTTAACCCATTGATGTTCCCCATTAGTATTTAATGATAATACAAACGATTTGTAGCCAAAACTAAAAATGTTGGAGTCATATGTGGTTTTACCGGTTATGATATATTCCCCATTAGAATTTTCAACTATTGCTGTTGCGTACGCGCCTAGGTTGATTTCATCTTCAACTTCAACGATATATTCCCAAATGAGTTCACCATCTAAGTTCACTTTTACAACATATATTTTTGATACATCACCATTTCCTTTACGTCCAACAGCTACATAATTATCATCTGAGGTATGGATTACATCATAAAATTCCCCAGGTTGTTCTGGAAAAGTCCAAATAGGTTCAAAAGTTTCATCAACTGCATATAGTGCAGCATTACCATTTTCATCAAAATTCGTTTCATCAAAAGTCCCGGTACATATAAAAACACCATTATTGTAAATGAATTTTCTTGAAAAATCATCATCGTTACCCTCTAATATTATATTGCTATTAAGAAAATCTGCATCAAATAATTTGTGATTATAATTTCCAGATATCTCTGTTTCTCCGGTACAGTCTGTATCAGCTGTTTCAGGATTTTCATTTAAATTCTCATCTGTTTTTTCGGTGTCAATACTTTCTGAAGTACAGCTAATGCATAGTATTAGCAAAGTAAGTGGGTAAAAAAACTTGTTCATATAGATAATATGGCGTTTGGGTTAATGTTTTAAGTTACTAGTTGGAGACATTTAACTGGTGCGAGGGATTGGTAAAAATCCAAGTTGATTAATAGGTCATCAGATTTTTCATGTAGTTTCCCTCATGCTTAGTTTTGAAAACCTTCTGTGTTTTCGAAGATGGTAAGTTTAGCATAATATTAGTCAATACTTCGTCAATATCCGTAGCAGGCATTCCTAAATAAACATCTGGGTGGTATAAATAGCGTAGTATATCATAATCTAGTGGTAGCGGTTCAGCGGGAAGTGAGCTTGCACACATCATACTTCTTTTTGGCTCATAGCATAAATCTGAATGACTTAATGCTAATAAATGACCTAATTCATGTGAGAATAAAACAGTGTTTGTAGCGTTCACCCAAAGCGTATTTTTATAATCCCCGTTGTCTAATTGATATCCTGCGGCATAACCATCAAATCCATTACTTACAATATAGTCATAATGAAATGGCCATAAATCCTTAATAGCTTCTACAGGGCCATGGTAAACATGTACGTTTGCTTCTTCTAAAGTACTTACTATGGTAATTTCCATTCCATCAGTAAAAAGGGCGTTGTAAGTTTCCAATGTTGCAGCTACATTTTGTTCAAATTCGTCGGTAACATTACCATCTAAAAATAGTTGTAGACCGCCTTCTCTTTTATAAATACTCTCATAATATGCTTCGGGATTTTGGCTTTCATAATATAAAAGCATGTATTTAAATTGATAGATTACTTCTTTTTGGTAATTTGTTAAGGGGCCATCTTCTTCATCTTCTAAATTTAAAGTAATGATAGCACTATTTTCAAATTCAGCATCAGAAACTGTTATTTCAAATTCGAGTTCTTGTACGGTTTCAAAATCAAACAATGTGGTATCTTGACTTACCTGTAGTTCGCCAGATGTCGCATTTATAGTTAGGTATTGTTCAGAATCAATTGTAAAAGTTAATGGGTCCGCTTCTTGGTCTGAAGCTAGAACAGTGCCTATAGAAGTTCCAATAGTTGGATTCTCACTTAGTGTAAAAACTTGATCTTGAATAGTAGGACCTGTATTCTCTGGTTGTATTGGTTCAACTTTTTTTTCTGGAATAATGGTTGTGGTTTTGGCGCCTTCTTCTTTGCTACAACTTACAATCAACAGGAGCATAAGAAAAGGAATACTTTTTTTGAGGAGGAACATCTAGTTTGGTTTTGGTTGTATAAAGATACTTGTTGATATGTTATTATAAAATACCCAATAGTGGGTATTAATTAGAGCATAAAGCTGTTCTAATATCGGTAGAACCGGCTTGCTTTAAAAGTTAAATTGAATTTAAATTTCTAATTTGAAAATCGCGTTTCTGGTATAGTTAACTTATCCAGTACTAATTTTAAAAGCTAGTTGTGTTTTACTCATAAATACTCTTTCTACTCACTTTTAACAGAAATTCACAACACTTTATCGATGTTTCACATACAAAAAGTGTTATCTGACAACAATTCAAGATTTGCCCAAATCTTATACAACGCTTTTACCGTAACTATTACTAACCTATTTATCAAACCCCCCGAATCGAATGATTTCACTATTTGAAGTAGAAAAAAAGGCGCCTTATTTTAAAAATCAAATCTTACCATTTAAACTTCTTTTAGCAGTCCTACTTAGTAGTTGGACCAGTGCTACAATTTTAGCACAGGAAAACAGCTATGCTGTTATGGAAGTTGTTGAAGTCGAATTCGAGACTCAACTACAATACGACAATGCCTACCTAGAGGTCGATGTTTGGATTGAGTTAAGAAAATCTGAATCGGTAAATGAAGTTTATCGTATTCCAATATTTTGGGATGGTGATAATGTATTTCGTGGCCGTCTCGTAGCAACTTCCCCAGGAAATTGGAGCTGGAATATTATTAATGCTACAGTAGAAAATTCTGACCCCGCTTTCATTGATAAAAAAGGTTCTTTTACTGCTTTTGAGGCCGATGTTACTGCCAATGCAAATAATCATGGATTTATTAGAGTGGCGGAAAACAATCGAACATTGGAGTATGCCGATGGTACGCCCTACTTTTATACTGCTGACACTTCATGGTCTGCACTTACCGAAGTATTTGATTATAGTACTGCAAATAATATTACAGGAATCTCTTTTCAAGAGTATATTCTAGCTAGAAAAAACCAAGGGTTTAATGGACTTAATGTTATTGCTAGTTTTCCTGATGATACTTATATAGCGGATTATAATAAAAACAAACAATTTCCTAATCGAACAAGAGGTTTATGGTCTGATAATACTTGGGGTAAAAAAGTGGGTCCAAATGGCGCTACACCTTTTGAGATGAAAGCACCCAATGCTGAAATTACTGATTGGAGTGAAGAGGTTGATTATAGAAAAATTAATCCTGAATATTGGAAATCCGTAGATCAACGAATGCAGTTTTTGGCTGACGAAGGTTTTGTTACTTTATTTGAATCTGTAAGACGCCACGAACGTTGGCCGTTTCGTACAGATGCATCAGAAAAAGATGCTTTTTACAATTACATCCGTTATTTATGGGCACGTTATGGTTGTTATAATATGATTTTTAGTTGGGTTCATTTGGATTCAGACGCTAAAGTTTACAAGCCTTGGCGATCTCTTGTAGAATATGCGTACGATAAATTAAGTGTTCAATTGGGTAATCAAATGCCGTATGGTCAACCGAGAACAGCAATGTCTTTCGATACTTCACTAACGAATTGGGGAAATCCGAATGAAGCTGAATCACAATCATATCCTGGCCTATCAAAAACCATGGACGTACAAAATGTAAGTAACGCTGGAAGAGATGAAATTATGCACGAATGGTTAAGTGATTTGTATGATGACATAGAACAACCAGCCTTAAATCTAGAACCTTTTTATCCTGGCTGGGTTTCTAGTTCTGATTTTAATCCAATTACCGAAGGTCTTGATGATACTACAATGGCACAAATGCAAATGTATGGTTCTGTTTTAAGTGGTGGCTTTGCAGGGCATGCATGGGGAGATGCATGGTATGCAGGAGCAGTTGAAAATTGGGGTACAAAAACTGATAGAATGGTAGCCTATAATGATCCTCAAGTAAATGCTATTGAAGCTTATGAGTCACAATCAATGGGACACTTAAAGAACTTTATGCTAGATACCGGACACGAATATACGAGATTGATACCAGCAGCAGATACCCATTTGAGTGATAGCCAAAAGTTTGTACATTCCTTAGCCATATCGGATGATGAAGAGTTTGCATTAGGATTTTTTGCTGGTGTCTCAAGGTCTAATCCATCTGTACTTCCTACAATAACAAACTTATCAGCCGCTAAAACATATCTTTTTGAATGGTGGAATGTAACTACAGGAGAGTGGATATCTGCTGGTAAGATTGAAACTAATAATGATGGAGTACTGCAACCTCCAACCTTGCCAAATAATGAGCGTGAAAAAAATTGGGCATATCGCATTCGTTCTGAGGCCTATTTGGGTGAAGAAATTGAAGATGAAGTTGTTGACGAGCCAATAAATAATTTTGCGCTTCGAATTAATGCGGGAGGTAATGAATTTCAAAAAGATGGAAATATTTTCTCGGCGGATACTTCTTATAATACTGGAAATACCTTAAACAGACCGCAGACAAATCTCGAAGCTCCATACAAATCATTTAGATACAGCCGTTCTCAAGAGTTGAGTTATGAAATTTCTTTGGAGGATGGTGAATATACGGTGCTGCTACATTTTGCAGAACTTTGGTTTGGGGCTACTGGTGGCGGAAATGGTGGCGAAGGCTTAAGAGTTTTTGATGTAACCATTGAAGATAACTTAGTTGAAGATAATCTTGATGTTTTTGCCGAAGTTGGCGCAGAAACTTTACTAACAAAAACATATACCGTAAATGTTACAGATGGTCAATTAGATATCGATTTTTCTTCACTGGCTTCGGATGGTGGCAACAGACACCCAATTATAAATGCTATTGAAATTTTGGCTTCAGAGACCGTAGATATACCAGAAGAGGAAGAAGAAGAAGAAGAAGA
>NZ_JBDVFA010000058.1:0-6009 GCF_039941195.1 Aurantibacter sp. | reverse complement strand
TATTTGATATAATTGTAGATATAGCGCCTTTAGGTCTATATCGTCAACAATTATGTCAAAGCAGTTTTACTTAAAAGTTATAATTAATTTTCGTTAGTCATTATTTAAAAGCTGTATTTAAAAGCTGTTTACTGGAAAGTTTAAAAATATTTATAGAACTGGCCGATTATAGTAAATCCGTTATACTGGAAAGTAAAAAACAATAGCCAGCAATTCTGTCATACATAAAAATTTCTCATTTCAACGCAGCAGCATCAGCTCGCCACCAAAAGTAATCGGCCACTGGCTAATTTCTTTTGTCACGAATTTAATAGCTGTCCTTTTAGATTCATTCAAAATTCTCGTATTCGATGAAAACCCTGCAAGATTTTTTTCTACGAGATTATTCGCAAGACATTTATTGATTTTTAAAGGTGCTTATGAATGCTCCGCATTTCTCGTCAGCTTGCCGCAACACGGCAGTATTTTGGAAGGTCTTGCAGACCTTTTAAAATATGCGCGAGCTGAAGCGTTGGCTTCTCTGCGAAATAATTTCTTAGCCCTTGCTAACCTCTCGTCTTGTTTGAAGTTTTTCTTTAAGTGTTTCTAACATTATGTAAAATAGACTTTCAGCATTGCAACCTGTAAGCGTTTTATTTATCTTTTTTTCTTGATAAAAAAAGAAACAAAAAAATCAAGGCTAACAGATAATTTTGGAAACAATGTACGGGTCGGTCGCTAAATTTTAGGATCCATTGTAACACTTAAGACCACTCAAAGGCAGCAATACAACCAATTCTGGCAATCAACAATTATTGTAACCAGCCCCCTAAAATTCTTAACGCTCCTCTCCCCTATTGTTTTGCCAAAATTCTCTTAGGCCAACCATACGTTAGATTCATTATTTTTCTTGTTCTTCATCTGATTTACTAACATCTTCCTTTTTTAGATTCAGCGTCGTTGCAATTTCTTTCATTCTTTCGTCATCCAAATAGTCTTTTGAATTATATCTCAATTGAAGTTCTCCAATAGCAGTTTCGTTATGCTGTTTAGATGATTGAATAATTGGTAAAAGTGAATCTTTATTATCCAAGAAAATGTCAAAATTAGAATCAGATTCAATTAATGGTATTATTATTTTAAGTGTACTTCTTTCAGGTTTTGTAGAAAGATTCGCATAATTTATTAAACCTTTTTCAAAGAAATATAGTTCGCCTTCTTTTAACTCTCCCCTTTCGTTAATAAATATATCTCTTATACTTGTAAAAGTACTCTTTAGCTTATTACCATTAAGTTTATCAATTAGTTTATCCCAAAAACCAATTTCCGGAACAACTTCTTCCTCACTAGCTATTCCTTTCATGTAATCATCATAGGAGCTATAAAAAGCATCTGAGAATTTATCAATTAAATCATTGACAATTAAAGAATTAAGTATTTTGTAATTTTTGTTCTTCGTTTTAAAGGATTCCATGATTTGTTCCTTCGACAAACCTTCGTAATAAACTAATACATTCTTTATTATTAATTCTACGAGCTTTAACTCTCCTCGATTTAAATGTTCAAAAAAGCCTTTCGAAATACTTTCAACTTCTCCTTTGTAGAACATATGCCATGAACTTAGTTTCTCGACAAAGCCTTTTATTTTTTCCTTATCATCGTCAAAGACTTTTGTTGCGATACTATCAAAATTTTTAAGTGCCCATAAAATATTTAAAGATGATTCTCCATAATCATTGATTGTAACTTTATGCGCAACTTCTTTCAATTTAACAAAACCGTTTGCAGTTGTGTTTGTAATTAACAATTCAAGTAGTTCTCGATAATTCATGTACGATTCAATCTTGCTTGAAATTTTTTCTATCTGCTCTTCTGTCAAGCTTCTTAAAGAACTTTGAAAGTTCGATGAGTTTGCATGAGAAACCTGAAAATCAGAAATACCAACACAATAGGCATCTTCGTATATTTCATTGGAGTCTAACTTTGCCGAAGTTAGTTGTCCGTAGAATTGAGTGCTAAGTTCCAGCTTGACAGGTCTTTCTGCTATGACTTTTAATATCCTTATATATTTGGTTAAATTCTCTTTGTCACTATGGGCAATGGTTTTAATCTTCGCAGAAATATCTTCAATGATAGAGTCCATTTCATAATCGTCTTTAACGGTTTCTAACTCCGTTAGGTTACTGGAAACTCTATTCATATCTAATTCCTCATTCTCTCCAAAAAACCATCCTATAAGTTCCTTTTGAGAACATGAAATTTTATACTTTTTATAATTACTCTTTGTCTTGCCTACAAATTTCATATATGGTTCTGCACTAAAATTAATTTTAGTTATCAAGGTAAAGAAATCAATCTCGATACTTTCTTCACTAATGAACTCTTCAATAAGTAGTAGTTGAGTGAAATATTTTTCTTGATTTGTAAGAGAATCAAAGTCTTTTTTCAACTCCTTAATTAGCTTTATTAAAATACTTTTACCAGTACTCTTTTCGGTATTCTTTAAAATAGCTTTATGGTTATCATTCAGTACTTCAAATTCACTCTCGATTGACTTTATTTCCGTACCAAAATCTTCCCAAAAAGTGTTCATCATGTTTGCAGAGAAGACCTCATTAACTACATTGTAAATCTTTACTATACCCTTTAATTTTTCACTTAATGGAATAGCAGAATTCGCTTGAAAAAAATATTTTTGAAATGCTCTATGTTTTAAGGAAGATTCGATTATTTCTTTTTTACCTTCTCTTAATGCAATCTTAAGTTGTCTATCCAAAAGAACTTCATCAGCTAAATCCTTCTTCACTCCAAACGTAAGCATAGACATACTTGTATCTAAGTCCTCATCATCTTTAAAAAAGACTTCTGCTCCTTCTAAGTAGTCACGATTAAGAATCGACTCATTTGGAGTCTTAACAATGGAATCCTTAACTAAAGTGAATAAGGCTATGTATCGAAATTTTATACTGTCGTCTTCAATATCATTTCTCCATAATTTATACATGGATACTAAATCATTTGTATAGTTGATGACTTGTCGAGGTTTAATCGTTTTATTTGAGGCTAAAACATCAAATAGCTTTGTTACATATTCTATTTCTTCTTGGTTAAGTAATTCCTTGCCAAATGCATCATCCAACATCTGATTAAGGAATTGTTCCCATTGGGTTACGACCGGTGGGGTTATTCTAAAATTCAATGAAAATGTTTTACCTATAAAACCATGTAGTCCATTTTCAAGGTGCTCTTGTAATTTTGCTTTATCATATGGCACAATAACCCAAGATTTAAAGGAATTGTTATCCTCGGCAAAAAAAGTATGAATGGATGACCAAAGGGACTTAATTTTATCATTATCAAGTCTATCAAGATTATCAAATACCAATATTAGCTTTCCTTTACCTTTAATTTCATCTTCTATATTTCTAAAGTACTCTCTAAACTGCTTAACAGATGGTTCGTCTTCTATTATATTCTGAACCTCCTCTGAATTTATTTCTTTTCCATTAAACCAATAAAATAGCTTACCAATTGTTACCCATTTGCTATCTCGCTCAATAACATCCTTCTTGCTATTTTTTTCTCTCTCTATTAAATACTCTTTCCTAGATAATTTGATACCCCACATAAAAATACCGACAGGAATTAGATAAATCCATATTATAGGTTTCCAATAACTGAAGAAAACAGATTCAACGTAGTCGAAATTTTTTATTATATGTTCATAGGTACTTGATAGGACTGTGTAAAGAAGGAGTGAAAGTGAGATTACTAACCAGTAACTCTTGATTTGTGGAAATTTCTGAGTATGAGTTGTTGATGTATTAGATAATAAACGATTTTTTAAATCTTTCCATTTTTCCTTTTCGGTTAAGAATTCTTCAGTAAATAGTTCATTAATAAGTTGCTCTAAAAATGATTTCCTAGTTAAATCCTCTTGACTTCCCCAAGCGTCAAAAATGAAAGTGTGGTAATTTTGCCCAAGCTTAGATTGTATTATTTTAATCAAATTTGATTTACCTGACCCCCAATCTCCTTCCAATCCAATTACCTTTTTTTCTAATTTATCCTCTATGATAATTTCAGAAATTACATCTGCAAGATTGTCTTGAGAACCTCCTTCAATTTTGTCTTCACCTTTTGCTATTCGTGATAAAAAAACAGGATAATCTTTACTCATATATTAAATATTAATTTTGCTGGTAATTTTTGAAATTTAATTCTCTCCACGTAGTCGTGCCCTTATTCTTGTCATTGTCGCCGGACCTATGTTTGGAAGACTATCCTTGTTGTAAAAGAACTTCGACACTCTATCATCTAATTCGTCCTTTATTATGGAAAATTTCAACTTTTGAAGGTTCTGAAGAGAATCTTCATTATTTAGAAAGTCTTTAGAAAAAAGTACAAAATTGTTATTTTTTATTAAAAGATTTTCCTTTAAGTCGTATTCCTTTAGCCAGCCTTCACTAGAGGTTTCAAAAACCAAATCACCATCCCAACCAGTTCCGTATACAGCTTTGGTAATTTCAAATTCTTTAAACTTTTTTGGCTTGTTGGCTACAAGAACTTTTTTTGGACTTCTAAAACCCGTGACCGCATTCTCTAAGCTCACAATTAAACTTTTGCGAGGATGCCCATATTGCCATGCTGTCCAAGGTATTTCTCTTTCAGGTTTCCCAAATGATAATATGGCAATTTCCGGGGTCATTTTTTTTAAAAACTCTGGTGTTGTACCATTATATGAGCCATGATGTCCAACAAGATACATATCCACATCCAAGATATTTGTGTGGCCATATTTTTCCAATAGTTTTTCTATTCCTTCATCCTCCAAATCTCCTGTCAATAAAATTGATGAATCTCCGTATTTAATTTTCAATACAACGGAATGATTGTTTTGATTATCAAATGCACTAGTTGACCAATCATTAGGGTTTTCATCAATGCGACCCCATAATAGTGTTATTTCTGGGCTTAATACTGAACATTTAATAGGACTTATGATTTTATTGGTAAAACCTGTATTAGGAATCCTAGAGTTTCTACTTTCAAAATAACCAATATTATCTTCTTCTATTTCAGTTCTTTCTGTTTGCCGAATAAATTCATGTACATATTTTTGACCAGCTTTTCCTGACCCTTTTTCTTGACCATTGGTAATTACATTTTTAATTTTATAATCCTTAAAAATATTTATCAAAGCCCTTGTATGGTCAATATGAGGATGGCTTACTACTAGTAAATCTATAGTATTATTTAAATCTGTTCTGCGATTAAAAAATTCGTACAAATAAAATTTTATTTCATCCTCTGATTTATAAAGAAGATTATCCTCACCACCCACATCTATTAAAGCCACGCCGCATGGAAATTCTAACAGCGTTGCACTTCCCTGGCCAATATCAATGACATGTACTTTCATACCATCAGTTTGGCCATTAATTTGTCCTACTAGAATTAAAAATATTAGAACAATCAGATTTTTATAAATACCCTTTTTCATGTCACTATTCTTACAGATTAACACCTAATTAATTAATTTTTTATAACTCGTCAAATACCCAACTCTAGGTATTTTTGGATTATACTTTTACGAGGGGAATAAAATGCAGGTATTCAATTCTTTGGAGTATTTAAATATATAAAATATTAACAAGAAATAAATTACGGTTTTCCGTAGTTTATTAAAATTTGTAGTAAAATACCATTCCACACACATTGCCTTCCCTCCTGCTGTCGGTCAGTTAATAAGTGTTCCATTACCTTTTGAGAAGAAAATTTTTAGAAAGAAAAAAATCAATGAAGATTGTAACAACTTTCGCTTTTAACCAAAGCTCAAGTTACATAACGCGGAACATTATAGTACAAACATGTTTATAATGTAAAACGGCGTATAGCTGTGCTATTTGATATAATTGTAGATATAGCGCCTTTAGGTCTATATCGTCAACAATTATGTCAAAGCAGTTTTACTTAAAAGTTATAATTAATTTTCGTTAGTCATTATTTAAAAGCTGTATTTAAAAGCTG
>NZ_JBDVFA010000057.1:0-7243 GCF_039941195.1 Aurantibacter sp. | reverse complement strand
TCATGAACCTTATTTAATACCTCCCAAGAATCAGCTTCCCACTCCACGGCCCCGATTTCTTTGGAAAGGAAAAGTGCTTTGTTTGCATTTGTTTCGGCCACGGTATAGTTTTCCAACAATACGTTTATTTTTCCGATACTGTTTAGAGCGGATGCTTCTATGTATTTATTGCCTATTTTTTGTGCTATTGCCACAGCTTCTTGATAGTAATCAAGTGCCTTTTGGTGCTCCCCCAAATTTTTATTTGCCAAAGCCAAATTGTTGGTAATAGCCGCGATGAACAAATCGTTTTCCTCCTGTTTGGCCAATTCTAGGGCTTTGTTCAAGTAAGATACACCCTCTTTAAAATTTTCAGTATCGTTGTAGATAATGGCGATATTGGAAAGTGCTTTAATTTCTTCCGCCCGGTTGCCCATTGCCTGTGACGTTTCTAAATAGGCACGGTAATTTTCTAATGCCTGATCGTATTCCTTTAAATCCGCATGTATATTTCCTAAGTTACTTAGAATACTGGATTCCAGTTGTTTGTCGGGTATTTTTCTACTGAGCACCAAAGCCTGTTGGTAGGCGTCCAAGGCATCTAGATTATCAGCTAAAACATAATACAAATTGCCTTTTTGGCGTTGGGCCAAGGCCTCACCTTTAATCCACCCATCTTTTTTTGAAATAGTAAGGGCCTCTTCTACGAATGAAAATCCCTCTTTTGGTTCGGAATAGGTCATTTCACTCGCTAACTCAATAAGCAGGCCTGCCCTTATGGTATCTTTTACGGTGTGAGTTTGTAACTCATTCTTTAAGGAGTCTAATTTATTTTGCTGAGAAGTACCAAAAAAATGTACCAAACAGATAAGTATTATACCATACTTTTTTTTAGTTGGTAGGGGCATGCTATGAGGTTGCTTATATTCAAATTTAAACTTTTTGTTCAATTAATCAATGGTTGAACTAGTGTTTACGAATATTTGAACAATTGCAACGGTAAAATGGCAAATGAATACGTAGAATAATTCTGTATGGTACGGACCGGTAATAATTGATAGTTTGGATATAACTAAACCAAATAATTAGGTAACCGCATGAAAAAGAAAGTTAAAAATTTACTGTACTGTTCAACCTTCTTTCTCATTTTTGGTTGTGGGTCGGATGATAGTACGGAAGAGGAAATAATTTCCAACGGGGCACATGGTAATATTACATTGTCCGGAGATGAAACATCGGAATTGGGAACCTCGTTATCCGTTGTAAATATTGAGGTTGCAAATGCATCCCTTACGGGAACGGATAAGTCCGTTATACTCTTGTCAGAGAATATTGCTGTGGTAGATAATGAATTCGTTTATGACGACGACCAGAACGGATTTGTTATTGTAGCTGCTGATTTTTCTACTGGAGGTTCGGCTGATATCGACAGTAGTATTTCCATGACCATTATAAAAGATGGTGTAGAGTACAGGCATGCTTGTTCCTCTCCCTATCTAAACTTTTTTACTGCCTGTGGCGATGGATTCGGAATTGATTTTGATAGCAAGAGCGTCACCTTTGATAGTACTACGGTAATCAACACCGAAGATGATACTATTTTGACTATGGACGGAACCATCACTTGGGATTAAAAAATATAATGGGAAAAGTTATGGCAAGGTCATGTTTGTTCATTGTTTTGTGTTTTTTGGGAGTGCTCTCTAGTAATGCACAATCGATAGATGCTAAAGAAACGGTAGTTTATCAAGCACCTTCCGAAAAGTTTGTATCCATTACATTACAGGCTCATAAGGGCTTGACACGTTTTGGGGTTCCGAATATGTATCGTGAAAAAATTGGCGGCCAAAGACAAGGAATACGGACGGTTAGACCGGTCCGTGGGGGCAAAAATCCTGTGAGTAATGATAAAAACAAGATCATAACTACGGGCAAAAATAATTTTTCGCTATTGGTCGGCTTAAAATATTTACAGCCGTTTATGGAGGATCTGGATAGGAAGGGGTTAACCACATTGACCTCCAATATGTCCGAAAAAGAATCCAATTCCGCCTTCTTACAGCGATTTTTAAGTAGTCAGGTGGCACCAAACCTATGTTTGGAAGATGAATGTAAGAATGCCAGTCAAGGCAAAAATGAATTTGAAAGACTTCGTAATTATACATCTTTTGTGGATAACTGCTTAAATCTGCTTTTAGATTGGAGTAAAAATATAATGGAGAACGATGAATTAATCGGCTACCATGTTTCTATGTTGAACATAGGCAATAATTATGATTTTGATAAAAAAGGATATACAGCATACCATTCTATAATACTCAACAATATTTTTTCCTCAAGGCAGGGTATCGGAAAACAAGTGGTCTTTAAACCGGTGAAACCTTTCGAGGAGGCACTTCAAAACTCGATAGATAGGAACAAGAACATTGAATTTTTGCTTTCGATGGATGAACAAACGGCAGAACGATTTCAAAAAGAGGGCATTAGACGATTGTATGTGGTAAAAAAGATAAAGGTAAAACGGTCAAACAAGCAAATGGGGTCAACATCTGAGACCATAGAATTTAATTATTCACACGAAAGTGCCGATTTGGAAATCTATACGGACGAGGCACTGACACAACACTTTAAAACATTGTCACTGGCAGACCTAACCAATTAAATTATGAAACAGTTCCTCATCATTTTAATACCGCTAGCAGTACATTTTTCGGTTTGTGGGCAAGGGGAAGAAAAAGTTTTTGCAGCTCCTTCCTCAAGTTTTATAGACTTGTCGCTACAGACCCACAATGGCAAACTGCGGTTTGGCCTCCAAGATGGATATTATATAAAATCGGACGGTAGCTATATAAAGCACAACGAAGCGTCCTATTTTGAAATGGATAAAAGATTCAGCCATAACACTGCCAGTAGGCATGCCTTTACCGAACTTTTAAAGATGCGATTTAAAGAAGATATGTTCACTGCAATGGATAAAGATTATTTCACTGAGCGCACACCGAACATGTACGACAAGGAACAGAAATCCTACACCGCTCAGCAACATATACTTGCCCTGGCAAATGCTCTTTGCACCACCGAACAGGCAATCCAATTTTTCTGTAATCCAAAAGAAGAAGATTGTACCAAGGTATTTCCAGAAGAGGGTTATTACATTGAGCCTAGAAATATAAGGTACTGGGGCGGAAAAGGAGCTTCGGAGTTTCAAAAGTTGAGGGCATACACCTCGTTTGTAAAAGAAAAGTTTCCGTTGGTGCAAGAATGGGCGAAAACCTTATATCCAGAAAATAAAATTAACGGTTATTACGTGGCCAAAACATATTTGGGTACCTACGATTTTAAAGAAGGCGGTTACTGGTTACGTACCGGTGAGTTTAGTAACAACGGCTTTTTGTTAAGGTGGTTCGGCCTTCAGCCCAGTAATTCGTCGGAAAGAAAATTGGTGCATCCCAACGGTTCATCCATCCTCTTAAAAATGTCCCCTGAAAAAGCGGAGACCTTTTCGGAAAAATATCAGTACCTGTTTTTAGTTTTTGACGTCACGGGGCAGCTGAACGGACTGGAAAACTATAGGGCAGACCAGCTAAAGACCACCTTTACCCTCAACAGTCCGGTTATTGAAATTTATACCGATGATGCGCTTACCCATAGGGTGGGGGAAATGGATATAAACACCATGGTATCCAAAACCAGATAATAGACAATGATGAAAATTAAAAATATAAAAGCACGTTTTGTACTACTTTTTGCCATAATTGGTTTCTTGGAACCAAGCGCAATGCATGCCCAGTTTTTTAAAAAATTAAAAAAGAATGTAGAGGACAAGGTGGTGGAGGTTGCCGGTGAAAAATCGGACCAACTTTTAATCGGGGAATCGGAAACTTCCGTAAACGATAATGTAAAAACAGAGACCGTTACCAAATCAACACCGACGGAAACACCGGTAAAAAAGGCAGCCTCAATTCTTCAAGACCAAGAGGTTTTAAGGTTCAAGGCACCTTCCAAAGATTTTAGGGATATTGTAATACAGGCATATAAAGGCCTGCCAAGGTATGGTGAACTCAACTTTAAAAATGGAACAAATGCCTTAATCACCAATAATGCCTATAAAGCCCTTTTAGAGTTGAAATTTTTAGAGGATACTTTTAAGGATATGGATCGGTCTAAATTGACCAAACATAAAAATACTAGAAGCGACCTTGCCAAAAAGAATTCAGAATTTGCCCAGGATCATTTAAGGATTCTTGCCGGGGAAACGCTATCCGACGAAAAATTGAAAGAATATTTTTGTGATTCGGAAACCCCATCATCCTGTAGTTTCTACAATCGGGCAGGGGAGAGAATATTTGTTTCGTATTGGGGAGGTACGTCTACAAATGAATTTGCCCAGAACCGTAGCTATACCACCTTTGTAAAGGAATACTTCAATACCCTTAAAAATTGGAGCCAAACATTTTATACCGATGGTAGCGAGGTCGCCTATTATGTGGCAAAGGGGATGGTGGCCGAAAAATATGATTTTAAGGAAAAGGGGTATTGGATAGGGAATCTATTTTCTATCGGAGGGGACTTCATACTACATCAGTCCAATTTTTTGCCCTACACCGAGGACGAAAAAGCAATAAGGCACCAAGGCAAAAAAATATTCCTGCGCATGGATGCCGATAAGGCAAAGACCTACAAGTTAATTGCTAGGTCACCAGTATATGTAGTGTTCAAGGTGCTTGTAAACCCCAAGCCCAACAATACAACCTCTGTAAAATGGGAATATGAACTGGAGAGTCCGATCCTTGAAATTTATAAGGATGTGACACTTACGGACAAAATGGGAGAGGTAGATATTAATAGTACAAATCTTAAAAACTGACAGATGGGAAGCAGTCGTACAATTATAGTGGTAATGGGAATGTTGTTCCTTATAATGGCACCCCAAGCCAATGCCCAGTTTTTTAAAAAGCTGAAACAGCAAGCCGAGGAAAAACTTATTGACAAGACCGATAAAGAGGTAGACGATATCTTATCAGGAAACACGGGTACAACAAAGAATGAGGAGGAATCAAAAAAATTAGGAACTGTCATAAGCGATGAAAACAAGGTCGTGCCGCCTACAGCTGTACAGCAATCAACATCCACTATTAACGAATCGGATTATTTGGTGTATAAATCGCCAGATCCGGCATTTCATGATATTTACGTTCAAAAATTTAAGGGTATTCTAAGATTCGGTTCCTGTGATTTTTATACCATGCCCAACAATCCTAAAATGCCCGTGTCTACTCCCGAGGTCAATGAGAAAAGAGTAAAAATAAAAAAGGGTTATAATGCATTTTTATTGTTGGCACGAATGCAGACGCTAAAGGATCATTTTAAGGTAATGGACAGAACGGCCCTCACCCCCCTTAGTAAACCCTTGGTAGAAGAAGAGGTAAAATCCAATATGGCACAAGGATACCTAATGAATTTTGCATTTTTAATGGGTACGGATGCCTTAAAAAAGGAATATTTTATGAATGATCGGGACGGTACCGGTAATGGCCCCATTGTATCCAAATGGGGCGGGGAATATGCCGATGATTTTACTGAGAATGAAAAATATGTGGCATTTGTAGCAAAGTATTTAGATAAAATACTGAAATGGACCCAAACATTTTTTGAGGACGCTACGGAAGATTTTCAATTTGTTGTTCCGCTGGAGTTCAAAGGACCCTATGATTTCGACAAAAATGGATTTTGGGTGCAACTTCCCACCAAAAGGAGGTCTAGTTATAGTATGGATTTTGGAAGTACTAGGGATAATTATTTTTTTGAATTTCTTCCCAAGACATCATACGGGCAACAAATCTTGAATAAAACACAACAGGTGGAACATATAAATGCCGAGGTACTTTTTAAAATAGATCCGGCTGCAGCCGAAGGGTTGATAAACGATAAAACAAAGAATCCGCAGATGGTGGTAAAAGTTAGAGTTGTCTATGAAGGGTTCCAACCCGAGAATCCTATGATTTATGCACCAAAATACACCTATCATTTACTGAATCCTATAATGGAACTGTATTCCGATGCTGGGTTGACTTCAAAAATTGGGGAAATAAACCTCGAAAACCTTACTTATAAGGGGGGCAATTAATTTTTTACTACGAATAGAGCCACAGCCTTTTACACCTATATTTCATTTTTTTTCGAAGTGAGGTAATCAAACTTTTTTTTAACCAAATAAGGGTCATTCTATAAGTTAAAAACATAGCATACTTAATCTTGCCGATTGCACATCAATTACCTGAAATGAAGAAATTTACTATTTCAAAGATTTTAACCTTGCCCACAAAAGAAGTGATGGACAACTATTCCCTGAAGTTGCTCAAATCCGGAAAACTGTGGACGGTACAGAATGAAATAAAATATTTTTCTGGAATTGAGGAATGGACTTTTTATCACGAAAATTATAAGTGGACTTTATAAGAAGAAATGGAGAAGTTATTTATAATTGCGAATATTCTGCGAGAAAAAAGTGGACAAGAAATGTGTGCAGATGAGGATGGGAATAAAATGTTCATCGATTAGGTAAATGATAAGCGGAAAAAATAACCAATACCAATAATACCTACAGCAAATAGGGCAAAAAGTGCTTAAACCAAAAGACTGTATGTATTTCCGAAGACTACCAAATTTTCATCTCGTACCGTCGGAAAGCTTTAATAATTCGCTTTAATCTAAGTAGAAAGCTAGCTTAAAAGTTAGCTGCAATTAGCGCTAGATTCTCCCTTAAAAAAGTTTTATATTGCAATAGCACGCATGGTACACCCTCCCCCTACATTTTAGTAAAAATCAGCTATACGTACGAGTTACAATATGTATTGCTAATGCGAAATATTGATAAAAGTATGTATCCTCCATTGTTGTGCTTCATTATAACCAACCAATAAACTATGATTAAGTTCTTCAGACGTATAAGACAACGACTACTCTCAGAAAATAAATTTAGCCAATATCTACTTTATGCCATTGGAGAAATTGTGCTTGTGGTAATTGGAATTTTGATTGCTTTGAGTATTAATAACAACAATAATTATAACGAACAAAGAAGTCTAGAGCAGGAATATCTGTTGTCGCTACAAACAGAATTTGAAACGAACCTGAAGAAAATAAATGCCTCTATTGAAGAAAATAAACAACGAATAGCATCTCTTGATTATCTATTGACTTTATTTGATAAAAATAGGCTTGACACCGTCAGTAGTCAGCGAATTTCTCAAAAGTTCGCCCC
>NZ_JBDVFA010000056.1:0-36219 GCF_039941195.1 Aurantibacter sp. | reverse complement strand
ATTCAGGAGTGAACAGTCTTGAATTCTCAGGATTTGCTAAGAATGAAAAATTAGAAACTGAACATGTAGTTGCACTTTCTCCAGAAGGGGCTATAAATATTCCAGAAGGAGAATTTAATTTATCGCTGAAAGTTTGGTTAGACCAAGGTAGGGCAGTTGAGAAATTATATCTATCCTTCGAAAACCCAAAAATGGAAATTCCTATTGACTTAAAAGGCTTAGAAAGACGTCAATGGATCACTATTGAAAAGAAGTTTTTAAAAGTTGAAACTTCAAGTAAAACGGATCAGTTTAAAATTGAAGTTCGTGCAGAAGATGTTCCTGAGAAAAAAGCTTCTAGATTCTTTTTAGATGATATAGAAATCATTCCAATTAAATAAGACTAAAATGAAACTTCAGTGTATTGTACTAGTTTTTCTGATTTTATGTTCTGGTTGTAAAGAAGAAAAAAAATTAACCAAAGAAACATCTCAGGAAAAACCTAATATTCTTTTTATTGCTGTAGACGATTTAAGGCCTGAAATTGGTGCATACGGTTCAGAAATTGCAGTAACACCCCATATGGATCAGTTAGCTAGTCAAGGGATTTTATTTGAAAATGCGTATTGTCAGCAAGCCATTTGTAGTCCGTCTCGTGCTAGCTTAATGACTGGGGCAAGACCAGAAACCATTAATGTTTTTGAGAATTACAATTATTTTAGAGATGAAAATCCAGATATAATTACGTTGCCGCAACATTTTAAAAATAACGGCTACGAAACGGTTTATGCCGGAAAAATTTATCATGGAAAATTTACGGATTCTGCACTTTCATGGAGTCGTCAACCTGCAGTAGATAAAGTTAAATTTAAACGACCAAAGTTAGTAGGGGGTTATGCCTTAAAGAAAAATCAAGAGATTTATAGAAAGAATCAAGCTGAAATTCGTGCGAAATATACTAGTAATAGTCATTATGCGCTAGGTCGTGGACCAGCCTATGAAAGTGCTGATGTACCTGACCATGCTTATACCGACGGTTATCATACTGAACTGGCGATAGCAACATTAAAAGACATGGTGGAAAAAAATGATAGGCCATTTTTTTTAGGACTCGGATTTCGTCTTCCTCATTTAGATTGGTTGGCTCCAAAAAAATATTGGGATTTATATGATCGCGAACAAATTCCAATGGCTGAACATAATAAAGCTCCAGTTGACGGAGCTGCAATGGGATTGCATGCTTCTTTTGAATTACGTGTTCGCCACGGAATACCTAAAAGCGGACCAATTGAAGGTGAATTAGCAAGAACACTAAAGCATGCCTATCTGGCATCTGTTAGTTATGTAGATGCACAAATAGGAAAAATGATTTCTGCTTTGGAAGAGTCTGGTGTTCGAGATAATACGATTATCATTTTATGGAGTGACCATGGTTGGCATTTGGGTGATATGGGTGTTTGGGGTAAAGCTACCAATTATGAAATAGCCACTCGCGTTCCAATGATGATTTGGACACCCAATATGCCAAATGAAAGCCGAGGTAAAAAATCCGATGCTTTGGTGGAGTTAATTGACATGTATCCTACGCTTACTGAATTGGCAGGACTAGAATTACCAAATCATTTGGAAGGACAAAGTTTTGTGCCGTTACTTACTAATCCGAAACGAAAATGGAAAAAAGCAGCATTTAGTCAATTCCCGAGTCCAGCAATACGTGAATGGGCAGCGAACCCTTTAACTCCTGAAATGCGAGAAACTTATTTCGGACCTTTAATTGAAGAAGTTGAAGGTAGAATTATAAAACAACAGGGAGAAAAATGGAATCGCGATTTATTTGAGAATGACTTAATGGGTTATTCAATGCGAACTGAGCAGTACCGTTTTGTTGCTTGGAAGGATAGGAAGAATGCGCAATCAAAACCTGTTTATGTAGAATTATATGACCATGAAACCGACCCAGATGAAACCAAAAACATTGCCTCGGAGCATATAGAGTTAGTCGAACAATTAACCATTCAACTTAGTAAAGGTTGGCGGGGAAATTTGGCCGCCAACCCTTAGTAGAACTATAATTTTATTTACAATTGTATTTCGAGAACATGAGCGAAATCGCCTGATTTCTCACCAAGATTGTTAACCGTTAAACCGTTGTCTAAATGGTCGAAAGTTATTTTAACATCATTTCCTAAAAGACGAATAGATTTTACGTTTAAGTCTTTGCCAAATTCCGAATTCTTACCTAAAGATTCTATGGTAACTTTTCCATTTTTTGGCCATGCCATCATAATAGCATATAATTTATTCTCTTTGTGTGTAAATCGAATGTCTTGACCTGTAAATTCTTTATTCTGGCCTTCTGAATGATGGCCTTTCTTAACTTCAGTAGGACCTTCTCCAAAAATATTCCAGTATTTAGTATCATAAATGGCTTCGCCGTTTACAGCTAGCCAATCTCCCATTTGCATTAGTATTTCTTGTTGGTCATCAGGTATTGTTCCATCGGCTTTAGGGCCAACATTCAGTAATAAGTTACCATTTTTGGAAACGATATCAACCAAATCATCAATTAAACTATTTGCGGTTTTTGATTCCCAATTCGTAACATAGCACCACGAGTTTTTACCAATTGAAGTATCTGTCTGCCAAGGTAATTTTCGAATTCCGGGAAGTTTACCGCGTTCAAGGTCGTAAATTACCGTTCCTTCAGGAAAGGCCTCATGACTAAAATTCTTGTCTTGTAAAACAACTTCTTTGTTCCATTCTATTCCTTTATTGTAATAGTAAGCTGCAAGTTTTGGTCTGTAATCGGCATAATCAGGTATATCTAAATAGAAATCGAACCAAAGAATATCAGGTTGGTAGTTGTCAATTAAATCTTTAGTTCTTGCCCACCACATTTCTTTGAATTCTTCAGAAACAGGTTCATTTAAATCTTGACCTTTAGGCGAATATAAATCGGAATATTGAGGGTCTGAAGTATCAAAATGATTTTTCTTATTGTAGAAGGACCAATTAAATGCATAATGCGAAGAGGCCCCCATTATCATTCCTTGTTTTCTTCCTTCTATAAATAATTCTCCTAAAACATCGCGTTTTGGCCCCATGTCAACAGCATTCCATCTTGTAGTATTTGATTTATACATGGCAAATCCATCGTGATGATCTGCAACTGGCACTACATATTTAGCGCCAGATTTTTTAAAGAGAGAAATCCATTCTTCGGGGTTAAATTTTTCCGCCTTAAACATTGGTATGAAATCCTTATAACCAAATTCTTTTTGATCACCATAAGTTTTCTTATGATAAAGGAAAGTTTCATTAGGACCATCTTTTTGATGCTTTAACTGTGCTGTAAATGTGGCGGTGTCCATGTACATTCTTCTCGGATACCATTCTGATCCATGAGCAGGAACAGCATATGCACCCCAATGTATGAAGATGCCGAATTTCTTTTGATTAAACCATTCAGGATCTTTGTAGTTTTTTTTAATAGATTCCCAATTGGGTTCATATAATTTCACCGAATCTGTTGTTGAAACATCTGCAGTTTTTTTATCTGTTTTAGAACCACAAGAAAGAATTAAAAGTGAGAAGAAGGGTAAAATCAAACTCTTTTTGAAATACGACATTTTTTATAGTATTATTTATGTTTTTAAATCAATAATTATTCTTAAAATTACTGAGGCCAATTTCCGCTTTAAAAGCTAAATAACATATCGTTTTTGTTCAATAAACTGTAACATATGGTTATTGGACCACTAAAAATTGGTGTATATAGGTTAGTTTCGGGTATAAATCAATTCAAGTGCTAAGAAATTAAATAGAAATGCTTTTGAAGTTTTTTTGAAAAGTAAGGGGCGTACATCCTTTGAACTTGTTAAATTGTTTATGAAAAAAAGGCAATGATTCATAGCCGCAATCAAAACCAATTTGCGAAACAGATTTGTCGGTATCTAGCAACATTCTCACTGCCATGTTGATTCGATATTCGTTTAAATAGGTGAAAAATGGTCTCCGCATCATTTTTGTAAAAAACCTAGAAAAAGATTGTTCTGACATATTCACCAATTCTGCCATTTCTTTTAAATAAATTTTGCGGTTAAAATTTTTAGAAATAAAATCGTGAATTGCCGACATTCGACTACCGAATTTTGTTGTTAAGTTATCTGTAAAGCTAGCTTCAGAAATAGTTTTATATGAACAAGTAGAAAGTTTAGTAAGCAATTGTAAAAGTTGAACATAAAGTTCATGTTTTTTTAGTTTAGGCAATTGTTGAAGTAAAGGCAATAATTCTTTGGTTTGATCTTTATCAAAAAGCAATCCCTTATCGGCTTTTCTCAAAAGATTGAAAATAAGTTCTAATTCGGGGACCTTAGGGAATACCCCTTTATTCCATTGAATAACGATAGATTTTGAGAAACTGCTTGAATTAGGAATGTTTTTCCAACAATGTGGTAGATTAGAACGCAAGAGTACTAATTCGCCTGGTTCGTAGGATCCAACAAAGTCTCCTATTAATTTTGTGCCCACACTTTCTACTATATAAGTTAGTTCATGCTGCGGATGAAAATGCCAAGGCGTTTCAAAATTAGGCGCCTCATACTGAAACCCAAGTATTGATTTATTTTGCCCTAATAGTATTGGCTCTAAAATTGGTTTCATAATTTATTTTAGCTAAAAAAAATAAAAATAGACATATTTATAACAGAATAGTTTATTTTTTGGCTAAAATCCGCTACTTCTTTTGAAATTAATTTTATAATTTTTGTACCTCTAGAATTTGATAATTCGATAAATTCAGATTGATATGCAAAAAAGTGAATTACGAGACCCATTTGAAAAAGCACGATTAGAAAAGGGTTTAGGTGCAATGGAAGACCAAAATGATCCTGTGAAAATGTTGTTGCGTCACAAAGACGTTCGTAAAACAGCACATAACTACAAGACCTTTCAATCTGCTGCAAAACCGGGGCGAATTGTTGTTCCGTCAGAAGTGAATATTAGAGAAACAAGACAAATTCCTTTTGAATTAGATCCTCCCGTTCATGGTTTGTATCGAAAACTTGTAGAACCATGGTTCAAGAGACCTTTAGAAGCTGATTATATTAAGCAGTTAACTGGGCAAATTAATGACCTGGTAGATGCAACTCTTAACAAAGCGCAAGTTGAAGTAATCGAAGAGTTTGCACTTGTTTTACAATCAAGAGCTTTAACCTTGTTATTGAACATTCCTTTTGAAGAAGCTGAAAAATGGATTTCTTGGGGAACGCATGTCTTTAGAAGTGAAGATTCTGATTTAGATGGAGATAAGGCAAATATCTTATATCATTATATTGATGAACAAATCGAAAAATCAATTGCTAACCCGGGAGAAGATTTGTATTCCATGCTTTTGGATTCTGAGGTAGCTGGAAAGAAACTAACCAAAGAAGAAGTAAAAGGGGTGATGGTTTTAACTTTTGCAGGTGGGAGGGATACTGTAATTAATGCCATTACAAATGCAATTTCATACTTGTCAGAACATCAAGAGTCTTTAGAACGATTTAGAAAAGAGCCGCAAATTATTAATAATGCAGTGGAAGAAATGATTCGTTATTTTTCGCCATTAACACAAATGGGGCGTGTTGTTACAGAAGATACTCATGTTTGCGAATATGCCGTAAAAGCGGATACACGGGTTTCATTGTGTTGGGCTTCAGCAAATAGAGACGCAGCAGTTTTTGAAAATGCCAACGAGATTGTAATAGACAGAAAAATTAATCCGCATGTTGGTTTTGGGTTTAGTCATCATAATTGTTTAGGGGCAACTCATGCACGACAAATAATGCGAATACTACTAAAAACTATGGCTGAGAAGGTTGAAAATATAGAAGTATTCGATTACAAAGAAAACATTGAAAATCTTGGCGAATTTAAAAGAAAAGTGGGCTTTGATTATTTAAATGCAAAATTTAACTCATTAATTAAATAGGTAACATGGCAAAAATTACATTTATCACAAGTGATAACGAAACAATTGTATTAGAAGGAACTATTGGTTCTGTAATGGCACTGGCCGTAGAACATAATGTAAAAGGTATTGATGGGGATTGTGGTGGCGTATGCTCTTGTGCCACCTGCCATGTTCACGTAAAACCTGAAGATATGGTTAAAACTGGGCGGGCTAGTGAAATTGAAGCTGACATGTTAGAATTAGATGATAATGCTGATGAATACAGTCGCCTATGTTGTCAACTTGAAATAAGTGATGATATAGATGGCGTGGAGTTAACTGTGGCTAAATAACAATGAGCACTCCAAATTCTAAGATAGAAACATGCGTAATTGTTGGTGCCAGTCATGCTGGTGTTAATTGCGCATTTGCCTTACGTAAAGAAGGTTTTGAGGGGCAAATTATTATGTATGATGTTGATCCAGCATTACCATATCATCGCCCTCCATTGTCGAAAACATATTTGACCAATGAGGCAGGTATGGCGATTACGCCTTTGAAATCAGTTGAGAGCTACGAACGCGATAACATTCAATTGATGTTGGGGGTGAAAGTAGCATCGATTATTTCTGATGAAAAAAAAGTTGTTCTCGAAGATGGCTCGATACAAAAATATAGCAAGTTAGTACTAGCTATTGGAGCCCGTCCACTAATACCACTAATTCCAGGACTTGATACGGCTAAAAATGTATTCCCTTTAAGAACCGTTACTGACGTAGAAGGAATTCGAAAAGCATTAGAAGAAAATACAAATCAAAAAGTTGTTGTTATTGGGGGAGGATATATAGGGCTCGAAATAGCGGCATCGCTAAAAAAAATAGGAACTGCAGTTACCGTTTTGGAACGAGAAGAACGTATTTTAGCTAGAGTTACAGCTCCTGAAATGTCTACTTTTTTTCATAATCTTCATCATGAAAATGGAGTGGAAGTTTTGACAGGTAAAAATGTAACTTCCATAGAAACAGTTTTTGATAGTTCAACCGTAGTTTGTTCTGATGGCAGCTCGTTTCAGGCAGATATTATAATAGTCGGAGTAGGAATTCGTGTGAATATTGAATTGGCGCAACAAGCTGGACTCACCATTGAAAACGGAATAAAAGTTGATGCTTCGGTGCGAACAAGTGATGAGAATATTTATGCAATTGGTGATTGCACAAATCACCATAATGTACATTACGATAAAAATGTACGCTTGGAATCAGTTCAAAATGCAGTTGACCAAGCTAAAGTTGCAGCAGCTTCAATTAGTGGAAAAGATGTGGTTTATAATTCTATTCCTTGGTTTTGGTCAGATCAATATAATGTGAAATTGCAAATCGTTGGCCTTTCTTATGGATATGATAATATTGTTATTCGAAAAGAGGAAAAAGAACAACCTTGCTTTTCAATTTGGTATTTTAGAGGAAACACTTTACTCTCTGTTGATGCCATTAATAATGCGAAGGCTTATGTGGTGGGAACAAAATTTATTAAATCGAATCAATTAGTAAATAAAGAAAAGTTGGCAGATAAAATAGTAAATTTTAAGCCAATAAATTTTATTGAACCTACATCAAATTTAAAGTGAAACTTGTATAAAATGGAAATAACTTCAAAAAGTGCAATAGCCAATGGTGATGGTACATTTGTAATTGATACTGTGATAGTAGCAGACCCAAAAGCAGATGAGGTTTTAGTAAAGATAAAAGCTGCCGGCTTATGCCATACCGATCACGATTCACTTAATTGGGGTAAACCAATTGTAATGGGACATGAAGGATCGGGAATTGTAAAAGCTATTGGTTCAAATGTGAAAAATGTCGTGGTCGGAGATTCCATTATTTTGAATTGGGCTACGCCATGTAGAACTTGTTTTCAATGCAATTTAGGGAATGAACACATTTGTGAAAACAATTCGCCGGTTGTAGCTGGAGCTAATGGTTATACCGAAGGTCATGCGCATTTAGAAGGAACGACCTATAATGGAGTACCTATTGAGCGATCTTTTAACATTGGAACTTTATCTGAATATACTTTAGTTAAGGCCTCTGCAGTTGTAAAAAATCCAAATGAGAAAATGTCATTCCCAGCAGCAAGTATAATTAGTTGCGGAGTGATGACAGGTTTTGGTTCGGTGGTGAATTCTGCAAAAGTAACAGAAGGAAGTTCCGTCGTCGTTTTAGGAACTGGTGGAGTTGGACTAAGTGTTATTCAAGGCGCCAAAGTGAGTAAGGCTTCTAAAATTATCGCTATTGACACAAATGGAGGTCGTTTAGAAATGGCTATGGAATTTGGTGCTACCCATTCGATATTAGCAGATAAAAATGATATCGGCCTACTTCGAGCAGCAGCGCAAGTCAAAAAAATGACCGATAATCGAGGAGCTGATTATGCCTTTGAGTGTACTGCTGTGCCTGAGTTAGGTATGGCGCCATTGGCAATGGTTCGTAATGCCGGTACTGCTGTGCAAGTAAGTGGAATAGAACAAGAAATTACTGTCGATATGAATTTGTTTGAATGGGATAAGGTGTATATTAATCCATTGTATGGGGGATGTAATCCTAATATAGATTTTCCGAAAATTGTAGAGCATTATAATAATGGTAGTATAAAATTAGAAGAGATGATTACTAGAACCTATGCTCTCGATGATTTAAAAAAAGCTTTTGAAGATATGTTGTCTGGTAAAAATGCCAAAGGTGTAATTGTATTTGATTGATGGAAAAATTGTTTAGAACAACGGAAATATCAGACCCGAAATTTGAAAGTGATAACCTTAGGTTTATTACGGTAAAATCAAAAAATTTAAAAGGTAGAGGTGATATATGTGTTTTTGTTCCGCCTATAGAAAATGCTGAGAATTTGCCATTGGTAATTTTACTTCATGGTGTTTATGGTAGTGCATGGGTATGGACACAAAAGGCGGGAGTTCATCGTTCTGCATTGCAGATGATTCAAAATAATGAGCTTACACCTATGGTGATTGCTATGCCTTCGGATGGTTTGTGGGGTGATGGCTCTGGATATTTAAAACACAATCAAAAAGATTTTGAAAAATGGATTGTTGAAGATGTGCCCAACGCTGTCACTGAGAATATTTCTGCAGTAAGTAGCAATAGTGATTTGTTTATATCCGGACTTTCAATGGGCGGATTTGGTGCACTTCGATTGGGGATAAAATTTGGAAATAAATTCAAAGCTATTTCTGCACATTCATCAATTACTGCAATTAACCAAATGCTGAATTTTGTGGAAGAAGACCTAGAAAATTATAAACAAGAAGACAATTTAGAAAATTCTGTACAGGGTATATTAAAAAAATATGGGAGTCCAGTTCCAAAACTGAGGTTCGATTGTGGAACAGAAGACGAGTTAATTGAGTACAACCGAAAACTACATTCCGATTTAAATGCGGCAAATATTGAACATTATTATGCCGAGTATGAAGGTTCTCATGAATGGTCTTATTGGCAGACGTATATAAAAGAAAGCTTACTGTTTTTTAACTCTATTCTATGAATAATATTTGTATTTGAGTTAATTTTTTGCTAGTTTGAAGTCATGAAATTGCATTTTAAATCTTCGGAACAAGATTCTTTGAGCTCCATTTATGCCAAAAGATTACATCGTCCACACATGGGAGGTGATTGGCATTTTCATGAAGAATTTGAGCTTATATATTTTTTAAAAGGACAAGGAATGCGAATTGTGGGAGACCATATTTCAAATTTTCAAAAAGGAGAATTAGTTCTAGTAGGACAATGGTTGCCACATTTATGGCGTAACGATGTAGATAAATTTACAGTAGAAAATACAGATTTTATTGTTATTAAATTCACAAGGATGTTTGGTGATGTAAATCTCTTTTCAATACCAGAATTATTACATATAAAAGCGCTACTAAAAGAATCTAATCAAGGAATTTTGTTTTCTAAAAAGGTTCGAAAATCTGTGCATGAAGAATTATTACAATTAACTCGAGCAGAAGCCTCTGAAAAACTCATATTGTTATTAAGTATACTTCGAAAGTTGGTTAAAAGTAAAAACTACCAAAAATTATCGGGACCTAATTTTACAATTCCTAAAGAAGTTTCTGGAGAAAATCGATTACAGAAAGTAATAAATTATATATCGGCTAATTATTCCAAAAGTATTGGTTTAGATGATATTTCAAAAATTGCAGCAATGACGCCTCCTGCTTTTTGTAGATTTTTTAAAACGCGAACCAATAAGACTTTTTCTTTGTTTCTTAACGAAGTGCGAATTAGCAAAGCGTGTCAATTATTAATTAACGGTGAGGCGCCTATTAAGCAAATCTGTTATGATGTTGGTTTTTCTTCATTAACTAATTTCAATAGAACTTTTAAAAGTTTTAAAGAAGTATCCCCAAGTAATTATCGCGATAGCTATAGCAACTTTAGACAGCATAACCTTAAGGAAGTATCATAAAGGGATTACGTATTAGTATAAAGTTACCCAAAATTAACTAAGTTCTTTATTTTGAGTTAAAATAGGGTTAGTTCTAGATAAATGCCACCCTTCACATTTCTACAAGCTTTTTTAATTTTACTTTTCAAAATACCGACCACTAATGATATAGTTATGAAGATTACCAAAGTAGAGACTTTTGTGCTGTCAAATAAATTAAAAGAATCTTTCTTTTTTTCACAATGGGAATATAATGAGCGTAGAATTTGTATTGTAAAAATCACCACCGATGACGGACAATGCGGTTGGGGTGAAGGATATGGTCCTGCTGACGTAATTAAATCTGGAATTAATTTAGTGACACCGTTATTAATTGGTGAAAACCCTTTGGAAAATGAAAGGCTATGGTTTAATATGTATCGTAAAACTTTAGATTTTGCCCGTCGTGGTATTTTAGTTGCCTCAATAAGTGCGATAGATGTAGCTTTATGGGATTTAAAAGGCAAAATTTTAAATCAGCCAATAAGTGTGTTAATGGGAGGACAACATCGTACAAAAGTAATTCCATATGCTACAGGACTTTACTTCTCTGAAAGCGATAATCTAGTTGCGAAATTAGTTGCTGAAGCGCAAACTTATGTAGAACAAGGTTTTAAAGCCATTAAAATGAAAGTGGGTCTTTCTGTTTCAAAAGATATAATTCTGGTAAAATCCGTCAGGGAAGCAATAGGTAATGAAGTAAAGCTTATGATAGATGCCAACCACGCATATTCATTAAGAGAAGCAACAAAGTTATCGAGGGCACTTGAACAATATAATATCGATTGGTTTGAAGAACCCGTTTCGCCTGAATATTATCACCACTATAATCAATTAAGGTCAAAAACAACTATTCCCATAGCTGGCGGTGAATGTGAATATTTACGTTACGGATTTCAAACATTACTTGATAATGATAGTATAGATATTCTTCAAGTTGATATTTGTGGAGCGGGGGGATTAAGTGAAGCGAAAAGAATATCGACTTTAGCAAATACAAGAGGTGTCGAAATCATACCACATGTGTGGGGAACTGGAATTGCGTTTCATGCAGCATTACACTTTATTGCAAACCTTGAACCAATACCTGGTAGATTGCAACCTTCAAATAAGTATATTGAATATGACCGTACAGAGAATGAAATTCGTGAATCACTTACAGCACCTTCAATAAAAATGAAAAACGGATACATTGATATTCCGCAATTACCGGGTTTAGGTATTCAAATAGATGAGAAAATGGTGCGTCACTTTTCATCAGAAATTCTTATTTAATAAAACAGTTAACATTATGACTTTTGGATACCATAAATTATACATTGGAGGTGAATTAGTAGATTCTGTTTCTAATAAAAAACATACAGTTATTTGTCCCGCTGACGATGAGTCTATTGGTGAAATTGCATGGGCTGGAGCAGAAGATGCGGAATTGGCATTAAAGGCCGCGGAAAAAGGATTTCAATTTTGGTCCAAGCTGTCATTAGCAGAACGAGCAGTTTGGATGACAAAATTACGTTCGGCTGTATTAGAAAATGAGCATGAATTGCGTGCGGCGATGGTGTATGAAATGGGTAAAACATATGCCGGAGCTTGGGAGGATATAGAGGCTGTAATTAATGGCTTAGAATGGTACCCTGCTGCTATGAAGAATATGCGCGATGAACAAATTCCAGATTACGAAAATACACATACCCATAAAATGGTTCATCAACCAGCAGGAGTTGCAGTAGCTTATTTAGCATGGAATTTTCCGTTATTAAATGTTGGTTTTAAATTGGGGCCTGCACTTGCTAGTGGATGTTCTATAATTATTAAACCTTCGGCAGCATCCCCATTATCTGCATATTTAATTGGTAAAATCTTAAAAGAAATTGATTTTCCTTCTGGTGTAGTAAATATACTTTGTGGTCCAAGTAGCGAAGTTGCATATACGTTAACCACCAGTACAATTCCTGCTGTATTAACAATGATTGGCTCCACAGAAACCGGACAAAAAGTAATTGCTGATAGTACTACATCAATTAAAAAATTAGGAATGGAATTAGGTGGAAACGCTCCTTTTATAGTGTTCGAAGATGCTGATTTTGAAAAAGCATTGGATTTAGCAATTGGATTAAAGTTTGGTAACTCAGGCCAAATTTGTGTTGCTGCCAATCGAATCTTTGTGCATAATAGTATTTATGATAAGTTCTTGAAAGCCTACATTAAAAGAGCTTCTGAATTAAAGTTAGGTCATGGAGTGGATTCTGATGCAGATATGGGCCCTATGGTCTCTAGAAAAGATAGAGACCGTATGTTCGATTTAATTAAAGACGCTATTAGCAAAGGTGCTAAATTAGAATGTGGTGGTAATATTCCTAAAGGAAAAGAAAAGGGCAATTGGATAGAACCGGCGGTATTATCTGGAATGACTCCCGAAATGGACGTTTTTAGAAAAGAGACTTTTGGTCCTATAGCATCATTAATGTCATTTAAAACTGATGATGAAGTTTTAGATTTAGCGAATGATACTGAATACGGATTAGCATCTTATATTTTTACAAATAGTCACAAAAGAATTGAAAGATTTTCAAGAGATCTACAGTTTGGTGAAATTCAAATTAATGGAGTAAAATATTCTATTTATCTTCCACATGGTGGAATTAAGAATAGTGGTATTGGCCATGATTGTTCACATTTAGCATTAGATGATTATCTTGTCAAAAAACGAATTTCAATGGCAATTTAATTACTAACTTTAGTCTTCATTACAAAGCTTGATTTTTTTAAATTAAGAGATGTCTTAGTATTTTTATCAGTTATGAGAAATAAGATTATTGGATATGGTGAATTACTTTTGCGCCTAACACCTCATGATCATGGAAGTCTAATAGAGCAAACAGATATTTTACAAATGGCTTTTGCAGGAGCTGAGGCTAATATTATTGCTGACTTGGCAGTTTTAGGTCATTCAACAGAATTTGTTTCAGCATTGCCAAAAAACCCTTTGGGATTCACTGCAAATCGTTTTTTAAATCAATTCGGAATTGGTACCGACGCAATTTTCTGGGATGATGGTCGACTAGGTACATATTATATTGAACATGGAACTTCGCTCCGTGGTTCTAGAGTAACTTACGACCGACAGCATGCCTCAGTTACAAAAGCAAACTTTTCTGAAAAATATTGGGATACTCTTTTTAAAAAAACTAGCTATTTTGTTTTAACTGGGATTACGCCAGCGCTATCACAGATTTGTCGTGATAATATTACTGTAGCATTACAAGCAGCAAAGAATAATAACGTAAAAGTAGTTTTCGATTTAAATTTTAGAAGGACCCTTTGGAAAAAAGAAGAGGCTAAACATTCTTTTACTTCTATTTTGCCATTTGTAAATATCTTAATAGGAAATATTGGTTCGGCTTTTGATGTTTTCAATATTCAAACAGAAGAAATTAGTGATTTTGAAAGTTTGATTGCAGCCACTAAAACTGCGACAGAAGGGTTAGAAAATTTGGGTGACTTTGATGTAATAGCTATGACACTTCGTTTACAGAAAAATGCTAATGAAAATATTTTGGGAGGAATGGTTAAAACAGCCGGAGAATATTATTTCAGTAAAAGATTGCCGACTGAAATTTCAGATCGCCTTGGTGGTGGAGATGCTTTTACTGCTTCCTTGCTGCATGGTCTCATAAATAACTGGAAACCTAATACAATTGTTAATTTTTCCACTGCAGCTTTTGCAATAACACAAACATTAAAAGGTGATATTAATTACACCTCGGAAAAGGAATTACTAGAAATAGCTTCAGGAAATGTTAAGGGGTATGTTAGAAGATAATAAATTTTAATACTTTAAGAAAAAATAGTATTTAGTATATGTAATAGTGATAAAGCCACTAGATGACCAAAGAAGAAATAGTAACAGAACTTAAAGAAACAATTGTCGTAGCTATTATAAGATTGGATAGGGCAGAAGATGTCTACCCAACTGCTATGGCTTTATTTGAGGGTGGTATTACGGCTATAGAGATAACGGTTGGAACACCTAATGCTCTTTCCGAAATAAATAAAATTGCGCAACATAAAGGAATTTTGGCAGGTGTAGGGTCTGTTGTAGATGCTAAAACTGCAGCGTCAGCCATTAAAGCTGGCGCGCAATTTATAGTAACCCCAGCAAGTAAGAAAGAGGTCATAGATATGGCACATAAACACGGAAAACCAATATTATCTGGTGCATTTTCACCAACTGAAATTTTGCAAGCTTATGATTGGGGCGCGGATATAATTAAATTGTTTCCTGCAGGTGCTTTAGGAATAAACTATTACAAAGCTATAAAAGCCCCAATGCCTTATATTCCAATAATGCCAACTGGAGGAGTTACTGAACTAAATGCTGTAGAATGGTTAGAACACGGTGCTCCTTGTTTAGGAGTAGGCAGTGAACTAACTAATACAAACCTAATTAGAAATAAGGATTTTAAAGGTATAACTGAGCTGGCAAAAAGCTTTCGAAAGACAGTAGATAATTTTAGATAAACGCAGACTAATTTGCAGCGTAATAATAATTTCTCGTTATGAAACTAAATTTAAATATGCACTGATTTCTTAGTGCTTACACAATTTGTATGCACAAGTACATAATTTATCTTATTACTACTACATTTATAATGACGTTAAAAATTGAGAATATATCTATGATAAATCGGAATAAATTGATTTTAATTTACAGTTTAACTATTTGTTTTATATTACCTTTTTCAGCCTGTAAACAAGAAACAAAAGAAATAAAATTAGAAGAAAAGCCACCAAATATAATTTGGCTTATGGCAGAAGATATTAGTCTTGATTTGGCATGTTACGGAATGAAAGCTGTAAAAACTCCGAACTTGGACCAAATGGCAATGGATGGAATAAAGTATAACAACGCGTATGTAACAAATCCAATATGTTCTCCAAGTCGATCTGCAATGATGGTAGGAGTTCATCAAGTTAAAACCAATACACATAACCACCGTAGCAACCGAGATGTTCCGTTATCAAAACCTTATTTACCATTCACAAAGCTTTTAAGAGATGCAGGCTATACTACAATATTAGGCCATCATAATGTTCGCGGTAAAGGAAGAAAAATAGATGTTAATTTTAAGCATGAACCATTAGGGGAATGGAATGGTAAAGATAAATTTGGACTTTTTGATAAGTTTGATTCTATTAACCCTGCGAATACTCCTTTCTTCGCTCAAATTCAATTGAATGTTACACATCGTGGCGATTGGTGGAATGAAATTCGTTCACAATCAAAACACCCAGTTAATCCTGATGATGTTGAATTACCACCATATTACGCTGACCACCCTACTGTTCGATTAGACTGGGCAAAGTATTTAGATACTATGGAATACATGGATGATGAGGTGGGCATGTTATTCCAAGAATTAGAAGATAAAGGATTGTCTGAAAATACAGTAGTTATTTTTATAGGTGATAATGGAAGATGTAATATAAAAGGAAAAGGATATTTACATGATCCGGGATTACGTATTCCTTTTCTCATGAAATGGCCGAAAGGAATTAAACCGAATCAAGTTAAAAATCAAGTGGTAAGTTCCACTGACATCACCGCAACTATTTTAGACTTAGCAGGTGTTGCGATTCCAGAGTACATGACTGGTATGTCAGTTTTAAGTGAGGATTTTAATAGAGAAGAAGTTTATGCTGCACGTGATTTATGGGATGAGATAGAAGAAAGATCTAGGGCAATTACTAATGGTAAATGGAAGTATATTCGAAATGATAAGCCAGAAATTCCTTGGGAAGCCGGTCAAGCATATTTGGAATTTTATCGTCCTGCAATTCATATAATGCGCACCTTAAAGAAAGAAGGTAAACTGAATGCTGAGCAAAAACAATTTTTCTCAGATTCAAAACCAAAAGAAGAATTATACAATATACAAGAGGATCCTTTTGAATTAGTAAATCTAGCTGATAATGTTGAACAGCTTGCTGTTTTGGAAGAAATGAGAAGTAAGACTTTAAGTTATGACACAGAAATGAAACCAGTAAGTGATATTTATAACCCGGTGCATGCTAGTGCTGTTGATTTATTAGAATGGGTGAAAATTGAAAAGCCCAATTTGTATCAAGATATGCTGAATGGAGTGGAAATTGGTTTTCAAACCTTGACTAAAGAAAAAAAACAACTAAATAAAACCAATTAAAATGAAATATAGTTTTTACCATTTTGCCATTTGCTGCCTACTGATTTTTACATCTTGTAAAGAAGAGAAAAAGGCTATTGAAAAAGTTGAAGAAAGTACTAAACCGAATATCGTAATTATCTATGCTGATGATTTAGGATATGGTGAAATGGGAGCTTATGGTGCAACTGAAATAAAAACACCAAATCTTGATAAACTTGCAAATGGTGGAATGCGATTTACTCAAGGTTATGCGTCTTCAGCAACTTGTACTCCAAGTAGATATGCATTGTTGACAGGAGTTTATCCTTGGCGTAATGAAAGTGCTAAAATTCTGCCAGGAACAGCGCCACTTATTATTGACGTAACGCAACCTACTATTCCAAAAATGCTTCAAAAGCAGGGCTATTACACAGGTATAGTTGGAAAATGGCACTTAGGCTTAGGTAGCGGAAATGTTAATTGGAACGAACGAATAGCACCCGGGCCAAATGAGGTTGGTTTCGATTATAGTCATATTTTGGCGGCTACTCAAGATAGAGTTCCTACTGTTTATATTGAAAATGGCAATGTTGTAAACCTTGATCCAAATGATCCAATTGAAGTAAATTATAAAGAAAATTTTGATGGAGAACCTACAGGATTAGACAACCCAGAATTGTTGAAAATGAAATGGCATCATGGGCACAATAATAGTATTGTAAATGGAATTCCTCGTATTGGATTCATGAAAGGTGGTGAAGCTGCAAAATGGGTAGATGAAGATATGGCAGATTATTTTTTGGCCGATGCACAGAAGTATGTTAAAAAACATAAATCAGAACCATTTTTCCTATATTATGCATTACAACAGCCGCATGTACCGAGAACACCGAATAAACGTTTCGTTGGTTCCTCAGGTATGGGACCAAGAGGAGATGTAATTGTTGAGGCCGATTGGATGGTTGGTGAATTCATTAAAACTTTAGAGACTGAAGGATTATTAGAGAACACACTTATTGTTTTTTCAAGCGATAATGGTCCAGTTGTTAATGATGGTTATTATGATGATTCAGTAGAAAAATTAGGGAATCATAAACCTGCTGGTGTTTTGAGAGGAGGGAAGTATAGTCTTTTCGAGGCAGGTACCCGCGTTCCATTTTTTACGTATTGGAAAGGGAAAATTAATCCAGGTGTTTCGGATGCAATGGTATCTCAAATAGATTTATTTTCATCGCTAGCTGCATTGACTGGAAGTAAAGAAAGCACTGATGATAGTCAAGAGCTTTTAGATTTGTTCTTAGGAAAAAGTAATAAAGGACGAGAAGAAATGGTAATCGAAGCTACTTCCCGAACGGCTTTTAGAAAAGGTGATTGGGCTATGATTCCTCCCTATAAAGGTCCTGCTATAATTAAGACTGTAAATATTGAAGTTGGAAATGATAGTGATTACCAATTGTATAATTTGAAGGATGATATTGCACAAGAGAATAACTTAGCAAAAAGTAATCCAGAAAAACTTCAAGAATTAATTGCAGCATATCAATCAATTCGAGGTACTAAAAACACTGAAGTAGAGCAACTTGAATTGAAGTAATTTTGCTGTACTGTATAGCTGTTTTAATTTTATGTATTGTTTTACTTATAATTACGATTCTTAATATTCACCTGATAACAGTTTTACTAATAACTGAATTAATTTTGAGTTTCAGCTCCGATAATTATATAGTTGCAATTACCGAGGGTTTAACAAATGGTTTTTGTACTATTATTTAGTATGTAAAAATTGTGAATTTTCTATTGTCGGAGGAAACGGTTATTTGAATTGGCTCTTTCGTTAATCTTACTTTTAAATAGCAGTATTTTTTCCTCTCAAAGAAGTACATAGTATTGAAACATCCAAACTGTTAAAAAGCTTTGGCTTGCTTTCGACAAATATTACGATTTTCGGTGGAATGGTAGTTTTAATGTTATTATTTAGTCCTGATTGTTGCCGAGCTAATACTACAAGAAAATATTATATCTTGTAGTTTCCGTTATAATTTATAACTCCTTTGCTAATGCGCCCAAAATTGATTTTTGTTTTCTTTTTATTGATGACAGCACTTGGCATGTATAAAGGTTCAAGTCAAGAACAAATTTATTTTGATCATATAACTACAGACGACGGCTTATCACAGAGTGATATTAATGGAATCTACCAAGATGAAAAAGGCTTTATGTGGTTTGCAACCCATGATGGTCTCAATAAGTATGATGGATATGATTTTACAGTATTTAAACCAGAAAGCAATAAAGTACATAGTATCAGTTCTAATCTAATTTTTGAGATAGTTGGAGATAAAAGTGGAAACCTTTGGATTGGCACAACCGGTAGAGGCCTAAATTTCTTTAATCAAGCCGCTCAAACATTTGAAACCTATGAAAATAGTGCAGATGATGAATCTAGTTTGAGTAATAATCATATTTCTAAATTATATAGAGATAGAAAAAACCGACTATGGATAGGCACCAATAAAGGCCTGAATATGCTTGATTTAAATATTCCTCGAGATTCAGCCGTATTTAAAAAATTTAACCCCGCTAATAAACCATTTATTACCGGGTGGGATGGAAAATCGATTTTTGCCATTTTTGAAGATAGCCAAGATCAATTATGGGTGGGGGGGCATGGTGGTCTATATCTGCAATCGAGAGACAGTCGTGGAGAAATATATTTTAGTCCACAAAATGAAAATTTAGGCTTACCTGCTGGTATTGTTCGATGCATCACAGAAGACAAGCACGGTAAATTTATTTTTGCTATGGATGATGGCCTATACTACCCACAAGAACAAAACGGTGAGTATAAAATGTTGAAGTTTCAAAACGGAACTTTTAATCAGCTTCTTGTTGATAAGAATAATAGTATTTGGGCTGGTTCTGAAAATGGTCTATATAGATTCACACATTCTAAACAAGATGAAAAACCCCAACTTCAAAATCATTTTAAATACCATGCTCGTAATACTTATGGATTGAGCAAAAATATTGTGAGATCATTATTTATGGATAAATCTGGAATCATTTGGGTCGGAACAAATGGTGGAGGAATTAATAAATATGATCCAGCGAGAAAAATGTTTCGCCATATTCGAAAAGGTTCTGACCTAAAAAGTCTTAGTTATGATAAAATCCGGGCCATGTATGAGGATAGCAATGGTGCTTTATGGATTGGTACAGAAGGAGGTGGACTCAACATGTTGATTAAAGAGAATGATGACGGCAAATATAATAAGTTTACAATTTTCGATAATATTAAAAAACCTTTTGCAATTACAGAATTCAACCATAATGGTCGGAAAAAACTATTTGTAGGCGCCGAAAACGCGCCAGGTCTTTACGAAGTTGAAATCACTTCTAAAAGTCAAATTCATGAAAATGATTTTAAAGAGGTTAGCGGTATAGGTAGAAGCGTTTTTTCACTACTTGTTGATTCTGAAAATAATTTGTGGATAGGGACATATGGTGAAGGAATTCACAAATGGTCGCCTGATGCAAATGTCAAAGGGGGCTTTAAAAAACGACAATTTAAGAATGACCTTTCAAATGATAATTCTATTTCGAATAATATAATTCGAAGTATTTATGAAGATAGCGATCATAATATTTGGTTTGCAACAGGAAAGGGGCTTAGTATGTTACCAAAATCTGAGAAAGATAAAAAACTCCCAAAATTTGAAGTTTATTTCAAAGACCCTAATGACAAGAATTCACTGCCGCATAATTACATATTATCGCTTTTTGAAGATACCTCAGGTAATATTTGGATTGGTACTTTCGGTGGCGGTCTAGCCAAATTTGTTGATGATGATAGTGGTAGTTTTGTTGTTTATGATGAAGAAAATGGTTTGCCAAACAATGTCATCAAAAGCATTTTAGAAGATGATGAGAAGCAACTTTGGCTTTCAACCAATCAAGGGCTTTCTCGATTTGATTTATCTAATGAGAATTTCACTAATTATGATACAGATGATGGCCTTCAAAATAGCGAGTTTCAGGAGCTTGCAAGCGTAAAAAGAAAAAGTGGTGAAATGCTATTTGGTGGTATTAATGGCTTTAATGCATTTTATCCACAGCAGATAAAACGAAATAGTTTTGAAGCCGAAACCGTTTTAACAAATTTTACAATTTTTAATGAACCGGTTGCGATTGGTGATGAAATAAATGGGCGAATTTTATTAAAAAATGATATAAGTCAAACAGAAACAATTGATTTAAAATATAAAGAAAACAATGTGGCTTTTGAATTTGCCGCATTGCATTACGCTGCTCCGCGAAAAAATGAATTTACTTATATTCTTGAAGGTTTTGATAAAGATTGGATCTCCACCACTTCTGATAAACGATTTGCTACTTATACGAATCTACCTGCTGGCGAATATATTTTTAAGGTAAAAGCTTCAAATAATGATGGTCTTTGGGATCAATCTCCAGCCGAAATTGAGTTAAATGTTAGTCCACCTTTTTGGCTCACTAAAACCGCATTTGCTTTTTACTCACTATTTGCCTTTGCACTTCTTTGGCTGTTCTACAAATACACTTTTATTCGCACGACGAAAAAATATAATTTAGAGCTAGAACATGTTGAAAAAGAAAAGAACGATGAATTACAGCGGTCTAAACTAGAATTTTTTACGAACATAAGCCATGAATTCAGAACACCTTTGACATTGATAAAAGGACCACTAGAATATCTTCAAAAAAATACCGGAAATTTAGATAAAGACGAACTTGAAGAGCAATATGGGCTGATGCAAAAAAACACTAGTTACTTGTTGAAACTAGTAAATCAATTGCTTGATTTTAGAAAAATTGACCGTGGTAAAATGCAATTGGTAGTTCGTAATAGTGATATATTATCATTTATTAAGGAGATTGGTGAGCCTTTTCAATTTTTGGCTCATAAAAAGAATGTCAGCTTTGAAATCAATTCATCAGAGAAAGTTATTCGATCTTGGTTCGACCATGATGCTCTCGAAAAAGTGATTAACAACTTATTGTCAAACGCTTTTAAGTATACACCAGAAAATGGCACTATTTCTGTCTTAATCAATAAGGATGTTAAAAATGAGAATGGTTTTAAAATAGAGATGGTTAAAATTCAAGTCAGTGATACTGGGCAAGGAATTTCTCAGAAACGAGTTAAAACAATATTTAATCGATTCAACTCAAGTGAAATAAATGAAAAACAAAATTTGCAAGGTGCCGGCATCGGTCTTTCTTTTACCAAAAACTTAATAGAACTACATAAAGGAAGTATAGAGGTTTTTAGTCAGCCCGAAATGGGTAGTAATTTTATTGTAAGATTTCCTATTAAGCGAAAGGCATATGAGAACATTCCGGAAATCAGCATTAAAGAAGAAACTGATGCAGATTTTTTAGTTCGCTCATCAGAAACTGAATCTTTTGCTATAGATTTAAATGATGAACTCATAGATGAGAATTTATCAAAATCGCGGTCTAAGCTTCCAATTTTATTAATAGTAGATGATAATTCTGAAATACGATTATTCATTAAACAGGCCCTTAAAAGTTCTTATGTTATTTATGAAGCAGAAAATGGTAAACTAGCTTTCGAATTAACTAAGAAGATAATGCCCAATATAATTTTGACTGACATTGTAATGCCTGCAATGAATGGTATTGAGCTTTGTGAGCAATTAAAATCTAAAGAAGAAACAAGTCATATTCCTATCATAATGCTTACAGCCAAAGCATCTCAAGAAAGTGAAATACAAGGTCTTTCAAAAGGGGTGGATGGTTATATTAGAAAACCCTTCGATTTAGAATTACTACAATTAAAATTGTCAAATATTTTAAAACAACGAGAACAATTACGCAAGCAGTTTACGCGTGATATTCAACTACGACCTAAAGACGTTACGGTTACTACTACAGACGAGCGGTTTTTAAATGAGGCAATTGAAATTGTCGAAAAACATATGGCAAATACGGATTTCAATGTTGAAATGTTAGTGAATGAAATGAATATAAGCCGAAGTAATCTCTACTTAAAATTTAAAGCCGTAACTGGTTTATCTTCAAGCGAATTTATTCGAAATATTCGATTAAAGAGAGCTGTTCAATTATTAGAACAAAGCGGGCTATCTGTTAAAGAAATTATGTATATGACAGGTTTTAACACAGCCTCTTATTTTTCAAAATGTTTTAAGAAACAGTTTGGAGTAATTCCTAGTGAGTATGTAAGACAAACTAAAAAAGACAAAAACTAGAATCTACAATCTAGTTCTTGTCGTGTAGAATCCTTACTTATTAATACTGTATTAACAGTTTACTATGTTTTTAAAACATTGAATTTTCAACCCAATTTAATTAAGAGAGATTTAAAGAATTTAATAAACGGATAACCTATTTATCTTTTTTGCTCATTGTATAGGCGCGTTGAATTGGCCAATTGGTGAGGCAATTGTTTGTATGATGATATTAGGGCCAATGTTCGAAAATTTTTTCAACATAACATTTCCATAAACCTCAATAGTTAATTTGAGCTATTTCTACTGTTAATCATATGTTATAGATTAAAAATCATTTGTATTGAGACTTCAATAAATAATTGAACACTTTTACAACGTATTGATTTAATATATCAAAATAGTGTCAATGGTTGTTAATCAATGATTAAACGTGCGAAAATTCAAGACGTAATTTTACTAAGTAAGACATTTGATAATAGGTAAGAATAAATAAGGAAAAATCGAAGGGCACTTTCTCCATGTAATTTTATGATTGACTTAAATTATCAACTTATAAAATAACGATCTCAATATTTTTCTTGTCTAGTTCATGTCTAGTGCCCAGTTTAGGTCTGATAATGCTATTTATGTATTTTTCGAATGAAATTATTGTATAATTCATATTTATTTTAAAATTAATTATAAATATGATTTTTCATTAAAAGGTGTACAAGTGAAAATTTTTGTCATTTCTATTATACATTTTTTCAATTATCGAACAACAAATGCTCAATGTTGAATTTTAAATAACTAATCAATCTAGTAAGTAAAAAATTAAACTTAATTAACTCAATAAACCAATGATTATGAAAAAACGATTTTTCGAATTTTTAAAAAAAGGTTTCCTAACGGGGCTGTTCCTTGCATTAATGGGCATGCAATATGCTCATGCTCAGCAAACCATTTCAGGAAATGTAGTAGATGAAAATGGGGATCCCGTTCCCGGAGCTAATATTGTAGTAAAAGGGACAACTAATGGTACGCAATCAGATTTTGATGGAAATTATACTATTGATGCCTCAACTGGAGATGTACTTGCCATATCATATATAGGATATGCTACACAGAATATTACTATTGGAACGCAAACTACAATTAATACGCAATTAGTACTTGATCAACAACAATTAGATGAGGTTGTAGTAATCGGATATGGTACAGCTAGAAAAAGTGATTTAACAGGGTCTATTGCTCGAGTTACTTCAAAATCTTTTGAGGATCAACCAATGTCACGTGTGGAAGATGCTTTACAAGGTAGAGCTGCTGGTGTTACGGTCGCTAGACAAAGTGGAGCTCCTGGTGGAGATGTGAAAATTAGAATAAGAGGTACTAATTCTATTACAGGTAACAATGACCCCCTAGTCGTAATCGATGGAATTATTGGTGGGGACTTGAGAACTTTAAACCCCAATGATATTGCTTCAATGGATGTTCTAAAAGATGCATCTGCGACAGCTATTTATGGTTCAAGAGGGGCTAACGGAGTAATATTAATTTCGACTAAAAAGGGTTCAGGTAAAGGAAAACTTGATGTTGATTTTTTCTCCTCTTTATCAACTGTACCTAAAATGTTAGAAACTTTACAAGGTGATCAAGCTGGCGATTTTGCCAGAATAGAGAATCTTAGAAGAGGAAACGAGTTTATACCTCAAAGCGAAATTCAATTATTGGATGAACAAGGAGGTGTGGATTATCAAGATGAGGTATTTAATACAGCATTATCTAATACACTTCAACTCTCGTATAGTGGCAGCTCTGAAGATATGAACTATTTCGTTTCTGGAAACTATGTGAACCAAGAAGGAACTGTTATTGAAACAGGCTACGAAAGGTTTTCTTTAAGGGCAAACGTTAGTGCGCAGATAACTGATAAATTAAAAGTAGGCGTTAATTTATTTGGTAGTAGAGGCATTACTAAAAACGATATGACTATTTTTTCAAGATATCAAGGTAGCTTAGTTGCTCACGCGGTAACTTGGGATCCTACAACACCTATTTATTCTGACCAAGCCGCTGGTCTTTACAATGAAGGTTCTACAAGATCATTAGCCTCTTTAAATTATAATCCCATTGCCAGATTGCGTCAAAGTGATATGCAATTATTGCAAGATAGATTAAATGCTAATGCCAACGTAAGTTATGACCTTACGGATAGTTTTAATTACAATTTATTAGTAGGTGCGAATACTTTAGGTTCTACTACAGAGAATTTTATAGAAGATTACGGAGAACCAGAAGTTGGTTTTTCAAGTTTTAAAACCACAGGTTTCCAGGTTAGTAATATTTTATCGTGGAACAAAAAATTTGGTAACCATAACCTTAAAGTTACCGGACTTTATGAATTTCAAGAATCGGAAGCTAGAACAAATGGTTATAATGTTATTGACCTAATAGGACCTCTTGGTTATTATTTTGCAGAATTAAATAGAGGGTTCTCTATTAACAATAATAAAACAAAAAGTTCAATAGAATCTATAATGGGTAGATTAGAATATAACCTTAATGATAATTTATTCTTAACTGCTACTGTTCGTAATGATAAATCATCCAGATTTCAAGAAGGGAATAAAGCAGGTACTTTTTATTCTTTTGCAGGGTCTTATAATTTTACGAATATGGACTTCATACAAAACAGTGATTTGTTAAGTAGTTTTAAACTACGCGCTGGTTGGGGTCAAGTTGGTAATCAAGATATTGGTATTTATAGTACATTCAACTCTGTTGATATTAGTGGAGTATATGCATTTAATGGTGAAACAAGAGAGAATGGGTCTACGGTAGGTCAAATTGGAAACCCAGACACTACTTGGGAAACTACTACGCAAACCAATGTTGGTCTAGATTTTGGTTTTTGGGATAATCGCATAAACTTGAGCCTAGATGGCTATAAAAAGAATACAACAGATTTATTGTTGGCTGTACCAATTCCCGCAACGCTTGTTGGTCCTGGAAAAACTCAAATACGAAACGTAGGTGAGGTTGAAAACCGCGGTATTGATATTACACTTTCTGCTGCAATAGCACAAACCGATAATTTTAGTTGGGATTCGAATGTAAGCCTCTCACTTGTTAAAAATGAGGTATTAAGTCTATATGACGATCTTGATGAAATTCAAGGCACATTTGGAAGTATCGATGGCCAAGGAAGAGTTTGGAATGTTATTCAAGTTGGAGAACCTTTAGGACAATTGCAAGGTGCTACTTTCTTAGGAACTTGGAAATCTTCAGAGGCTGCAGAAGCTGCTGAATACGGTCTTGAACCCGGTGATGCAAAATATCTTAGAGATGAAGATGGAAATCGTGTTATAGGGGCTATTGGCAATGGCACACCAACTACGCTTTGGGGATGGAATAATACATTCGCATATAAGAATTGGGATATGAATATCTTCTTTCAGGGGGTACATGGTTTTGATATGCTTAATGCATTACGTGGAACTATTGTTGGTGCTACAGGAAATCAAAGAAGTTTTATGCATCCTGAACAACTAAATCAGTGGACACCTCAAAATGAGACCGATATTCCTGCTGGTGGTGAAAATGATTATGGATCTAGTAGATATATTGAAAAAGGTGGTTTTGTGCGATTAAGCAATTTTAATCTTGGCTATACTTTTAGAGATGTTAAGGGATTTGAATCGGTAAAGATTTATGTTGGTGGTCAAAATTTGTTATTAATAACAGATTATAGTGGTTACGATCCTGAATTAACTTCAAGACCTGCGGATAATTCTGGTAATACAGATGTTGCTCCTGGTATTGATATAGGTACATATCCTAATCCTCGTGTAGGCCATATAGGAGTTAAATTTCAATTGAAATAAAAAAAATTATTACAAAGAGAAAAAATATAATCATGATAAGAAAAGTAGATTTTAATAAACTAAAAATACCATTTACAGGTTTAGTTGCCGTAATGGTTTTGACCTTTGTCTTTCAAGGTTGTGTGCGCTTGGAAGAAAACCCTTCGGAAGTACAAATTGCACCAGGATCATATAGTGATATATCTGAACTTAGATTAGGAGTAACAGGAATATATGCTAGTTTAAGAAATGCTTCGCAGTGGTCAACATTTTATGTTAATGGTTGGAGTGGCGATGATCTTACAACACATAAGGCTAGTAACAAAGCTGATTTTAGAGAAGCAGATCAAAGGAATATAAGTAATGAAAATAGTAGAACGCAAGATAATTGGCGTAACATTTATGGTATGATTTTTAATGCAAATACGGTTCTCCAAAATATTGAGGGTACTACTTTTGCAGGTCAAGAAGATGAGCAAAATCGATTACTAGGTGAGATTTACTTCTTAAGAGGTGCCATGTTTTTTCACTTGGCTAGAACTCATGGACGAATTATAATTCCAACAACACCAGAAATTGATTTTGAAGTGCAATTAGCAAGTCAATTAGATGTATTTACACAAATAGAAGCTGATTTTATTCAAGCTGCTAGTTTATTACCAGATTTGTATCCAGGAGTTAATCCTGGAGCACCTCGACCAAATAAAGGTTCAGCAAGAGCTATGTTAGCTAGACTTTATTTAGATTGGGCAGGTTTTCCATTGAATGATACTTCTAAATATGATGCTGCTGCTGGTATGGCCAAACAAGTAATTGATAATGCAGCTGCTCATGGCTTTGCTTTAGTTAATAATTTGGAAGAATTGTGGGCGTTAGACACACGCTTTAATTCTGAAGGTGTTTGGACAATTGCATATTGTAATGCTTGTGGCACACGGAACGGTAAATTCGCAAGATTGGGTTGGCCTTCTGATAATCAAGGGTGGGGAGAAACATTCGCTGAAATACGATATTTCGAAGATTTTCCTGAAGGTGCTCGTAAAGAAGCCACTTACAGAACTGATGCCGATTGGGTAAATTTTAGTGATCAAGTTACCCCTGTTTTTAAGAAAATTGTTGGTCCAGCTTCTGATGATCCAGTAAGTATTGGTGTGCACTTTACCAGTCGCAATGATCTTTATTTAAGATATGCAGAGGTGCTTTTAATTTATGCAGAAGCATCTGCAAGAGCAGGAAGTGCAACGGCTGATGCTTGGGAAGCCTTGAATATGGTTCGAAGAAGAGCTGCTGGTTTGCCCTATGCTGATCCTGTACCAACGGAAACCTCACAATTAGATGCTGAAGGAAATCCAAATGGTCTAACTTATGTTGATGTAACTTCTGGAGATTTAGCTGAACTTACATTCACCGAAAGAAAATGGGAATTGGCCGGCGAATGGATTCGATGGAACGATTTAGTGCGAATGGAAAGAGTTGAACAAGCTTTAAGTAATAGAGACCCGAGAGTTACACCAGATAATATTAATGGTGGAATTATACCAGTGCAAAATGCAATTATAGGTTCACTTGGAACAGATAATTATTTCGCACCAATACCAATACGAGAAGTTGATTTGCTGCCAGGTCTAGCAAACTAGGAACTTAGTAAGTTTGAGTTAGTTTTATGACGGTAAGATTTTGGGTAACCATTTTCTTGCCGTTTTTTATAAAAATTGAAATTACTAAACACGATTCTTGCACGCTGTTTTTTCTTTTTTTACAGCACTAAATCGCGTATTTTAGTAAATAACAAATGCAATTAATAAAGTATGTTTTTTGAACGTAACATTCCATTAATTTTTTACTATGGAGTAATCCTCTTAACTATTTTTTCTTGTGAAGAAAAAGACGATGAAACTGTCGTAAAAATTGAAATGGAAGATAAATTATTTGAGTCGATTCGTTCAGTAGATTCGGGTTTAGATTTTAGTAATCCATTGGTTGAAAACTTGGACTATAATTACTTTCAATATATGTATATGTATATTGGAGGTGGAGTTGCAGCTGCTGATTTTAATAATGACAATTTAGTTGATCTTTTTTTTGTTTCTAATACTTACGATAATAAACTGTATATAAATAAAGGAGATTTTAAGTTTGAAGATATTACAATTAGTGCCGGGATTGAAAAAAGAGAAGGTTTTGATTCAGGTGTTTCTATTGTGGATGTAAATAGTGATGGTTTTTTAGATATTTATATTTCTCGAGGCGGTTGGAAATCTGAAGACAATAAGTTTGCTAATATGCTTTATATCAATAATGGCGATCTAACTTTTACTGAAAAAGCCGAAGAATTGGGGTTGGCGGATGCCAACAGAACAATACAAGCTACTTTTTTCGATTATGACAAGGATAATGATTTGGATGTATATGTATCCAATACTCCTGATATTGAAGGTAAAATAGAGATAGTTAAACTTGATGAAGTTCTTAGCAATCCTAAAACAATGGATTTTAAAGGAAGTGATCGATTGTATAGTAATGATGGTACTGGACATTTTACAGATGTTTCTAAAAAAGCAGGTTTATTATATGATATAGGTTTTGGATTAAACCCTCAAGTAGGTGATTTAAATAATGATGGTTGGTTGGATATTTATGTATGTAATGACTTCAATTTTCCAGATTTGGCTTATGTAAATAATGGGGATGGAACATTTTCTGAATCGAGAAACGAACTTTTTAAACATATGTCATTCAATAGTATGGGTAGTGATATGGCCGATATTAATAATGATGGGTTTTTAGATTTAATGACCTTAGATATGAATCCTGAGGATTATATAAGATCTAAAACTACCATGGCAATGACTTCTGTTAATCAGTTTGAGTCCATGGTTAAAAAAGGATATCATTACCAGTATATGCATAATATGCTGCATGTAAATAATCAAAATGGCAAGTTCAGTGAAATAGGGAAAATGGCTGGTATGGCAGATACTGATTGGAGTTGGTCTTTACTTTCTGCTGATTTTGATTTGGATGGTTTCAATGATATTTATGTAACGAACGGAGTTTATAGAGATGTTATTGATAGGGATAAGAACAACGAAATTCTAGAAATACTTCGAACAAATCAAAGAAAACCGTCAGCTGAAGATTTTTTGAAATTTGCAAAAATGCTTCCTCAGCAAAAATTGAATAATTATTTTTTCAAGAATAACAAGGACCTTAGCTTTAAAGATACTTCTACAATGTGGGCCGACTCTTCATTAACTTTTTCTAATGGGGCTGTTTATGCTGATCTTGATAATGATGGCGATTTAGATGTTGTAGTAAATAATATTAATGATGAGGCGACTTTATTAAAAAATGATGCAATTGGACTTGATAAAGGTAATTATCTAAAAATAAAATTTAAAGGGCCAGATACTAACAAATTTGGTATTGGAGCATTTGTAAAATTAACACTCGAGGACGGAACTTTTTTATCGCGTAGGCTTATAAATTCAAGAGGCTTTTTATCCTCTGTATCCAATACATTACACTTTGGGATTGGCAAAGAACAGAGAATTGAAAAGATGGAGGTCATATGGCCAGATGATAAATACCAAGAAATTAAAGAAGTAGAGCTAAATCAACACTTATTGGTTGATTATAAAAATGCATTAAAAAAAGTTGAGAATTCACAGGTTCAAAAGACTCTTTTTGCTAAAAAGGAAAGCGAGTTTAAACATACAGACCCTTATTTTAATGATTATAATATTCAGGTTTTGTTACCACATAAGCTTTCTCAAACAGGTCCTGCAGTAGCAAAAGCAGATGTGAATAAAGATGGTATTGAAGATGTATACCTCGGAGGAGCTCACGGTCATGCTGGTCAGTTACTTTTAGGTCAAAAGTCAGGTACATTTAAATCTATAGAAATAGCAGATTTTAAAAATGATATGGAATATGAAGATACTGGTGCAATATTTTTTGATTCCGATAATGATGGTGATTTAGATTTATATGTAGTTAGTGGTAGCTATGAAATGTATGGCTATCCAAGATTATTACAAGATAGACTTTACCTTAATGATGGAAATGGTAATTTTTTAAATGCAGTTAATAAATTGCCTAAAATTAAGACTGCGAGTTCAGTAGTTACACCAGCTGATTTTGATGGTGACGGAGATCTTGATCTTTTTGTTGGGGGTAGAGTAGTTGTTGGAAAATATCCTTATCCACCTAATAGTCAGTTATTAGTAAACGAGGGTGGAGTTTTTAGTTTAGCGACAAGAAAATTTGCACCTGAATTGGAAAAAGTAGGTATGATTACCGATGCAATTTGGGAAGATATAAATGGTGATGATAAAATAGATCTTGTTGTTACCGGTGAGTGGCTCGGTGTAGAAGTATTTATAAATAAGGATAATAAATTAGTTGCCAGTAATGATTTTCCAGTTCTTAAGAATGCAAAAGGATGGTGGAATAAAATATTAATAACAGATATAGATCAAGATGGAGATAAAGACATTGTCGCTGGTAATCTTGGACTCAACTATAAATTTCATGCCTCTTATGAAAAACCGTTTGATATATATACAACGGACTTCGACTTTAATGGATCTGTAGATGTTGTTTTAGCTAAAGAGTATAATGGAAAAAAAGTGCCCGTAAGAGGCAAAAGTTGCATGACACAGCAATTACCAAACTTGGCTAATAAAATAACTACATATCAAGATTTTGCAACTAGAGATTTACAAGGCATTGTTGGTAAGCGATTAGAAAACGCTTTACATTATGAGGTAACTGAGTTCCGTTCAGGAATTTTTTTTAATAATGGCGCAGAAGGATACGTATTTCAACCTTTTGTAAATGAAGTACAGCAATCACCAATAAATAGTATTCTTTTTCATGATTTTGATGGCGATGGAAATAAAGATTTGTTAATGGCGGGTAATAATTATCAATCTGAAGTGGAAACTACTAGGGCCGATGCAGGTATTGGTTGTTTTCTAAAAGGTGATGATAAAGGTGATTTTACATTAATTAATAATATGAAAACTGGATTTTTTGCAGATAAGGATGTTAGAAATATGCTACTTTTAAATTCAGGTGATTCTAATTTGGTAATGGTCGCAAATAATAACAATTACTATGATTTTTTTGAGGTCAAAAAAATGAATAACAATTAATGATGTTTACAATTAATTATGTAGTTAAAATTATTTTATTCGTAGTTCTTTATTGTACGGTTAATAATACAACTGCACAAGATTCTAATGATTTAAATTCTGATGAATTATTTGAAAAAGGATTGGAGTTAAGATTTCAAAAGCCAGACCAATCTATTGAATTACTCGAGAAAGCTCATGAAAATTATTTAATTGAAGGAGACACTTTAAGTGCAATTAAAACGCTACTTGAAATGCCATATCAGTATGGGCAAAAAGTAGATTATGCTAAAACGTATGATGGCCTATGGCATGCGCTTTTTTTAGCAGATGATTTAGATAATCAAGCAATTAAAGCATCTATTTATACGCGGCTTGGAAGACTTTATAGTTTTTATAAAAAAGAAGAAAATGCGTTGGAGTATCTAAATAATGCATTAAAAATAAACAAAGAATTAGTTGCTAATAATGAAGTAGATGTTGCAGTTTTAGTGCAAAATTATTATTTGTTTTGCGCGACCTTTCGAGAACTTGATAAACCCAAACTGGCAAAAAAATATCTAGATAGCTGCTTTTTAAATTACAATGATTCTAATAAATTAATTTATAAATCATATTTGAAATTTGAAAAGTCATTTGTTCTTACCAAAGAGGAAAAGTATCAAGAGGCACTTGAAATAATGAATGAAATAGAGCCTTGGTTTTTAGAAAACCGCCCTTCTTATTTGGTTTTAGTATATACGTATTGGGGTGATATTTATCGAAATCAAAATAACTTAAATCAAAGTGAAATTTATTATCAAAAAGCAATTGAAATTTCATCACGTTATAACAGTCATTTGGATTTTTCTATTCTAGTTCATGAAAGGCTTGCTAACTTATATATTACAAAAGGTAATTACGAAAAGGCGTATGCCAGCCAATCAAAGGCTAAAGCATTAGATGCCCAATTTTTTGATAGTAGAAGTCCCTTAAATAGGCCTTTGTTAGAAATAAAAGATGAATTTAGATTAGAGAAAGAACGCCAAGAAAAACTTATCCAACAGCAACGACTAGAACAATTAGAACAAGAAGATAAAATTTCTTTTTTGCAGCAAATTATTTTACTTGGTGCATTGGTATTCACTTTAATACTAGCCTTCGTTTATATATCGCAAATTCGAGCGAAACATAAAGTTGAAAAAGCACTTATAAGAAGAAACAAAGAATTAGAAATTCAAAAATCTAAAGAACTTCTTGAATTAAAGAATAAAGAATTGGCTACCTCAGCGCTACAGCTTGTAGAAAAAGACGAATTTCTTAAAGATATAAAGAGTAAACTTAAAGGTGAAAATGGAAATATACAAACTGCAGAAATAAATAGGGTGCTTAAATCTATTTCACATAGTAATCAGAATAATTGGGATGAATTTAAATTGCGGTTTACGCAAGTGAATGAAGATTTTTATAAACAAGTAACTACTAGGTATCCCAAATTGAGTCAAGCCGATCAGAAAATATGCGCGTTAATTAAATTAAATTTCTCAAGCAAGGAGATGGCTCGATTACTCGGAATTTCAGTAGAATCTGTGCATACTACTCGTTATCGATTACGTAAGAAAATGGGATTAGACAGAAGTGTAAATTTAGAGGATTTTATTGCCAATATTTAACGATTTATATCCAATTGTACAGTATTTGTCTAGTTGTAGTTTACTTTTTGGAAAGGCTATTCCATTATTTTTAGAAGATTCAAATATAAAATAGTCTAAACGCGATTTCTAAAATTTAGAAGCGTGAAATTTATCATTATGACCTGTACAAAATACCTAATAACACTGCAAATAGTATTGTTGTTTTCAGCATGTAACACTGGTGAAAAACATTCTGAAATTATTAATAGTATGAATAACGAGAAAAATCAGATTACTGATGACCAAATAGATTTTTTAGGGATAACAGATACTGCACATTTAAGTGCTGCATCAAAAAGAGCTTTAAAATGGCCGACTGATTTGGGTAATGAATGGTTTATTCAATTTGGACCATTAAAACCATTAAAAGGTGATTTGGCCTATGAAGAAGGTGTTGTGCGAAGAGATCCTAGTGCAATAATTAAGGAGAACGGAAAATATTACGTATGGTACACTAAAAGTACAGGTCCTACACAAGGCTTTGGAGGCGATATAGAAACTGAAAAGGTTTTTCCATGGGATAGATGTGATATTTGGTATGCCACTTCTGAAGACGGTTGGACATGGAAAGAAGAAGGCCTAGCGGTGCCACGTGGGGAAAAGGGAGCTTACGATGACCGTTCTGTTTTTACAGTGGAAATAATGAAGTGGGAAGATAAATACTACTTGTGTTATCAAGCGGTGCAATCGCCGTACAATGTGCGTGTAAAAAATACAGTAGGTTTAGCATGGTCAGATTCTCCTAATGGACCATGGACAAAAAGTAAAGAGCCAATATTGAAGCCTGCAGATAACGGTATTTGGAAAGGTGAAGAACAAAATCGACATTTAGTAGAAAAGAAGGGAGATTTCGATAGTCATAAAGTACATGATCCTTGTATTATTCCGTATAAAGGAAAATTCTACCTATACTATAAAGGAGAACAAATGGGAGAAGCCATAACATTTGGTGGAAGACAAATTCGTCATGGAGTTGCTATTGCCGATCAGCCAGAAGGACCTTATATTAAATCACCTTACAATCCTATTTCTAATAGTGGTCATGAAATTTGTGTCTGGCCATATTCCGGTGGTATAGCATCTTTGATTACAACTGATGGTCCTGAAAAAAATACAATTCAATGGGCGCCAGATGGAATTAATTTTGAAATTATGTCTGTTATTCCAGGGGTTAATGCCCATGCTATAGGATTAAATAGAACAGCAGACAATGAAAAAGAACCTACTGAAATACTTCGTTGGGGTCTAACCCATGTGTATAACAGTGGAGATTATCAAAGCATCATGCGTTTTTCTTCAGAGCGGAAAACATCGCATGTTGCCAAGGGGGAAACAAAATAAAAATTCATATTAAGAATAATGAAAGCAACAGTTTATGAAGGCAATAAGTCCTTCTCAGTTATTGAAAAAGAAATAGAGAACCCGCAAGCAGGTGAAGTTAGAATTAAAGTTGCCTATTCAGGAGTATGCGGTACAGATGTTCATATTTATCATGGAATGATGGACAAGCGTGTGAGCATGCCGATTACCATTGGTCATGAAATGTCAGGTACCATAGATGCTATCGCAGATGATGTTTCTGGTTTTGAAATTGGTGAAAAAGTAGTTGTACGACCATTAGACGATCGAGGAGTAAAAGCGTCAGATAAAGGGTTTAATCATATTTGTGAAGATTTAAAGTTCATCGGAATTGATAGTCCTGGTTCTATGCAACAATATTGGAATGTGCCCGCATTTACTTTACATAAATTAAAAGCCGAAACTGATTTGAAGTTAGCTGCGTTAATTGAACCTTTATCTGTAGCTGTTCACGATGTTCGCTTGAGCGAATTAAAAGCTTCAGAAACAGCAGTTGTTTTAGGTGGCGGACCAATTGGACTTTTAGTTGCAATGGTTGCTAAAGAAACTGGTGCTAATGTTATCGTATCAGAAGTGAATGAAAATAGAATTGCAAAGGCTAAAGAATTAGGGCTAAATGCTGTAAATCCTACTAAAATTGACTTGGTAGCATATGTAAAAGAGCAAACTAAAGGGCGACGCGCGGATGTTGTTTTTGAAGTAGCGGGTGTACAACCAACCTTAGATGTTATGACGGAAGTTTCGGGAATTCGTGGAAGAATTTTAATGGTCGCAATTCATGGACAGAAAAAAGAAATTGACCTTTTTAAATTCTTTTGGAAAGAGCTTAAATTAATTGGAGCTCGTGTTTATGAAAAAGAGGATTATGAAAGAGCTATTGATCTTATTACAAAAAATGAATTACCATTTGAAGATATGATAACAGACGTTCAACCATTGAGTAAAATTCAGCAAGTGTTCGAAAATATCGACAATAATCCTGATGGCATGAAAGTTTTAATGGATTGCCAATCCTAAGGAAAACCGAAAATGAAAAATACCTCATTATTATTTTTAGTGCTGCTATGTGCTTGTAATTCATGCAATATTTCTAAAGAGAAAATGGCAGATGAAGATATAGTCTCGAAAGTTTCTGATGAGATTGTCAAAAAGCTTGGTATTACTAATAAAGATAGCCTTAGTGCAGCATCAAAACGTGCTATTGAAATGGGATACGAAGCTGGACCAGAATGGTGGACTAAGTTCAGTCAGTATGATTTGAAAGGTGTATTCGAATTTGAACCTGGGGTTTATCGACGTGACCCTAGTGCGATAATTGAAGTGGATAATACGTACTATGTATATTATTCAAAAAGTGATGGCAAATCGTACG
>NZ_JBDVFA010000055.1:0-1925 GCF_039941195.1 Aurantibacter sp. | reverse complement strand
GAACAATTAAGAAATCAATTAGATGAAAGAGATGAACATTTAAAATCACAAGCATTTGAACTTGATAATTTACATAAAGAAAATAACGACCTAAAAACTCTGATTTCGAATAGTAGTGATAATAATAAAGACACTGAAAATTCAATTTATGAAAAACAGTATCAAGATTTTAGCGAATCTGACCTTTTTGATTTTTTCAGAGAGATTGGAATTACAATTAGAAATAGAGGAGAATTCCCACACGGAATAAATGAAATAATAAAAGAAAAGTTTTTAGTTCAAAATATTGTAGAAGAAGTTAGAGGAGAAAATGAATTATATTATAGATTCACAAATAAAGGTTTACTTTTTTGGAAAATTAAAATATCACTTCTGGAAAATAAATTATGAACGAAAAAAGAACATTCGGAATAAAAACGTTGGTTAACAAAGTACTGTGGTAAAAAACAAGTAAAAACTCATTAATTTTTTAATAAAGTACTTCTGTAATTATTATCATAACTTAGTCCTGATTTTGCTATTGCAAAAGCCTGTTTTAATAGCTTATTACAAACGGCTATTAAAGCTAATTTTTTACTCTTCCCTTTGGCTACTAATCTATCATATATTGCTTTGCAAGCATGGTTATATTTACAGGCATTAAAACTGCACATAAATAATAAATTTCGAAGCTTTTGATTCCCTATTTTACTAATTCGCGGACGTCCTTTTACACTACTTCCACTTTGACGGATCACTGGTGTTAAACCTGCGTAACTACACAATTCACTTCCGCTTGTAAAACGATCAAATCCATCGGTTAAAACCACTAGCATTAATGATGTTTTGGGACCAATTCCTGGAATACTTTTTAAGCGTGTTAAAACATCTTGATGCACTTCTTTTACTAAAACTAACAATTTATCTTCTATCATTTTTAGCTCTTTCTCAACCTGTTTTAAACTGCGTTTTAAAGAGCTAACTACTACTTTACTTGGATTGCCTAAAACAGCTTCGCCATGTAGTTTGTTTTTTAGCATTGTGCTTTGTTTTGTATACACACCAAGGAGTCTGGTCATTTGAAGACATTCTAATTGATGCTTTGAGTTGCCTTTCCAGAGCTTTAATTCTACATGTTTGGCATATTCACAAATCAACTTAGAATCACTTTTGTCTGTCTTTATTTTAGACAACTTCATTTGTATAAATCGTTTTACGGCTAAGGGATTTTCTACCGAAACTTTAACCCCCTTCTTCTTGTAAATAATAAGCTAATTGGTAATGATAATAACCCGTAGCTTCCATTACACAATGACTATTAAAATCTAACAGTTTTGCAAACTTTTTAAACCCAGAAATACTGTTTTTAAATTGGTAATAATTACCATCAGAATCTGTTACATCAAAAACTAAATGACTGATGTCAAGTCCAAAATATTTTATATCTTTATTCATAACAAAATGTTTTTTGAAATCAAGGAACGAAGATTCACGAATTCCAATTTATTGAAATATTATAAAATGAGTAAAGGACAAGCTACGCGAGTTTCAACGACTTAAAATCGAGGTCTAAAAGCCTCATAGAACTGTACGAAATCTGGGTAGAAACCGAAGCATGAGGTTCGTGAATACTATTAAAAACAAATAAGAAAAAGGAACAAAAAGAGAAGGGATTTTCAATGTTGACGAGATCATAGTCTCTGCGTATATATTAACCTTATTCCTCTCTTTTGTGCTTTCTGTTTATGTTTCTAATTTAATGAATTACAAACTTAAGCCGTGTATAATTAATTGCTAGTTCTAGCCTACTTACGAAAGTCCTCGCGGACTTTCTATCTGTGATTTATTTGCTAAATTTAGTGCTTAAACACGCAACGAAATCATGCACAAACACGTTGGCATTAATTAAACAAAATGAAAAAACTAAAAAACTGTATTTTAAATCA
>NZ_JBDVFA010000054.1:0-19680 GCF_039941195.1 Aurantibacter sp. | reverse complement strand
GAAGGCAGTATAAGTATGCCGAAGGTTTTTGATGTTCAATTAAAAGACATAAACTCGAATGCTGTTGCTACAATAGAAAAACATGCTAAAAATAATATTGAACTTACGCTCGATGGAGTTATCGATTTTATTAATAATCGGCATAAAGATTTAGACAGTAATTACAAGGTTTTTAAAGAGCAATTTATTGTTTGTTGGGCGGGAAAAACAAAAGTGGTTAAAAATCAAACTTATTTTTCGCGTGTAGATATCGAATTGATAAATGAGCAAGTAAAACTTTTTTATTCCGCTTTAGATGAAGTAACCATTTCTTATAATGATGATTCTTTTACAACGGTAGAATATGTTCAATTAGAACTTGGAGAAAGTCAAAAATACTTTCCATTGGAGGAAACAAATATCACTTTTGCTGAAAATGGCACCTATCAAATTCAGAGTGCCTTACTTTTTGAACCACCGCAATACGATGCTAAAACGTTACATCATATTTTTAATGCCAACAATGCTTTATTGCAAAAATTGAAAAAAAAAATAAAGTTGAATCCAGCGGAAAATAGAGATATTAAACAATTACCAGATTCTTATGTTATATGCTATTTTAATGGTTTTGAGGATGCAAAAGACAAATTGGAAATAGCTCGTCCTTTGCTAAAAAAATATGATCAAGAGATTTATCTATCCCTAAAAGAAGCACTTAGAATTTTGCGAAAAGTAAAGTATAATTAGAGTATTATTCTTCCATCACTTCTATAAGTTCGTCAATTTTTTTTAATCCATATGTATCCACTTTTTTTACTTCCCATTTACTATAGGCGTATGCCCCTATGTGCACGAAAATGCCTAAAAATATTAATTTGATAAAAAAAGTAATATCACTTAGCCCATCAAAGTATACACCTGAAATGAATAAAAAGTATGCTGGCAATGCTAATATAGCATACGAATACATCGATCTAATTATCGTCTCTTTAAGGTATGTCAGGTAATCTCTATTTTTCTCCAAGTATTCTAAATAGTTTAGAGTAACGGATGTTGGCTTCATTTTCTTCGACCCTACAAGTTGTAACAGATACCAAATTGCCCATAGAACAATAAAAAAACATGCAATTTTTGAAAGTATTGGAGGTACGAGGTATATACCATATATAAACCCCGCTATTACTATAATACAAGCTATTTGGTCATGAATAATTCTATATTTTATAAATCGATGAAAACGATCTAGACTGGATTGCATATCTAGTATCAATCTAGATTTTTCAAATTTAATTTGCTCTGCCTTTGGAGAGGACTGCCAGATTTTTATCAATTCATCTTCCATTATATCATCGGTTTTAAACAATTCAACAATTTATTTTTTATGCGCTTTATTTTAACAGCAACTGTGTTTTCAGTAATACCCGTAACGGCAGAAATTTCTTTATAGGGCAGTTCTTCTAAATACAATGTAATGACTGCTTTATCAGCTTCATTTAGTTGTTTAATACACTTACGTAATTGCATAAGTTGCTCTTGTTGGCCATTTTCTGAAGCATCAGTTTTGTAAATGTTTATGGCACGGCTATCTAGTCTTAGGGTTTTCTTTTGCCTACCAATTTCTTTAGTTTTTAATCGAAGACAAACATTTAAAGTTATTCTGTACATCCAGGTACCAATATTAGCATCACCTTTAAATGATGGCATGGCCTTCCAAATGTTTACTAAAACTTCTTGTAGCAAATCTTTGGTGTCATCGTCATCTTTTGCATAAACTGTACAAATTCGCAGTAACTTATACTGATGCTCTTCTAATGCATTTAGAAAAATATTTTCTAAGTCTTTATTCATAGTTGTAACCTGCTTCTAATTATTTAGTGACAAGGCATGTGAAAATATGACAAAGAATGTCAATTTTTTTAATGAAGTACGGAAGCACAATTTATTCTGTGCTATTATTTAACAATAAAAAGATGTTTTAAAATAGCTGCTCGGCACTAGGTAAAGAAGGTATGGCGCCAAAATTTGTCGTAGTAATTGCACCCGCTTTGTTGGCAGTTTTAATCATGTTTTCTAAAACATCGGTTTCAGAAATAATACTTTTAGGATCAGCTAAAGATGAAATTAATCGCAGTAAGCAGCCAATGAAAGCATCACCAGCGCCAGTAGTGTCAACCGGCTCTACTTTAACACTGCCAATAGTCTTTTTTAAATTTTCGGCGCTTACATAGGTGCCATCACCACCTAAAGTTACCACAACTAAGGGGACACCCATTTCATGAAAACTAGTACAAGCATCTTCCAATTTGCTTTCACCAGAAAGTAATTGTGCTTCTTCTAAACTAAATTTACAGAGATGAGATTTTTGAATAAATGGCATGCATTTTTTAATGAATACATCGGTCTTCGTTTTCCATAAATCACCTCTAAAATTAGGGTCAAAACTTATAAATGAATTTTTAGTTAATGCATCAAATAAATAGTGTGTATAAGCTTCCTCTAAACTACCCCCTAACAGTGCAGTGGCAGCACCAAAATGAACAATGTTATTTTTAAATTGTTGCTTTATAACTTTATCATAGGTTAGTTTTTTATCGGCACCTCTACTAAATACAAAATCTCGTTCACCATTATCAGAAATAGAGACAAAAGCCAAAGTGGTAAAGGTTTTTGATCGTTGAGTTAAACTTAAATCAACTCTGTAATCTTTTAAAACTTGAATTAAAAAATCACCAAACTGATCCTCACCAACACAGCCTATAAAACTACTTTTACCATCAAGTTTAGCAATTGCACAAGCAACATTAGCTGGAGCTCCTCCGGCCTTTTTTGTAAAGACATTAGCCATTGATAGGTCGTTGCCTTGATTTTCAGCTACAAAATCAATTAAAACTTCTCCAATACAAAAAACTGTTTTCATTTAATGGTGTTTCTTTTATAATCATAAGTGGTAAAGTGCAAAAGGTAGCTAAAAAATAGCGATATTTTAATATGCTCTCCTAAATAAATCCTTATCTTTTTATCAAAATATTTAAAACTATAAACACAATGAATTTATTTGATGAAATAAAGAAAAAACTAAGCCATGAATTTATAGATATTGTTGAATGGCTCGACAATACCAATGATACCATAGTACATAGATTTGAACGTTACCAAAATGAAATAAAAAATGGAGCTCAATTAATTGTACGTGAAGGACAAGAGGCTGTATTCATTAGCGAGGGTCAATTAGCGGATGTTTTTAAACCTGGAACTTACACTTTAAACACACAAAACCTACCTATTCTTTCCACTATAAAAGGATGGAAATATGGTTTTAATAGTCCGTTTAAAGCTGAGGTGTATTTCGTAAATACACGATTATTTACTGATGAAAAATGGGGAACAAAGAACCCTTTTATTTTAAGTGATGAGCGTTTTGGAATGGTTGAAATTCGGGCTTTTGGCACCTATAGTTTTAGAGTAAAAGAATCGGGTAAGTTTGTTGTTAATGTTGTGGGTACCGATAGTCACTTTACAAATTACGAGGTAAATGAACACCTTAAAAGCTTAATAGTTACACGGTTTACAAACACCATCGGTGAGGCTAATTTGCCTATTGAAATGTATGCGGCTAATACAACGGAACTTTCGGATACTTGCCAAGAAGTTATGCAGCCGGAGTTTGGGCGCGTAGGAATAGAACTGGAGAAGTTTTATATAGAAAATGTTTCGATGCCAGAAGAACTCAAAAAGGAAATTTTTGAGTATAGTCGATTAGATAAATTGGATATGACTAAACTTTCTCAATTTAAGACAGCAAAAGCAATAGAGGAAGCAGCCAAAAACGAAGGTGGAACAGCCGGTGCAGGTATGGGCATGGGTATGGGTTTTGTTCTTGCACAACAAATGGGTAATATGATGAATCCGACTATGAGGCAACAACCGGTTTCTCAGGTGCAACCTGGAGCGGTGACTCCACCTCCGATGCCAGTTCAAACAATGTATCACTATGCAGTTAGTGGGCAGCAACAAGGTCCTGTGCCCTTTGAAAAATTGCAAGAACTTTTCGCAAATAGAACTGTTAATAAAGATACCCTTGTTTGGAAACAAGGTTTAGATACTTGGGTTGCATTAAAAGATGTACCGGAGTTAAAAGTATTTTTGGGGGGTAATACACCACCGCCTTTACCAACGGTATAAACCTATTTCATTACTCTATAAATAAAGGCCTTATACCTACTTTTAGGTCTAATATTAATATGGAACTATTGGTTCAAAAAAGATTTCCACCGCGATTTAATTATAATTGAATCTGGAAATGATATGAATGGAAGAAGTTAAAAATTCAGAAAGTAAAAAAGCCTGTGCGTCTTGTGGAGCAGAGCTAAAATATAAACCTGGTTCGCATCAAATAAAATGTGAATATTGTGGGTATGAAGAGTTTATAGAAAATTCGAAAAGTAGTTTCGAAGAGTTAGAGCTACAGCATTATTTAAAAGTTGTAGGCGACAATGCGTATACCGAGACTATCGACCTTTTGCATTGTAAGAATTGTGGTGCTAATCAGCATATTGAAGAAAATTTTAAATCGTTGCATTGTGTGTACTGCAGTGAGCCCTTAATTAGAGAGGATGTTCATAAAGAAGGGTGGATTATTCCTGGTGCTCTTGTTCCATTTCAACTCGATACTAAAAAAGCACAATCAATTTTTAAAAGTTGGGTAAACGGAATTTGGTTTGCACCCGATAATTTGAAAAAGGCGGCATTGGACCCAGAGGGATTACATGGTGTATATATTCCCCATTGGACTTTCGATGCAAAAATACGGGCAAGCTATCAAGGACAAAGAGGCGAGTATTATTATGAAACTAAACGAATAAAAACTAAAAGCGGAGTTCAAACGAGACAGGTTCGAAAGACGAAATGGTATGGTGCTTCTGGCACTATAGATGGTTTTGCGGATGATATATTAATTAATTCATCGGAAAAAAAGCGACGTGAAATTCCGCAAAATGTATCCTTTTGGAATTTGGAAGAATTAACAGGTTTTAATTCTAACTACTTATCGGGTTTTGTTACAGAAAAATACACAATTTCGCTTAAAGATGGACATCATCAATCTTTTCAAACAGCAAAAGATATAGCTTATAATATTATTAGACGAGATATAGGTGGAGATACGCAGCGTATACACCATGCAGATATAAAACTGTCTGATGAAACGTTTAAGCATATTTTATTACCCATGTATATTAGTGCTTACCGATATAATGGTAAAGAGTATCACTTTTATATTAATGGACAAACGGGTAAAATTAGTGGCACAAGACCATATTCGTTCTGGAAAATATTCTTTTTGGTGATTTTTATCATTGTTGTTATTGTCTTAATAGCGATTTTTGCACAATGAGAACACTAGTAATAGGAGATATACATTCAGGTTTGCGTGCACTCAAACAAGTTTTTGAGCGGGCCCAAATAACTACGGCTGATAGATTAATATTTTTGGGTGATTATGTAGATGGATGGAGCGAGGCAGTAGAAACCGTTGATTTTTTGTCGGAACTTGATGAAACACATCAATGTATTTTTTTACGTGGTAATCATGATGAATTGTGTTTAGATTGGCTTTCTAATGATGAAATAAATGAAGTTTGGTTGCAGCATGGAGGCCAAGCAACTTTTGATTCGTATCGTAATGATGTAGATGCTAGTGATTTGCATATGATGTTTTATGAGGGCTTGAAGAATTATTATATTGATGAACAAAATAGATTATACTTACACGCGGGATTTACTAATTTAAGGGGAGTAGAACATGAGTATTCTACCAAAACTTTTTATTGGGATCGTACATTATGGGAAATGGCAGTTTCTTTAGATCAAGACTTGAGTGTTGATAGTCCATATTACCCTAAAAGATTACTACATTATCCCGAAATTTATATTGGGCATACACCAGTAACCCGAATGGGTAAGACAACTCCACAAAAAGCAGCTAATGTCTGGAATATAGATACTGGAGCAGCTTTTAAAGGACCATTATCTATTATAGATGTTGATACCAAAGAGGTTTGGCAAAGTGATCCTGTTCATCTGTTATATCCTGGTGAAAATGGACGTAATTAAAAGAGACTTTAAATTAAGACACGTTTTAACTATATTATTGCGAACTTTGTAAAAAATAGAAAATGGCCGAAAAGAATATTAGGTTAGAAGTAATGCAGGCAATTGAACACAAAGTAGATGGGTTCATGAACCAATTTCTTATTCCAGTTGAAGACATATGGCAACCCTCAGATTTTTTGCCAGATTCTGAGAATGACAATTTCTTAAAAGAAGTAGAAACTTTAAGAGGTGAGTCAAAAGAACTGGGGTATGATTTCTGGGTAACTATGGTTGCCGATACAATTACAGAAGAAGCTTTGCCAACATATGAATCTTGGTTAATGGATGTTGAAGGTATTAACCAACATGATGGGAAACCTAACGGTTGGTCTAAATGGGTTCGTGCTTGGACAGGTGAAGAGAACAGACATGGCGATGTGCTTAATAAATATCTTTATTTATCTGGTCGTGTGAATATGCGTGAAGTTGAAATTACTACGCAACACTTAATTTCTGATGGTTTTGATATTGGTACGGATAGAGATCCTTATAAAAACTTTGTATATACTTCATTTCAAGAATTAGCAACAAATATTTCTCATAAGAGAGTAGGGCAAATGGCTAAGAAAAAAGGAAATGCTTTGTTGGGTAAAATGTGTACCATAATTGCAGGTGACGAAATGCGTCATCATTTAGCTTATCGCGAATTTGTTAAAACTATTTTCGGCGAAGATCCTTCTGGTATGATGTTGGCTTTTGCTGATATGATGAAAAAGAAAATTGTTATGCCAGCTCATTTTTTAAGAGAATCTGGTGGTGTCGTTGGTGAAGCTTTTGAGAATTTCTCTAATTGTGCACAACGCTTAGGAGTTTATACTGCACAAGATTATGTAGATATATTGCGTAAGCTGAATGTTTATTGGGAACTAGAGACGGTTAGAAGTTTAAATGATGAAGCTGAAAAAGCACGCGATTATCTTATAAAACTTCCATCTAGATTAGAACGAATTGCGGAAAGAATGAAATTTCCTGAAGATGATTATCGTTTTAAATGGGTAGAAGCTAACGGAAGAATTTAGCATACAACTTTACAATAAAAAAACCTGTTGATTATATATCAACAGGTTTTTTTTGTTTTCAGTTAAACGTGATTACAATTTACCGTGATCATGTTCATCTTGCCATTTAGATAGCTCTGCCCATTTGCCTTCATAACACATTTTTGCTTGCATCGGCCAAGATGCAGGATTGTGAACTTTATAGCGATCACCACCACCATCTAATACTTCTTGACATTTTGCTACAGAAGTTTCTGAAAGTGCTTTCCAAGTTGAAATTCCAGCATCAATAAACATTTGCGAAATTTTTGGACCAATTCCTTCAACAACTTTTAAATCGTCTTGCTTTATAGTTTTACCAAAGACCGCTTTAGCGGCAGCTCCATCAAAAGGAATTAGAGCAGCAACTGCTGGTGCGGCAGCCATAGCTACAGGCGCGGCAACTTTTGCAGATAATTTACCATTACAAGCATCTAAATCAGCTTTAAGTTTAGCATTCTTATCCTGCAATAATTTAAGGTCTGCAGAATTGTCTATTGTTGTGCTTTTTCCTTTTCCAAGTAAATACCCGAATAAGGCACCTAATAATGTACAAAGAAGCGGAATTAACCAGCACCATATATTTGAAAAATCAATATCCATTTTTATTTATTTTTTGTTAGTTATTTAATTTAATGTTACTACGGTTCTTCTATTTTTAGCTTTACCGTCTTCAGTTGCATTACTTGTAACTGGCTGTGTTTGTCCTTTGGAACTTGCGTTGATTTTAGCATCAGAAATACCATTTTTAGTAAGGTATGCTTTTGCAAAATCCGCTCTGTCTTGTCCAAGCTTCATATTGGTAACAGCTTTACCGGTATTATCTGTATGGCCTACTACATTACAGCTAGCATCTGCTACTTTATCTAAGTAATGCGAAATGTCAGCAATTTTTTGTCGCTGTGCTTCTGTTAAAGAAATCGAAGCTTCTGCCGTATTAAAATAAAGTACTAAGGGGTCTGCCTTTATTTTTTCATACAATGCTTTCATGTCATCAGCTGTGGTAGCAGCTTCTGTTTCTAAACTATAAGAAACGGGTCCAAAATAGGTGTTGTCTTTAGCCACCATTTCGTCTTTTAGTTGACCAAATGTATTTACTTGGGTTGACGAAATACCACTTTCAACCAAGCTGTTTTTAACTGCATTTGCTCTTGCAAGACCTAAATTTGGAAAAGCTGAATCGTTAGTCTCATCACTTGTGTAATAACCTGTGATGTTCACTACTTTTTCAGAATTTTCACCTAAAAAGGTTTTTAAAGATCCAATGCAATCGCTAACCTCAGTTGCTAAAGGTGTTAAAATACTTGAAGACGACACATTAAAATTATAATTGTCGTTAACATTACACGCATAACCATCATTGCTTAAGGCAAAAGGATAAGACGTGGCTTCGGGTACTACTGGAGTTACTACTTTTTCGACAGGGTCATTATCTGCTACAGCCACTCCACACGAACTACAGAGATGATAATAGAGATAAATACCTGCCAGAATCGTTAGTAAGATTCCAATCAGATTTGTTGTTGTTTTACTCATTGTTAATAATTATTTAGTGTTTAACCCACAATGTATTAAAAATTTCACTCAAAATGTTAAATTTTTAGCATTTATTATCTGATTGTTAGGTCTTTGAGAGTATATTTTATAGGATGTTCCAGTAAGAAAGGTATAAAACTGTTGATATTCTTTTTTCCTAAATGTTAACCTTCATTCCAACATTTCATAAAGTGACATATAAACTTTAAAATTATTTGTCATGAACTCTATGAAAAACAATAAAGAAGAATGTGTAATCATATACACAGCATCTAAAAAAAGAACTAATTTTTTTATGTCCTATTTTTTGGTGGTGGCGCTTATAGCTCTAGCATCCTGTAAAAAAGAAAATTTACAAGATGCTGTATTGCCTGAAGCTGTTGAAACATCGTCAACCAATGCGGGTAGTACTAATGGAACTAACGGAACAAATGGATCGAACGGGGAGGATGGAACGAATGGTGAAGATGGAAGTGATGGACAAGACGGAGCTGACGGAGCTGATGGAGCTGATGGAACAGATGGTCAGGATGGCGCAGATGGTCAAGACGGTGTGGACGGTGTTGATGGACAGGATGGTGCTGATGGTGCTCAAGGCCCACAAGGAGAGCAAGGTCCTCAAGGTGAACAAGGAGAACAAGGAGAACAGGGTCCAAAAGGGGATACGGGTACAGCCAATGTAATTTATTCTGATTGGTTTTCACCTACAGGATGGGATAAAAGTACTGTATATACTAAGATTCACTTTGATTATATTAAATCAGTTCCTGCAATTACTCAAGATATTTTGGATAAAGGAACAGTTTTAGTTTTCGCAAATTTAAAGAGTTATGCATCATCTATTTGGCCTTCAGGTCAGGTGGGTCAACTTCCAATAACTATTAATTTAGGAGGGGACATTCATACTACATGGTCATCATTTAGCAAATTAGGTAAACTAAGAATAAATGTAGTGGACAGAGGAAATACATATAATGGTTTTACAACAAACTATTTGTTTCGTTATGTAATAATTCCTGGTGGAAATGCAGTTGGTATTGGACCAGTTATATCTTCAAAGCAATTAGAGGATTACAGTAAAATGTCTTATAGCGAAGTTTGTGCAGCATTAAATATCCCTGAATAAAATAGTGTTTGAGTTAGGTTGGTTATTCCGCCGATGGTTTTGACAACTGTGTCCAATGCTTTCGGCGGATTTTAACTAGTGAACTTATGAATATTACAATAGGTTTACTGATAGAATTTAGACTAAACCATTTATACAAAATAATGGTACAGTTATACAAGATATTTGCAGATTGGCACATATCTAGAATAAACAAGGAAACAATATCCTATTTTTAATATGTTAATTAGAACAAATGAAAACGAGAATAGTAAATATGTTGACATTCTTTTTAATGGTAATGGTGTTGGGAACACAAACGCTATTACATGGCAGTTGGACTATAAAAAAAACTGAGAATGCCAGCTCAAATAGTAAAACAAGAAATTAAGTCCTATTCGTATTAGAATATTTATTTAGTAGTTTGATATAGTTAGTTTTAAATTAACCGTTGTAATTCAAACTTGTCTTTCGGGGGAACGGACAAGTGAGAGAGCAGCGGTTTTTTTTTGCTTACTTTTTACAATTCTTGTTAACTTTTAAAACGAATTAAAGATCGAATTTTATTCCTTGGGCAAGCGGTAGTTCGGTAGTATAATTAATCGTGTTTGTTTGGCGTCTCATATATACTTTCCATGCATCTGATCCCGATTCTCTGCCACCTCCTGTTTCCTTTTCGCCACCAAAAGCACCACCGATTTCCGCACCAGAAGTACCAATGTTAACATTTGCTATACCACAATCACTTCCAGCAACTGAAAGAAAGTGTTCTGCCTCACGAAGATTATTCGTCATAATTGCAGATGAAAGTCCTTGTGCAACATTATTTTGAATGTCGATTGCGTTATCAATTTTTCCAGAATATTTTAATAAATATAGAATTGGCGCAAAAGTTTCATGTTGTACTATTTTATAATCATTTTTAGCTTCAGCTATTGCCGGCTTAACGTAACATCCACTTTCGTAACCAGTACCCTCAAGTTTACCACCTTCCACAATTATTCGGCCACCCTCTTCTACAACTTGATCCAAAGCTACCTCGTACATTCTTACCGCCTCTGTGTCTATTAACGGTCCAACATGGTTGCTCTCATCTAACGGGTTTCCAATTCGTAATTGCCTGTAAGCAGCAACGACAGCATCTTTAACCTTGTCATAAATAGAATCATGAATTATTAACCTTCTTGTAGATGTACATCGTTGTCCTGCTGTACCTACTGTACCAAATACAGCTCCAATTACCGTCATTTTAATATCGGCATCTGGAGTAACGATAATAGCATTATTCCCTCCTAATTCTAATAACGATTTGCCTAATCGGGCTGCAACTGTTTGTGCAACTATTTTTCCCATTCTTGTGGAACCTGTAGCTGAGATAAGCGGAATTCTTGAATCTGAAGTCATCATTTCACCTACCTTATAATCTCCGTTTATTAAACAAGAAATACCCTCCGGTAAATTATTTTGCTTTAATATTTTTGAAATAATATTTTGACATGCAATACCGCAAAGTGGTGTTTTTTCCGATGGTTTCCATACACAGACATCACCACATATCCATGCTAATGTAGTATTCCAAGCCCAAACCGCAACCGGAAAATTAAAAGCAGAAATAATACCAACCACTCCTAACGGATGGTATTGTTCATACATTCTATGGCCCGGTCTTTCTGAGTGCATAGTTAATCCATGTAATTGACGTGAAAGTCCAACGGCAAAATCACAGATATCAATCATTTCTTGAACTTCACCCAACCCTTCTTGATAGCTTTTTCCCATCTCATAAGAGACCAATTTACCAAGTGGTTCTTTTAATTCTCTTAGCTTATCACCAAATTGCCTCACTATTTCGCCTCGTAATGGGGCTGGTTTTTTTCGCCATGATTTAAAAGCTGTAGTAGCAGATTGCATTACTTCATTATAATCTTCTGCAGTAGTTGTTGTAACCTTGCTAATTAAAACCCCATCTACCGGAGAATGAGAATCAATGCTAGGTCCAGTTCCAAAGTTTTTTTGGCCTGTAGAAGTGCCCTTGTTGTTGATAGTTATTCCTAATTTTTCTAATGCTTCTGAGATACCAAATGCTGTTGCTATGTTTGTCATTATTTAACTTTTAACGCGTGTATTGTTGTGATTTAAACAAATTTACGAATATTAAATGTTAACTAAAGAGAATAAGAAGTATTGTGATTAACGCTGGTAAACCTTGAATAATAAATATTTTTTTAGATACAGAAATTGAACCATAAATACCTGCAACTACAACACATCCTAAAAAGAAAAGTGCAACATTATCTTTCCAAATAGCATTGGAAATAAAAAAAGTCCAAATGAGGCCGGCCGCTAAAAAACCATTGTATAAACCTTGATTAGCAGCCATAGATTTGGTTGGTTCAAACAAATCTTTAGGGAAATTCCTAAATATTTTTGGGCCTTTAGTGGTCCAGGCAAACATTTCAAAGTATAAAAAGTACAAATGTAAAAAGGCTACAAAAGCAATAAGAATATTGATTATTAAATTCATAAGATTAATTTATTTAAAACTATTCCACTACTTAATTGCAAAAAAAGCTGCGGATTACCCTATAAATCTCTTATCTACAGGCATTACTGTGCCGCAATTATCACAAGTTCGAAGTTCTTCTGAACCGTAAAATACTTTGAAATGTGCAAGGAAATCCTTTTCTATATCCTCTAAGGTAAAATAGGCTTCATACAATTTATGATTGCAATTATCACAAAACCATAATAGGCCATCATCAATTTTCATATCAGCACGTTTGCGCTCAATTACCAAACCAAGACTTCCTTCATGACGAACTGGAGAATGTGGGACTTTTGCAGGATGTAAATACATGTCACCAGGACCTAATTTCATCGTTTTCTTCTGGCCATCTTCCTGAATATGTACTTCAATATTCCCTTCTAATTGATAAAAAAGTTCTTCAGTTTCATTGTAATGGTAATCTTTTCGGGCATTCGGACCGGCTACAATCATTACAATATAATCTCCAGATTCTTTATAAAGATTTTTGTTACCAACAGGTGGCTTGAGCAAATCTCGGTTTTCGGAAATCCAATTGTTAAGATTAAATGGAGGAGCAATAGCCATAACTATAATTTGAATTATTTAGGTAATTGCAGATGCAAATAACCTAAAAACAGATTTTATCAAATTTAAAAAAAGAATCCGACATGCCCCCGGAGTAAATAACAAAAAGAAATGTTAGCGATAGAACAGTTGCGTGAAGTATAATTTACCTTCAGCGTCGATTTTGACACTTACAGCTGTATGAGTAAAGTCGCCTTCCATAGTATTTTTATGACTTGTGCTTGCTAACCAATTTCCATAAGCACCGGAAGCCGTGTCAAAATTTCTCGCTACATTTTCAGCTATATATTCAACATCTACAGCAGCTGCAATTTTTGATGCACGTGAACTAAAATTGTCATGGCTTAAACTACCTTTAGAAATCATATAGTCGTTGTGAGCATTTGCCTCAACATACGCTTCTTCACTAAATTCAAGAGTGTTTACGCCAATAGATAAACGGTGATCATTTACAATATTTAGAAGCTCTTCCTCAACAACGGTATTATTTTTTGCTACTATGGTGCCAATATCGTCTGTAGTCTCTAAGGATTCTTTGCTGCACGAACTCCCCAAACATACAAACAAGACCAACATAAAGTGTTGTAATCTCATTTTCATACTTATATTTCTTTAAAGTAGGTCGTTCTAGTACCACTTTAAGTAGGAGAAAAGAAAGGGGAAATTCTTGTGTTCTAGTGTTGAACTGGGGTTCCAACGTTACGAATATAGAAAAACTTGATAGGGCAGTAATCGAATAAATACGTTTTTCGACGAAATACACGAACTATCTACTTTTTGTAGTCCAAAAGTGACATATTTTATAATCTCAATTAGCAATACTTACAAGAAATATGCTCTTTTAAAATTAACCAGTTTTAATAATTCAAGGGTTAATCAAAACTGTAAGAGTTATTTAAGAACTATAGAAGCAATAGTTTGATTATGAAAAATGTAGATGAGTAATGACTAATAAGTATTCAAACAAAAAAAGGAATTGTTCGAAAACAATTCCTTTTCATAATTAATACAAACATTAGTTCATATTAAATCATTTTTATTGCTCAAGAGTTTTACCTTCTTCATCAAGAGTTAAAGAACCAACTGTTCCGTCTTCTAAGGCAACTTCTAATTTATAATGATTTTCTGCGTTTTTCTCAGCTTTATTTATTGTTGCACCTGGGTAGCTAGCTTCAATCATATCTGATACAGCCTGAGGTACTTCTTCAACAGAAATTTCAGAAAAACTATCTTGAGCTACAACTTCAGTTGCTGCTTCTTGCGTTTCAGTTGCTGCTTCTTGAGCAAATGTAGCGAAACTTCCTAATGCGAATACTGCTGTAAAAATTAACTTCTTCATAATTCAAATATTTTAAATTAAACTGTTATTATTAATTGTTTAACCTAATTGAAAATAATATGCCATGAATTTTAAAAAATGTATTTACTTGATAATTAGATTATTATAAATTACAATTATTTGTTGTAATGTGTATTTATGTGGTATTTCGAAAAAGAATGTGTAATATTTTCCCAACATTAAAAAGTAAAACTTGCGTTTGGAGTAGTTTTAAGAAATACTAATTTACAAATTGAACGATACCCTTAAACTTCGGAAGATTCAGAACTTTCCTCCTTTTTTAAAACCTTAGAAAATATAAAAACGCCAATTTCCTTTATTGGTTCATAAAGCACAGATTCTTGTACACTATCTTTTTTTACCATGCCTAATGAACTATTTGCACGTTCAATAAAGACTAAAATTGCACCTAGTATTACTGCTACTTTAAGAGCTCCGAAAAGTGCACCGGCAATTTTGTTTAGGAGACCAAGCATGGCAAAATTAGCAACCTTAGTTAACAGCTTGGCTAAAAGGTTTACTCCAATTACTATAAGTATAAAAGTGATTATAAATGAAGCAGTGCTAATATAACGTTCATCCCAATTCATGTTTTCAGATAAATAATCGCCAACATAATAAGAGAAATGGATTGCTCCATAAATACCGGCTATTAAAGCTATGATTGATGCTAGTTCTACCAAAAGACCATTTTTAAGTCCTTTGTAAAGTCCATAAACAAGAAGTATCCCTAAAATTATATCTAAAAAACTCATAAGGCAAATATAGCTTTTTGATTTGTACCTTTGGATTCGCTTTGTGCTCGTGCAAGGTCCAAAATTAATTGAATATTTAGTTATAATGTCTAGAGACGTACAATTAAAAGAACGCTGGGAAGTATTGGTTGAAAAACTATCTACTCAATTTGCTGATGGAGATGTTTTAGAATTGGATGCTATTATTTATTTGGTTGGAATACAAGAATTAGGGCAATACCATAAAAAATATAAAAAAGATGATAAGCTCGATTTAATGCATATATCAATATGTCGTTTGTTAGAGCCCTATGGATATTATGAGTTTGATTATTTTGATACTGACGGATGGCCACATTATACGGTTAAAGAAGAATTGCCAACATTAAAAGCAGGTGAGCAATCGGTATTAATGAAAGAGGCCATTGTTAATTATTTTATAGAGAAAAAATACATTAATTAGTACTAAATTTTGGAAGCAAGAGAACCCTATTATGCTGTAATATTTACTTCAAGATTAACAGATAATATTGAAGGTTACGCTGAAATTGCTGAACAAATGAATGAGCTTGCGAAACAAGAACCTGGTTACATCGATTTTGAAAGTGCTAGGGATGAAATAGGAATTTCAATAAGTTATTGGGAAAGTTTAGAAGCTATTGCAAATTGGAAGGCGAATACGGAGCATTTATTCGCACAAGAAAAAGGGATTATGGATTTTTATTCTTATTATAAAGTTCGCATTTGTTTAGTTGAACGTGAATATGATTTTTATCGGTAAACTTCAAAATTCTTACGAGACTGAGACCATTCTTAGAAAAAAAAGTATTGTAAGAAATCGTTGTTCTTTCAAGAAGCCATCTTAAGATTTCTTTATAGTTCTATTATCTAATGAAGCTGTGGTACATTTTATTATTGAGTGATATTACACTTTTGAATCCGCACTTTAACCATTATATTTGGTAGGATACCTCTAAAACAATTCAACCATGGCCGAAAAGTATATAGTCTCTCTTGATCAAGGCACTACAAGTAGTCGCGCATTACTTATAAATTCTGAAGGAAATATTGTTGCAATGGAACAACAAGAATTCCCACAAATATTTCCAAAACCGGGTTGGGTAGAACATAATCCAAAAGAAATATTGGGTTCACAGATTGCTGTTTTGAAACAATTGTTACACAATCAGAATGTAGATCCAACTTCAATAAAGGGTATCGGTATCACAAATCAGCGTGAAACTACTTTAGTATGGAACAAAATTACAGGTGAACCTGTTTACAATGCCATTGTTTGGCAAGATAAAAGAACTGCTAATATTTGTGAAGAGCTGAAAGAGCGTGGATTATCAGATTATGTAAATAAAACAACCGGATTAGTTATTGATTCGTATTTCTCTGCTACCAAAGTTAAATGGATATTAGATAATGTTGCTGGAGCTAAAGAACAAGCCGAAAATGGTGATTTAATAATGGGCACTGTAGATACTTGGTTAGTTTGGAATATGACGAAACGGGTAAATCATGTCACTGACTACACGAATGCTTCGCGTACTATGCTTTATGATATTTCAGAATTAGAATGGGATCAAAAACTTTTAAAAGAATTGGAAATTCCAGAAAGTATGTTGCCAAAGGTGAGTCCATCTTCACATCATTTTGGTGATTATGAATATGAAGGAGTGAAAATTCCGATTGCTGGTATTGCAGGTGATCAGCAAGCGGCTTTATTTGGTCAGGCTTGTTTTGAGAAAGGCACAGCTAAAAATACGTATGGCACGGGCTGTTTTATGTTAATGAATACAGGCCAGAAGCCGCAATTCTCTGAAAATGGCTTATTAACTACAATAGCTTACGGCTTAGATGGTAAAGTTTTTTACGCTTTAGAAGGAAGTGTTTTTATAGCTGGAGCAGCAATCCAATGGCTTAGAGATGGATTACAATTAATTAAGAACGCCAAAGAAACAGAAGCCTTAGCAGAATCTGTACCCGGTGAAAGTTCGGTATACGTTGTACCTGCATTTGCGGGGCTCGGAGCACCTTATTGGGATATGTATGCGCGTGGAGCTGTTTTTGGATTAACAAGAGACACCGGAAAAGCACATTTAGCAAAAGCTACTTTAGAATCTTTAGCCTATCAAACAAAAGATATATTGAATGCTATGCAAGAAGATTCCGGAGTTGAATTGGCTAATTTAAGAGTAGATGGCGGTGCATGTGCTAATAATTACCTAATGCAGTTTCAATCGAATATTTTAGGTTGTGAAGTGCACCGCCCAAAAGTCATTGAATCGACAGCTATGGGAGCTGCTTTTTTAGCTGGAATACAAGTAGGGATTTGGAAACAAAGTGATATCAATCAAAAAAGAGCTCTAGATAAGATTTTTGAACCTACTTTTGAAGAAGAAAAACGAGACCGAATGTATGGTAAATGGCAAAAAGCCGTCAAACGTACCAAAGGCTGGGAATTAGACTAATTCGATTTCATTCTATAATTCTTTGGATTAACAAAATCAGATAAATTTTCATGAAAAACATACCCTTTTCAAACCTAAATAGAGCTGCAACTATCAAAAAAGTAGCAGATGAAGAATTTGACCTTGTTGTTATTGGTGGAGGTATTACCGGTGGTGGAATTGCATTGGATGCTGCTTCTCGAGGATTGAAGGTTGCCTTAGTCGAAAAAGGTGATTTTGCTTCTGGTACAAGTAGTAAATCCACAAAATTGATTCATGGTGGGTTGCGCTATCTCAAACAATTTGATTTTTGGTTGGTAAAAGAAGTAGGATCTGAACGTGCCATTGTACACAAATTGGCACCACATTTAGTGATACCTGAAAAGATGCTTCTTCCGCTAATTGAAAATGGTTCATACGGAAAATGGTTAGCCTCTATTGGGTTAAAAGTGTATGATATTTTAGCACAGGTAACAGGTGATGATAAAAGAAAGATGCTTGAAAAGAAAGAAGCATTGAAAATAGAACCATTGCTTCCAAAGAAAATATTGAAAGGAGCGGGATACTATGCTGAATATAGAACCGATGATGCTCGTTTAACTATTGAAAATATAAAAACTAGTCTGCAGTTTGGGGCAGTGCCCTTAAACTATGCTGAGGTTACTGATTTTGTTTATGTTGATGAAAGAGTAGCCGGAGTAAAAATTAAAGATGGTATTACTGGTGAAGATTATGAAATTAAATCGAAATATGTAATTAGTGCTGCCGGTCCTTGGGTTGATGAGTTGCGTGGCAAAAACAATTCTAAAAAAGGAAAGCAATTGCATTTAACCAAAGGTGTGCATTTGGTTTTTCCGTATGAGAAACTGCCCGTAAAACATTCTGTTTATTTTGATGTGCCCGATGGAAGAATGATGTTCGCAATTCCACGTGGAAAAATTACTTATGTGGGTACAACAGATACCAATTTTAATAAGGATAAGGATAATGTTGATATTGATTTGGCAGATGCTATTTATTTGTTGTCTGCAGTAAATCATATGTTCCCAAAAATTAATTTAGAAATGAAAGATATTATTTCTTCTTGGGCGGGACTGAGACCCTTAATACATGAAGAAGGTAAATCTGCTTCTGAACTTTCTAGAAAAGATGAGATTTTTACTTCTAATTCGGGCTTAATTAGTATTGCAGGTGGTAAGTTAACAGGTTATCGCAAAATGGCAGAACGGGTTGTAAACCGTATTTCCAAAAAGATAGAAGAGGACGGTGGTGCAGAACTAAAAGAATGTGCAACAGATAAAATTCCACTATGTGGAAATGTAGATTTTAAAAAGGCCAAACATGTTAAGAAATATATCGACGAGATTTATAGTCGTTTAAAACCAGATGGTTTTACAAAACATGATGCTTGGTTTTTAGTTACCAATTATGGGAAACAAACAGAAACGATTTTAGATACTTATGCAACCCTAAAAGATAAAGACATATACGAGCGAATGGCAAAAGCAGAGTTGCGTTTCGGTATCGATTTTGAAATGATACAAACTCCAATGGATTTCTTTATCCGTAGAACAGGTCGATTGTATTTTGATATCGAAAGTGTTCGAACTCTTATGGAACCTATACTTTCTGAGTTTAAATCTATTTTTGAGTTAGAGGATAAACAAATTTCGGAATGGCGAGAAGAACTTTTGGCTCAAATTGATACGCATTCTAATTTTACTTTAGATCGGGTTTGATAAGTTCCATTCAATAGGATTCTTTTCAGTACTACATTCTGAATCAGGTTTTTGGGTAGGGTTGTTCAGAAAATCTTCAGCAATTTCAAAAAAGCAGGGATTGTATAGATTATGAGCCTCATCAGGAAATAGGACCCCATGACCATTTTTCAAATGTTTCAGCGACTCATTCGCATTTCGTACAGGAGTTACATGGTCTAGACCTCCACTGACCATAAGTGTTGGAATATCAGAAACTACAGGTTGATTTTCAATTTCTGAAGCCCTGAAAGAATGCCAATTAGAAAACAATTCGAAACCAGCCTTTACAAGTTCAGGTTCATCGTTCATTAGCACAGATTGTTCTAGAGATTTTTTCATAGCTGCTAAATCATAGAAAGCAAGTTCGTCATAAATCATTACCGAATAATTCATTGACCAATTAAGTAAATCATATAGTGATTCTATTTGTTGTAATGCATTGGTAATGTGTTCGCTTTGGCCATTTTCTAAG
>NZ_JBDVFA010000053.1:0-7487 GCF_039941195.1 Aurantibacter sp. | reverse complement strand
CTCCGAGTAACTCACATTGGTTACACTCATATAAAACTTATGAGCTCCTATAAATGCAAATAGCGGTAAAATGAGTAAGAATATACTATTTCTAAAAAATTTCATACGCATTAAATTAAGCATGTAAAAATAAGCAAAGGTTATGCCATTTATTACAAAGTAATTTTATTAATCACCAATCAAAAACACATTTAAAGATCTACAAGAACCCACCCGCATTAAACACCACAACCACAATCATTAACACCTTAATCCAACCCATTATTTTTTCGATAAATAACACTTTTTCTACGCATGTATTCCCAAATTTTTAATCGGTCGTGGCTATCTACAATAGTTTGAAAACTATCATCTACTTCACAGAAATACATAAAAGCATCTATTTGTTCTTCAGGTATTTTTAAATCTGTTCTAAAAAGTGAATCCACATAAAAAGCACGTACTCTTTGTGTTCTATTGTATTCAGAATTTCGTTGCACTCGTTGTTTTAGCATTTTAGTGCGACCGGTAATCGCATTTATAAGTGGGTCCACGCTCATAATAGGGTTAGCGGTGGCTGCAAACAATTCGCGTTCTGCTTTTGAAGGCAATTTTACATAGGCATTAGGTAGGTTTAATGTAGAAGCCGTAATAATTCTACCTGTATTTAAGTTAGCAGCATCCCGCGATAAATCACCAGAAAGGTTATATGGGCGAACTACTACTTCTGATAATTCAGTTAGCGCATCTTCCATTTGTATTTGCGCCAATTCTTGTTCCAAAAGTGCAAGTGTTACAACAATTTCTTTCCGTTTAAACTGTACTGCAGAAATAACTAATGTATCAAAGAGTTTTACTGGAATTTCAAAAAAACCATCAATATCTGAAATGGTAAATTTATTGCTGGATATATTTAAAATATGTGTTGCTGCCACATCTCCATCTGCACTATAAACTTTACCTTTCAAATCGGTGTGAAATTGATCTTGAGCACACACCATTGTGGTCAATAAAATAAGAATAGCACTAAGAAGATTATTTATCCGCATCCATTTGGGTTCGGTATTCTCTACTTTGATTTACTAAGAAATCTAACAATTGGAATTCATTGTCTTTTTTCAGCAATGCTCTTTCATCCATATTTTCATCAACAAAATATAAAAAGTTCTCAATTTTATCTTGTGGCAATTTTAAATCGAGTACAAAAAAATCGTCACTATAAACTTGTCGTAATACTTCACTAGGCTTCAATTTTGGCAAACTCTCCTTTTCTTTGTTTTTGCCGCTCGCCATTATGGCTTTAAAAATATTTATAAAGTTGATGCCATCTTTCATACCTCGTTCTGATTGTGATAATGAAATATTTTCAACTTCGGTAGTACGGTCTATTTCGTACTCTACTTCCTTAAATTTTTCGTTTTGCGCTTGCAAAAATTTCTCTTTATCTTCCGGCGAAACAACTACTTCATCTAGTTCAGTAACCTTTTCATTAACTTCAACCACCAATCTGTTATTTTCTATAATAGCCGCAGTAATTTTGACTACTTCTAACTCATAGTTTAAAGCAGTAAAAGCCAGTTCATCCCCTTCTTTTACTTTAATAGCAAACTGTCCGTTAGCATTGGTAATTGTTGCCATTTCGGTAGTAATATTAATCACATTTTCATTAGGCACATTTACATCTCTATATATTACTTGCCCACGCAATAATGTTCGCGTATCGTCCTGTGCATTTGCAAAGGTAAATCCAATAAGAATAATAATAATGTAGAGCTTTTTCATAGGGTTTAAAGTAAAAACAAGTTTCGTTCTAAAAAAAAAGTATGCAACTAAACTTTTGTTAATTTGTATCCGTAAATTATTATGCTAATGTATGATTTTACTTATGCAAATGAACCATTAAGCCCTTCGAATAACCATTTAATCGTTAAATATTTACTATGTTATTGCTTAATTGTATTTTTGGTAATGCTGTAATTTTGAAAAGGAAAATAAATCTCCTCCCTATGAGAAACTCACGATTAACCCTACTTATCGCTCTTTTTGCCATGCCTGCATTATTCGCGCAGATTAAGATTGGTGATAATCCACAAGCCATTTCGCCTACTTCGGTTTTAGAACTTGAAAGTAACGACCGTGTTTTGGTAATTACAAGAATTAATACCACACAAATGAATGCTATTGTCCCCAACCAAGGGGCTATGGTGTACAATACAGATACGCAGTGTATTCATTATTTTGATGGTACACAATGGGTAAATTTATGTAATTCTGCCGGTTTTGAATTGGCCGAAAATAGCGTTAGCAGTATTCATGTAATAGATTTTAGTATTACCGGCGATGATATACAAAATGGCTCTATCGGTCCCGGAAAATTGCAAAATGAATCGGTAACGCAAGACAAACTAGGCGAAAACTCTGTTGGAGCCTATGCTTTAGACAACGCTAATATAGGGGTTACGGCATTTGATAATGATGCAGGATATATTACAGCTGCCGATTTAGACATTGTAAGTGCTGCTGCCGGAAATGTTATAACCGACAACGGAGGCGCTTATTATGATGATTCTTTCCTTATTGCAGACATAGCGCAAAATGCAGCAGACATTGCACTTGATAATGATACCAACGCCAACAATGAGATACAGAGTTTAACCTTAACAGGTAACCAACTAGAAATTTCAGGAAGTAATACAGTCACCTTACCATCATCTGCAGCTCCCGACGGTTCTGAAACAATTGTAACTCAAGGCACTAACGTAACTATTACCGGAGATGGAACTACAGCTACTCCTTATGTAATAAATGCTACTGGAGGTACAGGAAGTACTGAAATTGCTGACCAAACAACCATAACAGGTATAGGAACTGCTGCAGATCCTTTTACTATTGAACCAGGCGGAATAAATCAAGTTTTAACAACTAATGCAAGCGGTGTTATTGAGTGGCAAGCAGGAGGTACAGGTGGAACCACTGAAATTGCTGACCAAACAACCATAACAGGTATAGGAACTGCTGCTGACCCCTTTACCATTGAACCAGGAACTGATGGTCAATTTTTAACCACAGATGCTAGTGGTGATGTCATTTGGCAAACAGTTGCTCCAGGTGTTGGCGAAGTAAATACAGCTTCAAATAGCGGTACAGGAGGCATTGGAATTGTGCTTAACAAAAATGGGTTAGACTTACCTTTCAAAAGCTTAAACACCGGTGATTCTGGTCTTTTAACAATAAGCGATGATACTGCCAATAACGAAATTGATATCGATATTACACCAGCAGCACCTTTATCTCCTGCTGCTGATCAAATGTTAATCACTAATAGTTTAACAGATGCAGTAGAGTGGGCTGAAGTACCAACAGGTTTAGACCATAATGGAACTGAAAACTCTATTTTCTTTTCTGACGTAAATGGTGACCCAACTTTTGCTGATGGTGAATTTTTCTGGGATACCGATGTTAGAGAAGAAAATGGAGGAAATTTTGGTGCATTAGGTATTGGCTTAGATGGTGGAGTTATGAGTACTAAATCCAAAGTACATGTAGCTGAACAATTAAATGGTAAGCTTTCATACCCACTTGAAATACAGAATAGAACGAATCAAAACACGAACAACTCTTCGGTTGGATTGTTATTTTCGGTAGATCTTTCAAACGCACATGGCAAAGGAGCATTGGCATATGAAAGAACTGGTGATTGGGGTGTTGGTGATTTTCATTTTTTACAAAATTTAGATCCTAGCTCAACAAATCCAATATTAGATGATAAAATTTTAAGTATTGAAAGTGATGGTGACCTTGTACTTACAGGTGATATTCTTGCCAAAAATGGTGCAGCAACAAGTGTAGGATGGGTATTAACTAACACAACAAATGGCACGGAATGGGCTCCTTCTAGCGGATCAATTGTTCAAGACACCGAAACGGATGATGGCCTAACTCATCAGTTAGCCGCATCGGGATATGATATTAATGTTGATGGTTCTACAATAGAAATAGACACCGATGCTTTGAGAGTCAAACCCAATGGTATTACCTCAAATGAAATTGATGATGATGCAGTTGGTGAAGATCAAATCGAAGATTTTAGTGTATCCCTTGCAAAAATTGAACCTTTAGCACCAGCACCTGCCACAAATCAAATGTTAATCACAAATACCGCGGGTTCTGTTGTCTGGCAAGCTGTTCCAACAGGCACTGGAAATCTTGCTACAACAAATCTAACACAAACCGCTACAGAGGATAGGACATATAATATGTCGGGGCAAACCTTAACTTTTTTAAATGGCAAGATTGGAGTTGGCACAGGAACAATTGACACAGACCCAAACGTTGCATTACATGTTCTTGGAAATGGACAAGTTAGAGCTGCTTCATTTAAAGTTGCCAATGGCTCTGCAAATCTTCCAGCTTACAGATTTACCGATGATTTAAACACTGGAATGTTTTTAGCAAATCCAAGTGGTAGTGAACTAGGATTTTCCACTGCTTCCACAGAAGCTATTAGAATTGATGATGCTCAAAATGTTGGTATAGGCACAACGACACCCGATGAAAGTCTTCATGTTGGCAACAACATGCGTTTAGATGGTGCTTTTGAAGATAAAGATGGCGAAGCAGGCAATGCAGATTATATTTTATCCTCTACTGGTACGGCTACTGATTGGATAGTTGCACCAGACGGTGTAGATTTAATTGGTTCTGATACATCTGTTATTTCTTCTAGAACATTGGTTTATCCAACAGCATTACCAAATGCAAATTACATTGTCAATGTTTCTGTCCAAAACAATGACAACAGCAATCCTATGATAGCGACCATTACAGGTAAAACACCAACTGATTTATCTATTGAGATAATTGAATGGAATGGAACAAATTTTGTCAATTCTTTTTCAAGTGCCACGGTTTATTATACGATTTACAATCAATAAAAAGAATGAAACTCCTACCCTACATATTCATTTTTATGGCTTTTGCCTTCGGCAAGGCGCAATCTGGTAATTACAACCAGGGTAATTTGCGCATACACCAAGATGGCAAAATTGGTTTTCATGCAGACCTAATTAACGATGGCGTTATAGACGACAACGTGGGCCTAGCTGGTTTTTATGGTGATGCAAATACTTTGGAAGTTAGTGGTGCTTTTGCAGCTACCTTTTATGATACCGAATTTATGTCGCAAAGTGGTGTACTTTTAAGCACACCAATGAATGTTGCTAACAATTCTAATTTTATTTCAGGAAATGTAGTGACCGTGCGTTCGCAACCGAATGTTACACTTAATTATCTAGATTTAGGATTTTCAGCTGGGGAATCTGATATTTCCAAAGTCAACGGTTACGCTAGCGTCAACAACCAACAAAATTTTACGTTTCCTATTGGCGATGGCACACAATTAAGAGCCCTAATACTCAATTCTAATAGCAACAACACCCTAGCAAAGTGTGCATATTTTTATGAAGACCCTAACAATCCATCAACATTTACAACAGATTTTAATACCAATTCCAAATCTTCTACTATAGGTACTGTTAGTAGCGAAGAATTTTGGCATTTAGAAGGAAGTGTACCATCAACAATTAGTATTAGTTGGAATAGCAGAAGTAATATAGGTGTATTAACAGATGACCCGAATAATGTAGTTGCTGTAGGATGGAGCAAGGCAATAAACCAATGGGTTAGTTTGGGTGGTACATCAACTGGTGATTTAACACAAGGTTTTGCTGTTTCTGCCAGTTTTATTCCTGATGATTATGAGATTATTACATTTAGTGGCGGTGGGGAACCAAGTGATTTATTAACATTAGACAATTATTTAGTCACGCCCAATGGTGACGGTATAAACGATGTTCTTGAATTTCCAGAATTGGAACTTTCACCTAACAATCATATGCGAATTTTTGACCGTTATGGTTTAAAAGTTTTTGACAAGCAGAATTATGTAAATGAATTTAATGGTTTTTCAAACGTCAACGGATTCGTAATTAATAAAGAAGAAGGTTTGCCCTCTGGCGTATATTTCTACATTATTGCAATGGACGATTTAGGTCTGGATTTTCAAGGTTATTTATACTTAGGCACTCAAAATTCTAATTAAACTTCTTTCATCATATTTTCGTTATTTTCTTTCTCCTATTTCATTCTTGTAATCCATAATTTTATTGAAAACCAGCTAATATTGAGCTTAGGTTTGAAATAAAAATACTACATATTACATTCAAAATTCTATAACATATATCCTCTCTTAAAGATGATATAACAGTCGTTAATCGACAAATTACACCATTATATCTATTAAAAAAACCAGTATAAAAAGTCGTTTAAATTCCATTGAAATCAATTCAATGGAGTTTTACAACATATATATAACGGTACACAACATATTTTTATTTATGGAGCCAGTGCAGACTAAATTTGATGCTAACTATTAAGTTAACAATTACCCCATTTCTATGAACTTCCAGAAAATAAGTCTGATCTTAATATTCTTTGCTTCGGCTTTGGGCTATGCTCAAGTTAAAGTTGGTGAGAATCCTGATACGATTCACCAATCATCAATTATTGAACTAGAAAGTGATTCAAAAGTACTTGTATTAACTAGAGTAGATGACATCGAAATGTATGCGATACGCCCACTAGCAGGTGGTATGGTTTATAATACAGAGCAAGGATGTATATTTCAATACAATGGCACTACATGGAACTCTTTATGTAGTTCTGGAACAACTTTGAATGAAACGACCACAGTAATTATAGATAATAACGACGGAAGCTTTTCATACACCAATGAAGATAATCAAGCAGTTGTAATTAACAAAGCGAGTATTATAAATGACGGGAATGGAAACTACACTTTTACCAATAACAACGGCAGTCCAATAACTTTTAAAGGTACTGATAATCAAGATGCAACAGAAGTACTCTTAAATACACCAATTGATGTTGATGGTGATGGAACAGCTGAAAATGATGTTCAAAGTGCTATTGCTGGGTTAGCAAATCTAAATACTGACGACGATATTACTGATGTTAATTTCGATGGCACAAATTTAACTGTTGAAGAAGGCACAACTTCTTTCAGTGCAAATCTTTCAACTTTAGATGATTCTGCTGCAATTACAACTTTACAAGCTGATGTGGATCAAAACGAAACAGATGCAGATACAGCTATTGCTGCAGTACAAGCTGATGTTGACCAAAACGAAACCGATGCTGATAACGCAATTGCTGCTGTACAAGCGGATGTAGATCAAAATGAAACAGATGCTGATAACGCTATTGCTGCTAATACAGCTGCAATTACTGCGCATAATACGGCTGATCAAGATATTTCAGCAACCAACGAACTTTCTGACTTAGACCTTACTGGAAATATTCTTACGCTTACCAATCCTGCTACAGGAACGAATGAGGTAGATTTAGCCGGTTTTGTGTCTAGCGATGATCAAAACTTAGAATCCGCTACCCTTTCTGCTGCTAATGAATTAGGGATTAATATCGAAGGT
>NZ_JBDVFA010000052.1:0-62120 GCF_039941195.1 Aurantibacter sp. | reverse complement strand
TCCTAATATTGATATTAACGGTTCTGGTACAATCGCAGTAATAAAAGGAGCAGCGGCATTACAATATGGTGGTGATGCTATTGGGGGGGTTATAGTAATTGAGCAGCCCAAAGTAAAAGAAAAAGACACGCTATTCGGTAAAACGGTAATTAACGGGGTCTCTAATGGCCGTGGTGGTAATATTAGTTCTGAACTTACTAAAGCTTTCGAAAATGGTGTTTTTGTAAAAGCACAAGGTTCATTTAAAAGAATAGGTGATCGTGAGGCTCCAAATTACGTACTATCAAATACATCTATCTCAGAGAAAGCTGGTCAAATTAATTTTGGAAAACTATTGTTCAATTGGGGAGTTAATGTAAAATACTCTTATTTTGAAAGTGATTTGGCAATTTTAAGGGCCTCACATATCGGCAATGTTGATGACCTAATACGAAGTATTAATAGTCAACAACCTGAAACAATAAATCCTTTTACTTATGATATTGAAAGCCCTCGCCAAGAAGTTGCTCATCATATCGGTAGTTTTAATTTCTATAAAAGATTTCAAGGTTTAGGAAAGTGGAATGTTCAATATGATTTTCAAAACAATAGAAGATTTGAGTATGACATTCGTGTCGGTGATGATGCTAATAAAGCCTCTATAGATTTAGACTTGACTACTCAAACCTTATCTACTGATTTTAAGTGGGATTCTGAATATAAGTATAAGTTACATACAGGCGTTTTAGGGCGCTATCAAGACAATTTTGCAAACCCAGCAACAGGCGTTAGAAGATTGATACCTGATTATGAAAAATATGATTTGGGAATATTTATTATTGGAGAATATCATTTTGGTGATAATCTAATTGCTGATGGTGGATTACGATATGATTATAATCGAATAGATGCAAAAAAATTCTATCGTACTTCACGTTGGGAAGAGCGTGGGTATGACACCGAATTTCAAGACCTTGTTATTGAAGATTTAGGCACTCAATTGCTTGTAAATCCAGTTCTTAATTTTCATAATATATCCGGAACATTGGGTATGGAATATCAAGTAGATAATTCGTCAAAACTACGGTTTAATTATGCACTTGGGCAGCGAGCACCAAATCCTTCAGAACTATTTAGTGATGGATTACACCATTCGGCATCACGGATTGAATTAGGAGATTTGCGAATTGCAAATGAAACTTCACATAAATTTTCACTTTCAAGAGAAGCGAATTATAATCGGTGGGGTTATAGCATTGAACCGTATGCAAATTTTTTAAAAGACTTTATAGTATTAGAACCTACAGGTGTTGAATACACCATACGTGGTGCTTTTCCTGTTTGGTCTTATCGCCAAACTTCAGCAAGAATTTTAGGCGTTGACGCGACCGTATATTCTAATTTATGGGACAATTTGAGCACAAGTCATAAGTTTTCTTTGACTAAAGGGGTCGATACCGATTTCGATAAGGCATTAATAAATATACCTGCGGCCAATTTTAGAAATCGTGTGACATTTAGTCAACCAAAATGGTCCAATTTCGAGTTTTCAATTGAAAGCAATTATGTGTTTCGACAAAATGAATTTCCAGAAGATATAATCGTATTCTCACCAGAACAACAACAAGATGTATTATTGAAAATTAATACTTCGCCACCAGCGTATCATTTATTATCGGCATTTTCTAAAGTACAATTTCCTATAGGTCTAAAAAACCAATTACAAATTGGCTTAACTGTAAACAATGTTATGAACACAGAGTACCGCGATTACCTAAACCGAACACGCTTTTTCGCAGACGATTTGGGACGCAATTTTATACTGCAATTAAATTTTAAATATTAATTACTAATTTATAAATACTATGAGAAAAATGAAGAGTACAAACCGTTTTATTAAGACAACCATTATATTAACAGCTTTGGTTAGCTTCACTGCTTGCTCAGATGATGACGAAAACCCTGAGGTTGTAAATGAAGAAGAAGTTATTACCACTATGAATGTAACATTAATCGCCAGTGGTGCAGAAACAATTACACTTCAGTCGCAAGATTTGGATGGTGATGGACCAAACGCACCAGAAATAACAGTTTCAGGTAATTTAACTGCAAGTACAGTGTATAATGGCAGTATTGAATTATTAAATGAAACTGAAACTCCTGCTGAAGATATTACTGAAGAAGTAGAGGAAGAAGCTGACGAACATCAGTTTATTTTTGTTTCTTCGGGTTCAGTTGCTAGCACAGCTTATAGTGATGAAGATGCCGATGGAAATCCCGTGGGTATTGAATTTACCTTAACTACAGGTGATGCTGGTACTGGAACAATTCAAATCACATTGCGTCATGAGCCAACTAAACCAAATGATGGTACGTTAACTGGTGCTGGTGGAGAAACCGATATCGCACAAACATTTAGTTTGACAGTAGAATAGAAATTTTCAGAACTATTATCAGTTTTGGTTTTTACCAAAACCATAAAACATTTGTTTAAGGAAACCCGGTGGTACTTTTTCATCACCGGGAAATCCTAAAGTTATCGTTCCGCTATCTTCGGGAATGTAATTCGTTTTAAATATATAGTCCCAAATACTTAAACTTATTCCATAATTCACACCATTTTTCCCTTTCGGTATTTCATAGGCATGATGATACAAATGCATTACAGGATTATTAAATATATAACGTAATGGACCCCAGGTGATTTTAATATTCGAATGATTAAAATGGCCTACGGCTACTGCAAAGAAATGTACTATTATGGCCTGTTCTGGTTCAAAACCTCCTAATAACATTACTCCAAGTGTTTTTAAAGGCTTATAGATTACATTCTCCATCCAATGATAACGCATATGTGCAGCAAAACCCATTTCTTTTACACTATGGTGTATTTGATGAAATTGCCATAAAAATTTATACCGATGTAACATAACATGAGTAACCCATTGAACAAAATCTAAAACAATAAAAAATAACAAGAGCTGGGCCCACATTGGTAATATTGATAAATCTATAAGCGCAAAGCTGCTCATTGAAAGTCCAAAATCTGCAAATAGCAATTCTAAAATTTTATAAAATCCACTTATAAAAATGGCGAATACAAAGAAGTTGAAAAACATATAAAAAGCATCGAGCCAAAAATCTTTTCTAATTATCGCTTGATTTTTTCGCCAAGGAAATAATACCTCTAATGCAAAAACTAAAAACGAAATTATTACTATTCCCCAAAAGAAATTGGAATACCACGGCACCTCAAATAATATGGATTTCCAAGTCCAATTTAATGTTCCTAAAAAAGAATTTAAAAAACCGTCGATATACTTTTCCAAACTACCTGTTTTATTGCTAATGCATTAGTCTGTTGTAAATCTAAAAACTTACGCCCAATTATAATAGAATATTACTTTAAAGCGTACCATTCAATATCTTTTAAGGGTGCCCTCCTACCCGTTTCTTCAGGAGCATAATTCTTAGCTAGATAATTTAAAATAATTTCTTCATTATCACCAAGTTGCCATAAATTTTGTGACTTCTGCATCCAACGTATTGTAGCTAGCCAACCATCTTTGGTCATTCTATTCTGGGTTACTAATTCAGCGGCATGACAGGTAGTACAATTGTTTATTACTGTTTGCATCCCTTCATCTTCAATAAACCCTGTACGAGAATCAAGACCATTTTTTATTACTTCTTTTTCAATATCTGTTGGTGTCATACTATGTTCAGAAGGTCCTCCAAAATATAAACCTATAATACCCGCAACAATTGCTATTACACCTATAATAATTAGTATGCGGTAGCTTTTTCTTATCCGTTTTTCGGTAGCTTTATTTTCACTCATCTAAGCTACTTTTATTGCAATTCTATGACATGCATTGTTCAAATACCCTTTAGGATTCCATCCCGGCAATAACATTGGTTGACTTATTCCTTGAGAATCTGTGGCTCGTGCCCAAACTTCATAATATCCTTTTTCTGGAAAAGCTATGCTCGCTGAGAAATGTTGCCACGCTAATCGATTAACGGGTTTTTCAACGGCACAAGTTTTCCATGTACTTCCAAAATCAATTGAATATTCCATTTTAGAAACTTCCAGTTCTCCAGCCCATGCGTGCCCTCTTATTTCTAACTTTTTACCTTTATCTATAATAGCACCAGATTTTGGGAGTGTAATTAGTGATTTTACCGGCATCGATTCAATAATACACATATCTTCATCTTTCACCTTTTCCCCTGGAGCAACTGGTTTACAAGGAACACGGTACGAACTTCCTGTCATTTTAGGGCCATCATGTTCTACATTTCTTATGCTTATTCTATTCACCCATTTACCCGATACTGACGCGGGCCAACCTCCAGCAACTAAGCGCAATGGAAAACCATGCGCTAAAGGAATCGGTTCTCCGTTCATTTCAAAAGCTAATAAGGTTTCATCTTGCAAAGCTTTTGCAATAGGGGCTCCTCTTGAAATAGGTTCTTTTGAAGGATCTCTACTTAAATGAATGTCCGCTGCATGATACCCAATATAAACTGCATCATCCTTAACCCCCACATCTGCAAGTACATCTTTTAAACGTATACCTGTCCATTTTGCACAAGAAACTGCTCCAATAGTCCATTGATTACCTTTTGCTGGAGGACTGAATTCACTTCTTCCATTTCCACCACATTCTAAAGTGAGCTGATATGAATACTGCTTGAATTTTGTTTTTAATTCATTTAAGGTATATGTTTTTGTTTTTTCAACAGATTCACCATCAAGGGTTAAGGTCCAATTATCGGCATTTATATCCTCTGGAATAATTCCATTATTTCTAAGAAACATAAACTTGTTTGGTGTAATTTTATCATCCAATAAATGAGCCTTTGCTTCCATGTTCCATGGCTTGCTATTAAGCAAAGTCATGTCTACATCTTTATCAAATAATTTAAAGGGGTCGGGGTCTTGTAAGGCTAATAAATTATAGCCTTTCGGCATATTATCACCATACACAATATCAGCGCCAATTACAGCCGCCAATGAGCCTAAAGTGGCCTTTTTTATAAAATTTCTTCGCTTAAAATCCATCACATAAAATTAGATATTTTTATGCGGAAGTTAAAAATAAAACGCCCTGATTTATGAATTATTCGGCATCCACTTCAATGATTTTTTTCTTCTTTTTGGCATTCTTAAAAACGTACGTATAAAACCACATTATTGTGAAAGTTGGAAGTACATCTAAGCCGGGCATTAATTCTTCTAAAAAGGTAATTGCCCCTGCAGTTTGTCCTGCTTTTCCTTTATACATTCTAGTCATTATCCAAGCGGAAATAGGTGCCCAAATAATATCTGAAAATGCACCAATACCAGGAATAAAATAAGATGCCATGCCAACAGCATCTAAAAGCAATCCAAGAAATAGATTACGTGTTTTGTTATCTTTTAATTTTGACATAGTTCTAAAGTTAGTATTCAGAATAAAATTATGCAAATAAGATGCCAAAAATAATTAGCATTCTAGCCTTTTCAAAAGCTTTTAATACCGCTACTGAATTTATGTCCTTTAGAATTTTAAGATAAATCCGAACTTATTAATTTAAGAAATTCATTTCTAGTTTCTTGCTTTTCAAATTGACCTCTAAAGCCAGAAGTTGTAGTCACTGAATTTTGTTTTTGCACACCGCGCATCATCATGCACATATGTGATGCCTCAATAACAACAGCTACGCCTTGTGGCTTAAGCGTATTATTTAAACACTCTAAAATATCATGAGTTAAGCGCTCTTGAACCTGCAATCTTCTAGCAAAAACATCAACCACTCGTGGGATTTTACTTAAGCCTACAATGTGTCCATTAGGAATATAGGCTATGTGTGCTTTTCCAAAAAAAGGCAACATATGATGTTCACATAAAGAGTATAATTCAATGTCCTTTATTATGACCATATCATCATAATCCTCTTTAAACATAGCACCCTTTAATATTTCCACAGGATCTAAATCGTAACCTTGTGTAAGAAACATCATAGCTTTTGCAGCTCTTTCCGGGGTTTTAACTATGCCTTCTCGAGATGTATCTTCACCAAGTTCATCAATAATCTTTGAAAAGCTCCCTTTAATTTCATTGGTAGCTTCTACATTATATTCTTCTAAATTCTTGTATTGCTTCATTTATTCACTTTAGATAGTTGTGCAAGTTATACAACATAATCCTAGGTCGCAATAACAATGCCAAAATAACCTTAATATATGTAGTTTGGAGATCGCTTTAATTTTGCCATGTCTGGTACAATGATTACTTTCAAAACTTAAAATTACTATGGATGATTAAAGCATCAAACATTCAAAAATATTACGGTAATCTACAGGTATTAAAGGGTGTAGATTTGCATATAAAATCTGGTGAGATTGTCTCAGTGGTCGGTGCATCTGGCGCCGGAAAAACGACCTTACTTCAAATTTTGGGTACTCTAGACAAGCAATCGAATGAAAAAGAAAGCACTTTAGTATTAAATGGTATTGAAGTGACGAACTTAAAAGGTAAAGAATTAGCACGATTTAGAAACGAGCATATTGGTTTTATTTTTCAGTTCCACCAGTTATTACCTGAATTTACTGCTCTTGAAAATGTATGTATTCCTGCATTTATTAAAGGTACTTCAAAAGCAGAAGCAGAAAAAAGAGCGTTAGAATTACTTGCTTTTTTAGGACTTTCTGAACGAACAAATCATAAGCCTAATGCGTTATCTGGAGGTGAACAACAACGTGTAGCCGTTGCCCGTGCGTTAATTAATAGTCCTTCTATCATATACGCAGATGAACCTAGTGGTAACCTTGATACCGAAAGTGCAGATAATCTTCATAAATTATTTTTTGAATTGCGCGATAAATTTGGACAAACTTTTGTTATCGTTACCCACAATGACGAATTAGCAGATTTAGCAGACCGAAAACTTACCATGGTCGACGGATTAATTACAAGTTCAGAAACTGCAACCACAGCATCGATAACTGAAATTAATTAGAATCGGTTATGTTCGATGACTTATTACTGTTTTTAAAAAAACCAGTCTATATTGAAGATGAGAATGCAGAGTTTAACTATCGCAAAAAAATATTTTTCCAAATTTTAATTGGCGCACTAGTAATTAATATTGGTTTGACGCTCATTTTTGGGATGATAGAACCTATTTTCGGTCTTGACCTAGGAAATCATGCTATAGACGATGCTCTAGATAAGTACCCTTTACTATTTTCAGGTTTTGTAGCAGTTATATTAGCTCCTGTACTTGAAGAATTATTTTTTAGAGGTCCAATGATTTATTTTAAAAATAAATCTTATTTCAATATTATTTTTTGGGGCCTTACCATTGCTTTTGGATTAATCCATATTACCAATTATGAGGTTACGACAACCACACTTTTGTTAGCACCTCTTTTAGTATTACCCCAGATAATTGTGGGGGCTATGTTAGGTTTTATTCGCGTGAAATTTGGTCTTGCATGGGCAATTGGACTACATGCTTTTTATAATTTAATTCTTATAGGACCCATTTTATTAGCACTTGCTTTTGATATTTCAATTCCCACAGAATGAATCAAAAAGAACTTAAAGAATTTTTAGATGCTAAAGTTGAGCAATACAACAAGCCTAAATATTTAGAAAGCGATCCTATTCAAATTCCACATCGATTTTCTAAAAAAGAAGATATTGAAATCAGTGGATTTTTAACTGCAACTATAGCTTGGGGAAATAGAAAAAGTATTATTACCAACGCTAATAAACTTATGGATAAACTTGGTAATTCACCATATGACTTTATTATAAATCACGAAGAAAAAGATTTAGAAAATTTACAAGGTTTTGTACACCGTACATTTAATGCTGAAGACCTCACTTTTTTTATATCCAGTTTAAAAAACATTTATAAAAACCATAATGGTTTAGAAGCTGCATTTTCAATTGGTATTGAAGAAAATTCGGTGCAGCCAGCAATTTCAAATTTTAAAAAACTTTTTTTCGAACTACCACATCAATCGAGAACAACGAAACATGTAGGAGACCCATTAAAAGGTAGCGCAGCTAAGCGCTTAAATATGTTTCTGCGTTGGATGGTTCGCGATAATTCTACCAAGGTTGACTTCGGTTTATGGAAAAGTATTTTATCTTCACAATTATCTTGTCCTTTAGATGTTCATTCAGGCAATGTTGCCCGAAAATTAAATTTGCTTACACGCAAACAAAACGATGCTAAGGCATTGGCTGAACTTGATTATAATTTAAGAAAGCTTGACCCACATGATCCGGTAAAATATGATTTTGCACTTTTTGGATTGGGAGTTTTTGAGAAATTTTAAAACATAAAAATGAAAAAAATTATTCCACTTTTTGTTCTAACAATTTTGTTATTATCAGCCTGTAATTCGTCTGATAAAAAGTCAATAATCCAAACTGAAAATCTGTATGCATGGTGTATTGTACCTTACGATAGTTTAAAAAGAACACCTATTGAACGAATAAATATGCTTAAAGAAATAGGCATTACAAAATATGCATATGATTGGCGTGATGAACATTTAGCGACTATGGCTGAAGAACTTCAATTAGCAAAAAAGAACAATGTAGAAGTAATTAGTGTTTGGCTATGGATTGATAATAATGCGAACACCATTGAAAGGTTAAGTGACTCCAATGAAAAGCTTTTTGAGATAATTGAAGAGGTTGGTTATAAGGGCCAAATCTGGGTTAGTTTTCATGCTAATTTTTTCGATAACTTATCTGATGCTGAAGCAGTAGAAAAAGGTACTAATATGATTTCTAATTTGAGTAAGAGAGCAGTTGCTTTAAACTGTACCATTGCCTTATATAACCATGGTGATTGGTTTGGTGAACCAGAAAATCAAATTAAAATTATTGAGGCCTTACCAAATGAAGAATTAGGCCTTATTTATAATTTCCATCATGCTCACCATCAATTGGAGAATTTCCCCGAATTAGTAAAAATGATGATGCCTTATTTATGGAGTGTTAATTTGAATGGTATTCGTAAAGGTGGTCCAAAAATTATGACAATAGGAGATGGAGATTTTGAAAGGGAAATGATTAATCAATTGATAGCAGCGGGCTACACAGGAGATTTTGGTATTCTTGGACATATAGAAAATGGTGATGTAAAAGAAGTTTTACTATCAAACTTAGAAGGTCTGAAAAAACTAGAAATAACAACAAAATAGCACAAAACCATTGCTGACTTTTAAAATGTGATGACTTATCAGTATTTTGTGAGTGATGAATTTCTATAGAAAACCAATTAGAATTATGAAAATTATAAAAATCAATCTTTTAACTTTTGTTCTACTCTTAGGACTAACTGTAACTGCACAATCGAAAGAAGATTGGCCAAATCTTAAACAATTTCAAGAAAAAAATATGAAAGTTGGAGAACCATCAATTTATGAAAATAGGGTTGTTTTTATGGGTAATTCCATCACGATAGGTTGGATAAATAATAGACCTGAATTTTTTAAAGACAAACCATTTGTAAATCGAGGAATTAGTGGTCAAACTACACCACAAATGCTATTGCGATTTAGACAAGATGTTATTGATTTAAAACCAAAAGTTGTTGTAATTCTTGCTGGCACCAATGACATTGCCGGTAATACAGGACCAATGACGTTAGAACAAATATTAGATAACATCAAGTCGATGGCTGAAGTTTCTGAGGCAAACAATATTAAGGTGATTTTATCTTCAGTACTTCCTGCTTATGATTATCCTTGGCGACCTGGATTAAAACCAAATGAAAAAATACCTGCGTTAAATAAAATGATAAAAACCTACGCCGAAGAAGCTGGCCATATTTATCTCGATTATTTTACAGCAATGGCCGATGAACGTAACGGATTACCTAAAAAGTACGCGCATGATGAAGTGCATCCTACGCCAGAAGGTTACGCTGTAATGGAACCTTTGGTAGAAAAAGCAATTGCCGAAGCTTTGGCCAAGTAGTTAAAAAACAAAACTCTTTTTTGAATTGAGTTACACAACTATATGATTGAAAACAAAAAGAGTACTAAAAATAAGTGGGATACTATAGTTATTGGTGCAGGCGCAGGTGGTCTTGCTACAGCTATTTGTCTTTCTAAAGCAGGTCAAAAAGTATTGGTGCTTGAAAAACATGATGTCCCTGGAGGTTGGTGTCATAGTTTTTACTTGGATGGTCACCGTTTTACTCCAGGGGTACATTATGTAGGTCTTTTAGAAGAAGGGGAAACAACAAACAACTTATATAGTGGATTAGGAATTGCTAGTGAATTGACGTTTTTTAGGATGAATCCTAACGGCTATGAGCATGTTAGAATGGGAGATCAGAAATTCGATTATCCAAATAATTTCGATCTACTCATTAAACGGCTACAAGAAAAATTTCCCAAAGAAAAAAAGAACATTTATACCTACTTAAATCTCATAAAAACCGTGAGTAAAGAGGTGCAAATGATACCACATTTTAAAGGATTTTGGAACAAATTATTTATGCCGTATAAAACTAGGCATATGGGTAAACACGCTCCGTTTACTTTAAACCGTATTATTAATAGACATATTAAAGACCCTTTATTAAAACGAATTTTAAATATACAATGTGGCGATCATGCATTAGCCCCAAATAAAGTTAGTTTTTTAATGCATGCAGGTTTAATGACTCATTATTTTAGTGGTGGATTTTACCCTATGGGTGGCGGAGGCGCGCTCATAAAATCGATGACGAATGCCATTAAAAGAAATAATGGGGAGGTATGGACTAGCAACGGTGTTCAAAAAATACTAATTGAAGACGGTACTATTAAAAAAGCCATTGGCGTTGAACTTGAAAATGGCAGAAAATTATATGCAGACCGAATAGTTTCGAATACAGATCCTGATATCACTTATAAAAAACTAATTGGTGAGCAGCACCTTAGTAAAAAATTATTAAAGAAATTAAACAAGACTAAATATTCTTGTACTTCATTAATGTTATTTATGACTATTGATTACGATTTAAGAAAGGCGGGGCTAGATTCTGGTAATATTTGGATGATGCCAAATAGGGATGAGAATGCATATTATGCAGAAATGATGAAAGATGACTTAACTAGTGATGCTCCCTTTGAAGGAATGTTTATCAGCTGTACTTCGTTAAAAGACCCATCGAGTTATGATGGCAAGTATCATACTCTAGAAGCAATTACTTTGGTGGACTACTCCCCTTTCGAAAAATTTAAAAATGAAAGTGAACAACGTTCACAAGAATATCTCGACTTTAAAAATTTACTAACTAAGAAAATGCTTAAAGGACTTGAAACCGTTGTCCCCAATATTTCCGAACATATTGTACAGTTAGAATTGGGCACACCTATTACCAACGAATATTATGTAAATACTACACGAGGAAGTATCTACGGTACCGAAAAAAGTCTGTGGAATATTGGACCATTTGCGTTTAAAAACAAAAGTGAAATAGAAAACTTGTACCTCTGTGGCTCAAGTGTACTGTCGCATGGTGTGGCGGGAGCTTCGCATTCGGGTGTTGATACAGCAGCACAAATTTTAGGTTGTACCTCTAAAGATTTAATTAAACCTGACCCTTCGCAACAAGTGCAATTATTTGATGCAGAAGATGATAGCAATTATCCGGAATGGTTACAGAAAAAAATCAATCTGAAAAGGGATAGAGCTAAAACAAAAGTTAAGTAATTAATACTTCTACTACTGCCCTACTGTATTGATAAGCGTTCCAATATTATCAATGGAAATATGTACTTCATCGCCAATATGTAATGTAAATTCATCCGGTGGAATAATTCCTGTTCCTGTCATTAGAAAACAACCTTTAGGAAAATTACATTCTCTAAATAGGTAGCCAACTAAATCCGTTAATTTACGCTTCATATTACTCAACGGAATTTCCCCTTTAAAAGCAGTGGCTCCACTTCTAAATATTTCTAATGTAATAAGTGAATCTGGATCTATAGGTTCACCCGATAAATATATACACGGTCCTAAAGCCGCGCAAGCTTCATAGGTTTTTGCTTGTGGTAGATATAAAGGATTCTCTCCTTCTATATCTCTAGAACTCATATCATTTCCAATGGTATATCCTTCAATAGTACCCTCAGAACTTAATAATAAAGCCAATTCAGGTTCTGGTACATTCCATTTAGAGTCTTTACGGATTCTTACCGTTCCATTAGGTCCAACAGTCCTAGCAGCAGTGGCTTTAAAGAAAAGCTCAGGACGATCTGCAACATAAACACGATCATAAAAAGTACCGCCTCCAGCATCTTTCGATTCTTCCATCCTTGCATCTCTACTGCGCATATATGTAACACCCGAAGCCCAAATTTCTTGATTTTCTATTGGCGCTAGAATTCCTTCAGGCGAACCACAACTTTCCCATGTTTCAACTTCTTTTACCAATAAACTATAAAGATTTGTTCTATTTATAAATGCATCCCAATCTGTAATTTCCTTTTGGAAAAAATTAGAATTTAATTCTATACATACTCCGTCAACAGTCTTATAAATCTTCATGGGTTGGTCTAAATAATTATTAAGTTATAAAAGTAATTATTTTTAGAAATTAGTAAAGTCAATTTCCTATTATGATGAAGTAATATATAATATATTAAGTATATTTCAGGTTGATAGAAACAAAATATGACAGACCTTTTTAACCTGAAAGACAAGGTAGCAATAATTACTGGTGCGAGTGGTACTTTGGCCGGTGAAGCCGCAATATGTCTTTCCAATGCTGGTGTAAAACTAGCTTTACTTTCACGTAATAAATCATCGGTATCTGATTTAATAAAATTATTGCCTAATAAAGCAGTTGCTTTTGAATCTGATGTACTTTCCGAAGTACAATTAATAGCTACGCGTGAAGAAGTTTTAAAAGAATTTGGTGGAATTGATATTCTAATAAATAGTGCCGGTGGAAATTTACCTGGTGCTACTATACCCGATGATAAAACCATTTTCGATTTGGATATGGCCGATTTTCAAAAGGTTAATGAGCTTAACTTAAATGGAACAGTGCTACCATCCATCGTTTTTGGAAAAACAATGGCTGAAAACAAAAAGGGAGTAATGATCAATTATTCTTCTATGGCCGTTGCCCAAGCTATAAATCGAGTTCCTGGTTATTCTGCTTCTAAAGCTGCAATGGAAAACTTTACGCGATGGATGGCAGTTGAAATGGCCACAAAATTTGGAGATGGAATTCGTGTAAATGCTATTGCTCCAGGTTTCTTTATTGCTAAACAAAATAAAGCTGTTTTAATTAATGAAGACGGGTCTTATACGAAAAGAGGAAATGCTGTAATTCAAAAAACTCCTATGCGAAGATTTGGTAATACTGATGAATTAAATGGAGCCATACATTTTTTATGTAGTGATGCTGCTAAATTTATTACAGGAGCAGTTTTACCTATTGATGGGGGCTTTAGTGCTTTTAGCGGTGTATAATTAATCTATTATTTTATGAAAACTCTACATACATGGCGTTGGTATGGACCAACAGACCCTGTTAGCTTACAAGATGTTAAACAAGCTGGAGCAGAAGGGGTTGTTTCTGCATTACATCAAATACCTACCGGTGATATTTGGACGATAGAAGAAATTTTAAAACGTAAAAATAGCATAGAAGCGGCAGGACTTAAATGGACGGTAGTAGAATCTTTACCAATACATGAGGACATAAAAATTAGAAAAGGTAATTACAAACAATACATTGAGAATTATAAAGTAAGCCTTGAGAATTTAGCGAAATGTGATATTAGATTGGTATGCTATAATTTTATGCCCGTATTGGATTGGACACGTACTAATCTTTTTCTTGAAATGAAAGATGGCTCTAAAGCATTGGCTTTTCAATTTAGTGCCTTGGCAGCTTTTGACCTTTTTATATTGAAACGACCAAGTGCACAAAAAAACTATTCTCCCAAGCAAATAGAAGAAGCCAAATCTACTTTTGAAGCTATGTCAGAAAATGACAAAAAAGATTTAGTCAAAACAATTATTGCTGGCTTACCAGGTTCTGCTGATGGTTATCCAATGCGTGAAGATGGATACGATTTAAGTCTTTTTCAATCAAAATTAGACGATTATAAAGATATTGGTGAAACTGAAATGCGAAAGCATTTAGTTGCTTTTCTTGCAGATGTAATTCCGACTGCAGATAAAAATGGCGTAGCACTTTGTATTCACCCAGATGATCCACCTTTCGCTATATTAGGTTTACCTCGAATTATGTGTACCGAAGCAGATTATGCCCATATTTTTGAAAATGTACCATCGATAAATAATGGTATAACATTATGTACTGGTTCACTAGGTGCTAGAGCTGATAATAATTTAATACAGATTATTGAACGGTTTGCGGAGCGATTACATTTTCTACATTTACGAAGTACACAACGCGATGGTAATAAAAATTTCTATGAAGCTAACCATTTAGAAGGTGATGTTCCAATGTACGAAATCGTAAAAAAAGTTCTAACTGAACAGCAAAGACGTAAAAAAGAAGGTAGAAGTGATTGGCAAATACCAATGCGTCCAGATCATGGTCACCTTATGTTAGATGATCTACATAAACATACCAATCCTGGTTACTCTGCCATTGGCAGACTACGAGGACTAGCAGAACTACGTGGACTCGAATTAGGAATTTCTAAATTCTTATCTAAATAACTTACTTATTTCCAAAGGCATCCGAAATAATACTTGTCATTTCAGGGTGATTTGCATCTAAGTCACCGTATTTCTTTCGCTCATTCTGTATAGCTATTTTCATCTCAGCGATGATTTTAGCATACTTAGGATTGTCATAACTATTTTGTAATTCTTTAGGGTCTTCTTGAATATCATAGAATTCCCAAGCCGGTTTCGTTACTACTTTATCTGTACCACGCATTCCTAATGGTTGACCGTAGAAAAAAGCCAATTTGTATCTTTCATTTCTAACTCCAAAATGTGCTGGTCTATCTGGATGATGTAACCAATATCTATAGTACATTTCTGATCTCCAATCTTCAGGGGAATTTCCCTTAAGTATCTCTCTAAAACTTTCCCCTTGCATAAAATCTGGTTTTTCAATCCCAGCATAATCAGCCATTAATGGTGCAAAATCAATATTTAATACAATATCATCAATGCGCTGTCCACCTTTAATTTCTTTAGGATATCGAATAACAAAAGGCATTTGTAATGATTCTTCATAAATTAAACGTTTGTCGAAAAAACCATGTTCCCCAAGAAAATAACCTTGATCTGCAGTATAAATAACAATTGTATTATCAGCAATACCCTCAGCCTCCAAATAATCTAATAGTTTACCGATATTATCATCAATAGCTGCACCACAACGCATAAAATCCTTCACTAATTTTTGATAAATTTTCTTGCGCTTTTGCACACTATCTAAACCTTCTAAAGGATAAGGTAATCCTGGATAATCCGTCCAGAAATTCTCAGGGTCTTCCGTTGCCTTTTTCCAACGAGCAGCTATATTCTCTAACTTTTGCCCCTTAAAAGTTCTACCTGTTGTCTCCTTACCAAAATCAAACAATGATGCTGGCTCCGGAATTTCTTCATTTATATATAAAGAATCGTATCGTTTGGGATAATCAAATGGTTCATGCGTTGCCTTAAAATTGCAAAACATTAAAAATGGTTTTGAGGTATCTCGTTTATTTAAATGCTCTATAGTTAAATCAGTAATCACATCAGTAGAAAATCCTTTGTATTCTGTACCTGAAGTAGCGGTATATCCGTCTTCCCAATTTTCTTCGGTTTTTAAAATGGGATTCCAATAACGACCTTGACCTGGAAGTACATTAAAATAATCAAAACCTTCGGGCTGTTTTACCAAATGCCATTTTCCTATTACTGCAGTTTGATAACCGGCTTTACCTAATTCTTTAGCAATATGCGGATGCCCTGGTGGTAATGGCTCGCTTAATGTATATACTTGATTTACATGACTATATTGACCTGTTAGTATTGCCCCTCTACTAGGTGTACAAATACTATTCGTACAGAAAGCATTCTCTAAAACTGCTCCTTCACTAGCTAGCCTTTCAATATTTTTGTTATTAACGTAATCCTTTAATATTCCACCATATATTCCCCAAGCTTGAGAAGTATGGTCATCGGAAAGAATAAATAGAATATTTGGAGGTGATTTTTCAGCATTTTTATCTTGCGCAAAAATCGAAGCACTAAAAATAAAAACAAGTACAAACAGGAATCTCATATTAAATCTTTTATTGAATAAAAACAATGACCAAGGTAATCAATAATCTTCGCTTTTAATGGGTTAAAAACCCATGAAATATAGGGATAACGAAAATAATTGCTATTCGTCTGATACATACAATTTTACTAATAAAGCCGCTGTTAAATTTAATTCAAACCTCAATAACATTTAATATGGAAAATCATCAAACACCTCAAACTGGAGTAGTTAGTCAACTTTCGGATCAAGTACGAGTTGCTTTTTACAAAAAAACCTATGCTCATTTAGCAGGTTCCGTTTTACTTTTTATACTTGTTGAAACACTTTTCTTTCAAATTGATCCTATTGTTAATTTTGCTTTATCAATGACATCAGGATACAGTTGGCTTATTATGCTAGGTGGATTTATGTTAATTACAAATTATGCAGAACGCTTGGCCTTACGAAGTGATAGTGTAAAAACACATTATATTGGACTTATTTTATATGTAATCGCAGAGGCTTTCATTTTTATACCCTTAATTTTTATTGCTATGATGATGGGTGGTGAAGGTGCTTTCGATATTTTAAATCAGGCTGCTATTTTAACATTATCGATGTTTACTGGTCTTTCAGCAATAGTATTCTTAACAAAGAAGGATTTTTCATTTTTAAAATCTGCTTTAACAATTGGCTTTTTTATTGCATTAGGCCTTATTATCGCTGGAACTATTTTCGGATTTAACCTTGGACTTTGGTTTAGTGTTGGTATGGTTGTTTTGGCATCTGGGTCTATTCTATATCAAACTTCGAATTTGATACATAAGTATCAACCAAATCAATATGTAGCTGCCTCATTAGGACTTTTTGCTTCGTTAATGTTGTTGTTCTGGTACATCTTGAGTATTCTTTCTAGGGAATAAAATATATACTGTAGTAAAAAAAGAGCATCCGCTAATTAACGGATGCTTTTTTATTTAAAATTTGCGGTCTGGTGCAAAACCTACTAAACTCATCGAAGATTTTTTATCAGAAATAATTTCAGAAACAAGTTTACCCGTTGCTGGACCTAAACTCCACCCCATCATAGCATGGCCAGTCGCAAAAGTTAGATTTTTAAACTTCGAACTTCTACCAATATACGGAAGCCCGTCTGGAGTAACAGGTCGCATTCCAGTTTTAGAAGCTGCTATTTCAGTTTTGGTAATCTCTAATTCTGGATAAAAACTACGTGCACCATTAGCTATTGCTTGAACGCGCTCTTTTCTAACCAAAGTATTAATTCCTGAAAACTCCATTGTTCCTGCGAAACGTGTAAAACCTTTCATAGGAGTTACTGCCATATTTGCCTCCATTAAAATTGCTGGCATTGATATTCCAGTATTTCTTTCTACGTTTATTCGATAGCCTTTACCAGCCTGAATTGGCAATGCAATATTAAGTTTTTTTGAAAGCTGTCCGCTCCAAGATCCAGCTGCTAATACTACTTCATCAGCTGCGTAGTTATCCTTATAAGTTGTAACATTTTGAATTAATCCATTTTCCATACCAATATCGATTACTTCTTCATTGGTTTTGATGTGAACACCAGCATCCTTAAGATATTTCAGCATTTTTGGCATAAACTCCGTAGGGGTCATATGTCCGTCACATTCATAATGAATAGCGCCTTCTGCATCTATTTTTATGTTTGGTTCAATATTTTCTATTTCTGCTTTATTTAATTCTGAAACTTCTAAACCTAAGGATTTTGCCTTGTTAGCTACTGCTATTTCATGTGAGTAGGATGTCTCAGTCTTATAAAGCATTAATAATCCTTTACGCTCTAATTGAAAATCACCTAAATCGCCCGACGACTTAATGCCTTCGAATAAATCTCGACTTAGTAGATTAATATCTTTTATTAGCGGTATTGCTTTATCAACTTTTTTGATTGTTGACGATTTATGAAAATACCACGCCCATTTAAAAAAGTCGACATCTATTCTAGGTTTCATGTAAAAAGGACTCGAAGAATTAAACATCCATTTAATACCTTGAGCAATCTTTCCTGGGGATGCTAATGGTATAATGTGACTGGGTGTTATATAGCCTGCATTTACAAAAGAAGCTCCTTCAGAAATATCAGATTTGTCTAAAACTGTTACTTCATGACCTTCTTTTTGTAAAAAGTACGCCGAACATAAACCAATAATACCGCCTCCGATTATTACAACTTTTTTACCCATATTAAATAACTTGAAACCCATGTGCATATGGGTCGTCATCATCAATAGTTAATGTATTGTGACCATAAACTCTTGCCCAACCTTGTATACTTGGTAAAATTGCTTGTTTGCCACCTAGTGTCGTCTCGGCCTCCACAACCCCAATGAACTGGGAGCCTATATAACTTTCATGAATAAATGAGTCTCCAACTTTTAATTTTCCTTTGGCAAACCATTGGGCCATTCTGGCCGAAGTTCCAGTACCACATGGGGATCTGTCAATCGCTTTATCCCCATAAAAAACTGCATTTCTAGCGTTAGCCTCATTCGAAATGGTTTCTCCAGTCCATAATATATGACTTACATTACGAATTGTTGAATCTTCTGGATGAATAAACAAATCTGGATATAGTTTATTTATGGAATTCCTAATCTCCCTACTTAGTCCAATTAATTCACTTGCTGAAAAATCTTGAATTCCAGAAAAGTTTTCTTGCGGGTCCAAAATGGCATAAAAGTTACCTCCATAAGCTACATCAAACTTAAGCTCACCCAGTACTGAAGAATGGACCTTTAAATCGGACGCAGCCAAATAAGACTTCACATTGGTCAATTTAACCCAATCTACTTTTTTTCCATTTTTTTTGTATTGAATTTCGACAAGTCCGGCTGGTGTTTCCATGCGTACTTTTCCCGATATTTTAGGAGCGATAAGTCCTTCTTCAATTCCAATAGTTATGGCGCCAATTGTACCATGACCGCACATTGGCAAACACCCGCTAGTTTCTATAAAAAGTATGCCGAAATCATTTGTTGGATCTGCAGGTGGGTAAAATATACTACCACTCATCATATCATGTCCTCTAGGTTCAAACATGAGTCCTTTACGAATCCAATCAAACTCTTTTAAAAAATGCTGTCTTTTATCACTCATGGTTCGTCCTTCAAGTTTTGGACCACCACTTTTAACAACACGTACTGGATTACCACAAGTATGTGCATCGATACATACAAAAGTATTAACCCCCATTTTAAGTCATTTAATTCAACTTATTCTATTTTGTCATATGTAAACTTACTGTCTACTAACCTATTTATTCCTAATGGATTATCATCCTTTAAAGCCTCTGGCAAAGCAGCTTGTGGCCAATTTTGAAAAGAAACAGGACGTACCCAACGCTTTATTGCAGAAGTACCTACTGATGTAAATCTACTATCGGTTGTTGCTGGAAATGGGCCTCCATGGTGCATCGAAGGACATACCTCCACACCAGTTGGTACACCATTAAAAATTATACGACCTACCCTACTTTGTAAGGCACTAACTACATAACTATATGTCGCGATTTCTTCAGTACTCCCTAATATTGTACCTGTTAATTGTCCTTCAAGTTTTTCAATAATTTCAGCCAATTCATCAGCATTTTCACAACTAACAACAACTGAAAACGGACCGAACACTTCTTGATGGAGCTTTGTGTTCTTTAAAAAGTTAGCACCATCTACAGTTAGTACTCTTTGTTTTGCATAATTAGGTGCGGCATCCTCGCTATATTCAGCAACTATGTTTACACCACCTTGACTAGACAACTCATTTTTACCGGTTTCAAATCCTTTAAAAATATTTGGATGTAACATACAAGTTGGATCTATTTCGACTATAGATTCTCCCAACGTTTTTATAAAGCTATCTAAAGTTGAACTTTTTATCCCTAAAATTAATCCCGGGTTTGTACAAAACTGCCCCGCTCCTAATGTTATTGAACCTGCATAACTTTTCGCCCATTCATCTCTCTTTTCTTCCAAAGCGGAAGGCAAAACAACTACAGGATTTATACTACCCATTTCAGCAAAAACCGGAATCGGTTCATCCCGCTGATTTGCCAAACGATATAAAGCAGTACCTCCTTTAATACTTCCTGTAAATCCAACTCCTTTAACCATAGGATGCATTACCAATTGCTGTCCTACCTCAATTCCACTACTATTTAAGTTTGAAAAAACACCATTAGGCATACCCGTTTTTTCAACAGCCTTTAATACAGCAGAAGCTACCATTTCACCGGTAGCAGCATGCATTGGGTGACTTTTTACAAGTACTGGGCATCCAGAAGCTAGGGCACTAGCAGTATCACCACCAGCCGTAGAAAATGCGAAAGGAAAATTACTAGATCCAAATACTACTATTGGACCAATAGGCATTAACATTTTTCGTAAATCCACTTTTGGCAAAGGTGCTCTATTTGGTTGTGCCGTATCAATAGTGGCATCTACCCACGAACCTTCTTCTAACAAATTAGCAAAAGCATTCAACTGCCCCATTGTTCTGCCCCTTTCACCTTTTGCACGACCTTCTGGAAGACCAGATTCTTTCATATAAGTCTGAATCAAGGTATCTCCTAATGCTTCTATTTCTTGAGCGATGGCTCTTAAAAAGTTTGCTTTTTTAGTATCAGAAAAAGCGCTGTAAATCTTAAAAGCGCCAGCCGCCTCTGCAACTGCAGTATCTATCTCTTCAGAAGTAGCCTCTGTAAAAGTCCACTCTGTTTCTGAATTTAATTTAGGATTAAAAGTTTTGTACGTTTTATTCCCCGTTGCTGATTTTTCAGCTCCAATGTAGTTTTTTCCAGTAATCATATACTTCTATTCAATAATTATGCTGTGGGTACAGCAATTAAATTTTTATAATCAGGTAATTTAGGTCTACTCTTAATTCCATCTGAAATAACTTTAAGCACACGCTCACGTTCCTTTCCTTCTAATGGCAATCTAGGAGCTCTAACATTTTCTGTCCCCAGACCTGTTGCAACTTCAGCCAGTTTAATATTCTGCACTAATTGCGGACTTATATCTAACTCTAACAAAGGTAAGAACCAGCGATAGATTACCGTAGCTTCTTTTACATAACCTGCTTTAGCTAGTTCATAAATAGCTACTGTTTCTTTAGGAAAAGCACAAACTAAGCCAGCAACCCAACCGTCTGCTCCTATTAATAAACTCTCTAAAGCTAATGGATCCACACCCGTAAGTATTTTCAAGTCATCACCGAAACGATTGCGTAATCGTCCAATATTTATGATATCCCTGGTAGATTCCTTTACCGCCTCAATATTATCCAATTCCATTAGTTCGGCAAACATATCTACAGTAACCTCTATTTTATAATCAATTGGATTATTGTAAATCATTATGGGTAAATCTGTACTTTCTGCTATCGTTTTAAAATAGGCAACAGTTTCTCTATCTGTTGACTTATAGCGCATAGGGGGTAAAATCATTAGTCCATTAGCACCGTTCTCTTCAGCATCTTTAACGGCCTCTATAGCAACACTAGTAGCTTGCTCTGCAATCGTCATTATTACAGGAATTTTACCATTAACAATTTTTACCGTTTCTTTAATCAAAATTATTTTTTCATCTCGAGTTAATGTGCTCGCCTCACCTAAAGATCCACCTAAAACAATTCCGTGTACTCCTGCTTTAATTTGCGCTTCAATATTAATCGTGAACATCCCTAAATCTAAGGTGTCATCTTTATTAAATTTTGTAGTTACCGCAGGCATTACACCCTCCCAGTTAAATTTCATAATTATGATGTGTTTGTTTTTTTTACAAAAATAATTGTGCTCTATAAAATTTGTTACTTCAATTTTATCTATTATTAATACTATATTACCGTTCTATTCCATATTTATTAAATTTAAGGTATAATATAAGCGTAATTATAGATTATGAAAGTTCTTGCTTTTGAAATACCAAAATCGGTTAACGACTCTATTCTACTACAAGTCGATATGCAAAAAACATTTTATAATTACTTACATCAACATGCACATATTCAAATAAGTTATATCTTTAAAGGTAATGGAAAACTATTAGTAGCTGACAGTATTCATAGCTATAAATCTGGTGATGTATTTACTATAGGTAGTCATACACCGCATTTATTCCAGAGTGCAAAAAACGATGAAACCTCACATATGATTTCTGTATTTTTCACTAAAGATAGCTTCGGCCAAAGTTTTCTTAAAATCCCTGAAATGAAAGAGATGCAGCGCTTTTTAAGCCTGTCTGAATCTAGTTTTAAATTACTGTCTAACGAGAAATCCATCAAACAACTAATTACAAACTTGTTAGACCAAAAAGGACTGGATAAGTTCATAAGCTTCCTAAAACTTATAAAACTGTTTACATTATCAGAGACAATATCACTAACAACTTTCATTAAAACAAAACAAATAACTCAGGACGAAGGGAGACGGATTGGATTGGTCTTTGACTTTGTTATGAATAATTTTCAAGATGATATTAGTTTAAATGATGTGGCATCGCTTATACATCTTACACCGAACGCATTTTGCAGATTTTTTAAGCAGCATACCAATAAGACATTTTTCGAATTTTTAATTGAACTCCGAATTGAACATTCTTGCCAGTTGGCAGTTAGGCCAGAAAACTATTCTATAGCAGATATTGCTGAGATGTCTGGCTTTTCGTCAATTTCTAATTTTAATAGAAAGTTTAAAAAATTAAAAGGAATTACGCCAAGTGATTACCGAAGTATAGCGGAATTTAATATCTAAATTACAATAGTATTCATTCGCTTAGATTATCCGATTATTTGATAATGATTCGCTATTTTTGTTTGTTTTTAAACAAAATTTTTCGAAAATGAAACAATTAATCTTTTTAGCGGTTTGTTTAGCAATGTCTTGCAATTCGTCACAAAAAGCTGCTTCTGATACAAATAAAGAAGTTTCTAATGTAGATCAATCTAAAAAGTTTGCTGAAACTATAACAGAAGAAGAATTAAAAGAACACCTATATACCTATGCTTCGGATGATTATGAAGGTCGAGAAACAGGAAAACCAGGCCAGAAAAAAGCAGTAGCCTATATAAAAGCGGAATATGAACGTTTAGGAATTCCTGCAGCTAAATCAGACGGTGACTACTTTCAGGATGTACCGTTGGAGATGACCGAACTTCCAACTGGTTCAATTAAAGTTGACGGTAAAGAATATAATCTTGGTGAATCTTTCTTAACTTTTACTAAAGCTACTGGAGATTTTGATGAAATAATTTATGTGGGCTTTGGAATAAAAGAAGATGGCTATTCTGATTATGAAGGTCTGGACTTAAAGGGTAAGATTATTTTAGCCAAATATGGTGAGCCTACAAATACCGATGGAACTTACAAATTATCGGGTACTGTAGAACCTTCGGCATGGAGTAATAGATCAGAAGCTATAGCAAAAAGAGCAAAAATTGCGGAAGAGAAAGGAGCTAAAGGTATGCTCTTTTTAGATGAATTGAATTACCCACGATACAAAGGCTATTTCGATTATATGAAGAAAAACGATGGCGGGCAGATGACAATTGCAAAAAACTCCAAAGAATTCTTTTACCTTGTCTTAAATAAAACCTTAGCACAATCAATTCTTAGTGATATCGATGCTAATGAAAAACCACACTCAATTCCATCTAAAATAAGTTTTAATCTTTCTGGGGATAATTTAAAAATAGAATCAGAAAATGTTGTGGCCATACTTGAAGGTTCTGAAAAACCAAATGAATACGTTGTTATTTCTTCTCATTTAGATCATATAGGAGTTAATGCCAATGGTGATATAAATAATGGTGCCGACGACGATGGATCTGGTACTGTTTCGCTATTAGAGATTGCTGAAGCCTTTAAGGAAGCGGCAGAAAATGGTAATGGCCCAAAACGTTCCATAGTATTTTTGCACGTAACTGGAGAAGAAAAAGGATTATTAGGGTCGCAGTATTATACTGATTTTGACCCGATATTTCCATTGGCTAATACTGTTGCTAATTTAAATATAGATATGATTGGTAGAATTGACCCAAAACGTGAGGGTGAGCGTAATTATATCTACTTAATAGGATCTGACAAACTAAGTACAGAATTACATGAACTCTCCGAAGAGGTAAATAATAAGTATATGAATATTGAACTTGACTATACTTATAACGATGAAAATGACCCAAATCGATTCTATTATCGCAGTGATCATTATAATTTCGCCAAGAATAATATTCCCATCATATTTTATTTTAATGGTACCCATGACGATTATCATAAACCAGGAGATACACCGGATAAAATAAATTACGATTTACTTGAAAATCGTACCAGGTTAGTGTTTCATACGGCCTGGGAAGTTGCAAATAGAGCAAACAAACTAGTAGTTGACAAGGCTATTAATTAAGTTGTCCATACTTTTAATAAAAGTCCGCTAACATAATGTTAGCGGACTTTTTTATTGTTTTTGATTTAGAGAAAATTTGGAGCACAAAAAAACCTCTTATTTCTAAGAGGCTTTACTTTTGGGTGGAAGATGGGGCTCGAACCCACGACCCTCGGTACCACAAACCGATGCTCTAACCAACTGAGCTACAACCACCATTTATTGCGAGTGCAAATGTAATTTTTTTTAACTGATCTTTCAAATTAAAAAAAGTGTTATTTCAACTATTTTTTCACTATTAGTCTTATCCATCCAAATTAATGAACAAAAGCGGGGCTCAAGTCCAAATCATCGATGAACTACCACGTATTAACGTTCAAACACACATTTTTTGCAATTTCACAACATAAATTATTATACCCACAACTCTCAGATTAAATTTACAACTTAAGTAAAGCTTGAAATGTCCCGAATCAAGACTAAGAAATTATTTCAGTTAAACCACATTAAGTGCACATTTGCATTTTTTGCGGTCGTGGCACTCTCTTTTCAAAACATTTCTGCCCAACAATCATCTATTGATAGTTTAAAACTACGCCTGACAGAATATAAGAATACGGTAAACTTTTCTACGAAAGATTCAGTGTATGTAAATTTATTAAATACACTTGGAGATGAATTACGTTATTATAAAACGGATAGTCTGTTTTCACTATCGTTAGAAGCTATGAGAATTAGCCAAGAAACAAATTACAAAGCTGGTGAATGTAGAGCTTTACTTGGATTAGGTAATTATTATTCAGATAAAGGAAACTCCAAACTCGCTATTGAAAACTTCAAAAAAGGAAGAGACCTAGCTGCAGAATCATCAGAAAATAAATTAGAGCTTAGAATTCAAAATAATCTGGGCTTAGAATATACATTTGTTGGTGATTATGCTCGCGCCCTAGAAATATTCTTAATCGGTATTGAAAAGGCCGAAGCTCAAAATAGTAAAAAGATGCTCTCTATAATGAATGAGAACATCGCTAGTCTATATGTAGCTCAAAAGGATTTTAAACAAGCATTAGAATTCTACAAAGAAGTTAAAAAAATTAATGCTGAACTAAAGAATGAAATCTTTACTGCAGAAACAACAAGTAATATAGCCTCACTTTATGCTGAAATGGGTGAACTAGAATACGCAATGTTTAATATAAACAGCAGTATTTCAGTTTTTGAACGTTTACAAATTACAGATTGGCTCGCTTATGCCTACGAAATAAAAGGTAAAACCTACTTGAAGCAGAAAAAATATAAATGGGCACTTCATTGGTATAGACAGAGTGAAATGTTACATGATAAGCTACAAGATACGCGAGGAGAAATAAGTTTATTAAATGGCATGGCACAAGCTTATTTTGGAAATCATCAAGATTCTCTCTCAAAAACACATGCCTTAAAAGCATATAAGTTTTCGAACGAATTGAATTTTAAAGAAGGTATTCAAGAATGTGCAGAAACATTATACCTAATTAGTAAAAAAGAAGCTGATTATGCAACAGCTCTTAAATTTCATGAAATTTATCAAACAGTAACTGACACGCTATCTAGAAGTGAAAACAAGAAAAGTTTGACCATGTTAAAGACTCAGGTAGACTATGAGAGACAGAAAGAAGAATGGGAAATTGCAAATGAGAAATCTTTGGCAAAGCAAAGGAATTATGTTTATATAGCCGTTTTTATTCTTTTTATTTTCTTAACGGTGACCATCCTTATTAAAAGGAGCGAAAAAATTCAAAGAAAACTCAATACCGAGCTAAATATAAAACAAAATAACCTTGAAATTCGTGAATCTGAATTAAGTGAAATTAACGCTACAAAGGATAAACTTTTTTCTATTATTGGACACGATTTAAGAGGCCCCATTGGTGCCTTTCAAGGTCTGCTTAACCTGTTTAGAGATGGTGAAATGAACCAGGAGGAATTCATGACTTTTATTCCTAAACTACGTAATGATATAGAAAACATATCATTTACACTTAATAACCTACTCTCTTGGGGACAAAGTCAAATGAACGGACTTATTACTAAGCCATCAAAGATAGCTGTCGATGCTTTGGTAAATGATAATATTAGATTACTCTCTGAATTAGCTCAAAATAAATCTATCCAATTAATTAGTCGTGTTCCAAACAACACTTTGGCCTGGACTGATGGCGACCAAATAGACATTGTCATTCGTAATTTAATTAGTAATGCATTAAAGTTCACTCCTGAAGATGGCATAATTACTGTTGAAGCTGTTGAGAAAAATGATTATTGGGAAATATCTGTGCGCGATACAGGAATTGGGATGGATGAGGAAACAAAGCGTCTAATTTTTGAAGAAAATTCAGCTGTGACTACATACGGTACTAATGATGAAAAAGGTACTGGATTAGGACTTTCGCTTTGTAAAGAAATGATAGAAAAGAATAATGGTTCTATCTGGGTAGAAAGCATACCTAATAAGGGATCTTCCTTTTACTTTACACTTACCAAATCTAATGAGGCATTAAAAAAAGCTAGTTAAAAATATTTTATCTAAAAGGCCAATTCTACTTGAAACTATATTAAGTCATCTAAGTTAGCAACAGCAACATACCGTTCTGCTGTAAAGCCTTCAGCATATTCAACATTTATCAATCTGCCTAAATCTCGTGCTCGATATGTTACACTATCTAGAAAATTCTGACTACTAATTGGTGTTTTAGGTTCATCACTATTAGAATCAAAAAATTGAGAACCATACGCTTTAATAGCTTTTACCTTTACATCAATATAACCACTAACATCAACCACAAAATCCGGTTCTATATTTTTCCATTGAATATAATGATAAACTGTTTTTGGTCGCCACTTTTCTTGAAGATTACCATCAATTTCAGTTTCAATTTTCATCAATCCACTTAAAAAACAAGCATCACTAACTAAATTACTGCCTTTACCATGATCGATATGCCTGTCATCAATAGCATTACATAATACGATTTCAGGCCTATACTTTCGAATCAATTTTATCACTTCAATCTGGTGTTCCTTGTCATTTACAAAAAAACCATCAGCAAATTTCAAATTCTCTCGAACGGATAATCCCAAAATTTTTGCAGCTGAAGCAGCTTCTACATCTCTTATTTCAGCAGTACCTCGCGTGCCTAACTCCCCTCTTGTCAAATCTACGACCCCTACTTTTTTACCGTTAGCAATTTCTTTGGCAATAGTTGCACCCGCCCCTAATTCAGCATCATCTGGATGTGCACCAAAAACTAATATATCTAATTTCATTATTAAATTCTTAGGAAAGTTTTTAAAAAAGACAAAGCTACTTTTCTATTTTAAGAACTAGTTACTATCTGCTTCTTTTTTATTTGTATAAGTGCTTGTTCAATATCCCTGATTAAATCTTCTGTTTCTTCTATACCCACGGAAAAACGTATTAAACCATCTGCTATACCGCGATTTTTTCGTTCTTCTGCTCCTAATAGAGCATGAGATGTTTCAGCTGGAGAAAGCACAGTGCTTTCTACACCAGCTAAGCTCATTGACGGCTTTATTAATTGCAATGATTTCTGAAATAAACCAGCATCTAAATCTTCTTTAAGTTCAAAAGACATCATACCGCCAAAACCACTCATTTGTTGTTTGGCTATTTCATGTCCAACATGACTTTTTAAACCTGGATAATATACTGCATCGATATCTTCATGATTACTTAAATAATCTGCTAGACGTTGAGCATTTTCATTTTGGGCACGCACTCGAATCCCCATGGTTTTCATACTACGCTCTAATAACCATACTGTATAATCACTTAAGCTCCCTCCTAAATTTTTAGCAAGGTGAAATATTTTTTCTATATGTTCTTCGGAACATGCTACAGCCCCAGCACACATATCCGAATGTCCTCCCATATACTTTGTAGCACTATGTATTATAATGTTTATGCCAAAATTAGCCGGTATTTGATTTATAGGACTAGCAAATGTATTATCTATCATAGAAATAAGATTGTACTTTTTTGCTAAAGCTGCTATCATCCTTAAATCTGTAATTTTCAATAGTGGATTTGATGGGGTTTCTACATAAATAACCTTGGTATTGGGCTTTATTAACTCCTCAAAATCAGCTTCCTTCATCCCTTTTGAAAAAGAAAAATCTATTCCGAATTTATTGAATTGCTCAACTACTAAATTATAAGTACCACCATAAATATCACCCTGTAATACAATGTGGTCTCCAGCTTCAAGAAATGCCATTACAGCTGTACTTATAGCAGCCATTCCACTTCCAAAAATTAATCCGGATTCGCATTGTTCTAAAGCTGCAATTTTTATTGCCAAACCCTCTTGATTGGGAGTGTTAAAATACCTTGGATATCGTTTAACATCAACGTCTTGAAAAGCATATGAAGAACTCATGTATAATGGAGATACTGCTCCCTTAAATTGTTTGTCTTCAACTTCTCCAACGTGCGTGCAAATGGTATTTATTCCTTTTGTATTCTTATCCATATCCAAAAACTTATAAAAAGTTAAAGTTACAAACTTTACGTAAAAGAGCTTTACGTTGCTTATTCTCAATTTAAAGTATAATAACTCATTATTATAGGTCGTTTTAATAAAAAGAATTAATTACTTATGAAGTATTTCAATTTAATAATTGTACTTGTATTTTTCTTTATTATATCTTGTTCTAATGATAATGGGACTGCTAATACTATCCAAGAAGGAGAGGAAATAGAATCAATTGATAAAAGCGTAAACCAGAAAAATGTTGGTGATTCAGCTAATGATTTACTTGCAGCTCAAAATTTTAAAAGTCTTGTAGTTGAACTTTTTTATGTAGATGGATTTAAACCGACTGATGATACTATCTTAAATTTTGAATCTTTTTTGTCGAATAGACTAAACAAACCAGAAGGTATACAATTTGAATTAAAACCAATTTCTATTCCAGGGCAACAAGTGTATACAATTTCAGATATTAGAGCATTAGAAGACGAAATAAGAACGAAGTATAATAATGGTAGTGAACTGACTGTTTTTGGACTTTTCTTAGATGGAGAATATTCTGAAAATACGGAAAATGGTTCCGTTCTAGGTGTAGCCTATAGAAATACTTCTTTTATAATTTTCGAGGAAACAATAAAAAGTTTTAGTGGACAACCGCTATCACCTAGTTCGACAGTACTTGAAAGCACTGTTTTAAACCATGAATTTGGTCATATAATGGGAATGGTAAATGCAGGTACGGATATGCAAGCCGACCATCAAGATGTTGAACATGGAAGACATTGCACCAATGAAGATTGTTTAATGTTTTGGACAGCAGAGACTGGAGAGGGATTAGTAAATATGATTAGCGGGGGAATTATACCTAACTTCGACAGCTTATGTTTGGCAGATTTACGTGCTAATGGAGGTAAATAAACTTATTTATTGAAATGAACACGATAACGCCAATAACTTATTGCACCTAAAGTGACTACAGCAAGAACCATATATTTCACATAATCAGGAGTTATTGCAGCACCTCCACTTTGCCCATAACTATGCAAACCAACTAAATAATAATTGACACCAAAATACGTCATCATTATTGTACCAATTGCAGCTAAACTCATAAAATTAAATATCCATTTACCTCTAAGTCCTGGTACAATGCGCATATGAACTATAAATGCATATATCATAATTGAAATAAGTGCCCATGTTTCTTTTGGATCCCATCCCCAATAACGACCCCAACTCTCATTGGCCCATTGCCCTCCTAAAAAGTTTCCAATGGTTAACATTATTAACCCTACTGTAAGTGATAATTCATTTACAATCGTTAGCTCTTTAATATTAATTTCCATTCGTTTTTTATTCTTCTTTGTGGTTAGTATCATTAAAAGAAGACTGACCATACCAATAATACCTCCTACAATTAATGGCCCATAACTACCTACAATTACAGCAACGTGAATCATTAACCAATAACTATCCAATACTGGAACGAGATTACCTATGGCAGGATCTACCCAGTTCCAACTAGCAATCATAAGAAGCAAACAGGTTACAAAAGCCCCTGCAGCCATCGTAAGGTTACTTTTTCGGGTAAATAACAAACTTATACCCATAGTGGCCCATGCTACGTAAATTATACTTTCATAAGCATTACTCCATGGTGCGTGACCTGATATATACCATCTAAGAATTAAACCTGCAGTATGCCACATAAACAAAATAAAGATGGTGCCTTTTAAGGCATATACAGCCATGCGCCATATTGAACGATCTTTAAATATTTGTAATATCAAAATCACAAATAATAGGAAAGAGAACAAACCATATAAGCGATATAAATGTTTGAAAATGTTCAGTTTATTATAAATAATTTCCGTTTTTACCTTTTGCTCAGATGGAAGTACTTCTGCACCATGATTCTTTTGATTCTGATGAAAAGCTGCTAATAATTTATCTGCTTGTGAATAATCTCCCGATTCTTTCGCTTGTTGCAACGTCATTAAATAATATGGCAAGGAGTTTTTTATGAAATTACCATATAATGAATCGTTCACTTGATACTGCCCTGTATTAAATTCAACAGCTGAAATCCATTTGTTATTTTCATCATTTAATAATGGAAAAATCTTAATAATTTGGCCACCTAAAGCTTGATCTAAAAGACTAACTCGTGTATGTGCTTGCTTTACATCTTTTTCGAAAGCATCAGGGTTATTCGTTGATGTCGCTTCACGAAGTACTGGCTCTAATTTGTAATTACCTTTATCATCAAAAAAGTCTAGCGCTTTTACATATTTTTGACCTTCAGCAACTCCAAGAATATGACGAATACTATCATTCTCATGTGGATACTTGTCTATAATGATAAAATCTGTATTATACCAAAGTGGCGGATTCATCATCATCGATAAAAAAACCTGGTCAGCATTCATATCATTAAACTTATCACCATGACTCAACTTACGCAGTAACTCTGATGAAAAGGTATTAATAGGCTTCATTCTACCGCCTTCATCTTGGATGATTAATGCTCCAAATTTTTCAGCATGTTCTGCAGGGACAATATTCGCTTTTAAAACCGAATCTATTTGTTGTTGAGTTGGTGCTGTAATTGATGCCCCAGTGTGATCATGACCATCATCTGCAGTATGTTCTTGTGCCGACACATTTAAAGCCAATGCAAAGATTAAAATACCGGCCATTTTTGCTTTTTTAGACTGCATTTTTTCTAGGGATTTACCCAAATCTTTAAATCGAGTTTTACCAAAAAACATAATCCCCATAAGGCCTAGGTATAATAAAAAATAACCAGCATAGGTTATTCCTGTTCCCCATTGATCGTGGTTTACTGACAAAATAGTTCCCTTTTCATCGGGATCAAATCCGGACTGAAAAAATCGATAACCTTTATGGTCCAAAATATTATTCATGAAAATATCATAATCGAATGATCGGTCATCTTCAACAGTAACCTTACTCATAAAAGAAGCATACCCCGCTTCTGTTCCTGGATATTTTTCAGCGATAAAATCATTTAATTTTATTTGAAATGGCAATTCGTAGATTTTGGAACCATAACCTAAATTAAAATCTAAACCACCCACAGTAAATTTATCTGTGAAATTAGAAGTACCAGCTGTTCCCAATAATTTCTGTTGCACCTTTTGTTCACCAACAGCTATTTCAACCACCAGAGCATCTAAATCCATTGGCGTTATATCCTTTTCTGGAATTTCAATAATTCCTTGAACTCCTTTTACCACAGGTTCTGGAATTACAAACTGCATTCCTGCCATTGTGTAAAGGGAACGCAATTGTAATTCCTGCAAACTATCTTTCTGAACGCTACCTTGATGCTGATCAGCCATTCTCATGAAATTTCCTTCAAAAGGCGATTGTATCTTATAGGTACTATCTGATGAAGTAATATTTATAGCACCATCAGTGTGTTTGTTTAAAGAAAATAGAACGCCATGAATACTTGCTACTTCACCACTCTCTAAATAATGATCATGTCTGTTCCCGTCTCCTGCTTCAACAATTTTTAAAAATAATTTACCGCTTTCATCTGGTATTAAACCCTTTTTCGCTCCTTTAATAAAATCTACATAAGAAATTGTAAAGTTTGTGCCATTAAAATCTGATGTCCATGGTAAACTAGATTTTAATCCCTCTGGGGTTACAATCAAATCGTCTTGCAAGGTTTTTTGAACTTCACCTGTAGCGCTGCTAACATAAGCGGTTAGATATGTTTTATCGGAATAAAATACTTTTTCTGTACTACCTTCTCTAATTGGCATACGACCTTCATAACTTATATATCTAGTTACAAAAGCACCAGCAATTATTAAAACCCAAGAAATATGTAATAATAGTACAGGCCACTTTTTCCATCGTAAAAGATTGTAGCGTTTAATATTACCAATAAAATTAATCATAAAAACACCCATAATAGCCTCAAACCACCAGGTGTTATAAATCCATATTCTTGCAGTTGATGTGCTATACTTGCTTTCAATGAAGGTTCCGAATGCCATCGCAGTAGCAAAAACCAGAAAAAGAACCGCTGTTAATCTTGTTGAAAAAAGTATATTCTTGAGCTTAGATATCATCTATTTACATGCTTTGTATTGGCCTCGGCAAAAATAGGTGGTTTTTATGAATTTTTAAGAGGTGTGATTGCCAAAATCTCGCTAATTTTCTCTAGCGGAAAATATATTTAAATGTATGTGCGTTGCCATTTTTCTTGCTCTGTTTTTAAGAATAAAAGCATTATCTCCTTTAAAAAGATTATCAATAGTCTGTATCCATAAGTTAAGCCACCGCCCAAAATGATGTTCATCTATTTTATTTTTAGTAAAATCATCTACTTTCTTATGTATAGCTATAGGATCACCTTTATAAGTGCCACGTTCAATAAAAAGTTGATTGCTCCAAAAAGTTGTTAAATGATCTAAATGATGCTCCCAATTCTGTATAATACCATTAAAAATAGGACCTATTAAATCATCTTCTCGCACACTATTATAAAAGGTATTTACCAATAGAAAAACATCAGCTCTAGTTGTAACATCTACCATTATAATACTGTTTTTTAAATCACCTCAAAAGTAGAACAAATAAAAGCTACGATTATAAAAATCACCACAGAATTAACCTTTCAGCCATTTATCAAACCAGTTAAATGCATCTAATTGCATTTGATTATCAAATTTGTGAGGTCCATCATAAAAATTAGCCTTATACTTTTCTGAGGCGCCCATCTTTTCATAAACGGAACTGAGAATGACATCAGCTTTTTTCATTTCGGGCAACGTATATAAACTATCCTGATTATTATTTAAAACCAACGTTGGTAAAGGCGCTCTTAATCCAATTAATTCTGGGAATTCTATATATTTTGATAATAATGGTGCATAAAGCATCCAAGTATGTGTAAATGCTTTATGAAGTAAAAAATCTTGCCAAGTTGACATGAAGCCAACACTTACTGCACATTTAATTCTATGGTCAAGTCCTGCTAAATAATTGGTACGTAAACCGCCGCCAGATAATCCAGCACAACCCAAATTATTTTCATTAACATCGGTTCTTTCGGCTAAAATATTTAACGCTATCTGATCTTCTGCAAAAGTTACTCCTGGCCAAGTAGTACCTGCACAAAAAAGAGACTTGGATAGCACATGTTCATGTGCTGTTGCCCAATTGTTATAGGTTTCAATATTTTCAGCTGCTTCAGAATCCTTATCTGAAAGTCCCTCTGCATTAGCCCCTCCCCATAAAATTCCATCAATTTCATCTAATAAAACACGTCTACTACCAAAGGTGAAAACATCATGAACCATAACCACATACCCTCGTTTAGCTATTTCATTAGCCCAAGCAAAATCTTCATAATACTGCTTTTGATGTTCAGCCATTAGTGGATGACCATCATCAGAAACCTTTGTTATTTTTCGCTTTCCAAAATATTTATTTCCACCATGATCGTGTAAGCCTAAAATTGCTGGTAATTTCTCTTTCGCGCCTTCTGGCTTTAACAATATCGCCTGCGTTCTTTGGGTCCCACTAGAAATTTGCCAAGAAAGTTCCTCAACTTGTAAACCATCGTAGACATATTTTTTATCAATTCTAACCTTAGAAGTTACCTTTAATTTTGGAGCTGCTACCAATACTTCCACTTTTTGAAGGGCTTCACTTTTCCAAGAATCTATAGATTTATATTTATCGTTTCTAAAAGATAATTCAGGCACTTCTTTAACCAAACCAGCAGCCCAATCGCCATAACCACCAATAATGCTTTTATTTTTAATTGTATTCATTGTAGTGTTGCTTGATAGTTCATTATTTAAAGGATTTATGGCCCCTACTCTGCTTATAAATGGAAATGATGCACAGGCAAAAGCTGATTTCTTAATAAAATCTCTACGCGATTTTACGCCTTCATTTTTTGTCTTATCCATAAATATATCTTTAAAATATCTCTTTAAAAATAGAAAAAGATATTGAAAGATATTTGTTCTAGTAATACTAAGTTGTTAGGCATAAAAATATACCTAATTTTGCATTATGATTAAAGTTGCAATTATTGGTGGCGGTAACGTTGCATATCATTTAACAAAGGCTTTTAAAACTAGCAAAAAAGTTGAAGTAGCTTTATTTAGTGGTCGCGACGATTTATCTAAAAAGATTATTAACATTGATATTTGCATTATTGCTGTAAGCGATTCTGCTATTGTAGAGGTAGCAAAAAAATTACTCGATCTGAATGTTTTGGTTGCTCACACCTCTGGGAGTGTTGCTATTAAAAATCTTCCTAATAAACGCTGCGGAGTGTTTTACCCTTTGCAAACATTTTCAAAAGAAAAGAAAGTAAATTTTAATAACATTCCAATATGTTTAGAATCAAATAATACTGAAGATTTTAATATACTTAAAATTCTTGCTGGTTATATATCAAATTCTATAGCTGCAGTATCTTCAGAACAGAGAAGAGCATTGCATGTAGCAGCAGTTGTGGCCAATAATTTTAGCAACCACATGTTCACTATTGCTGAAGGAATATGTAAAGAAAATGATTTGTCTTTTGATTTATTAAAACCATTGATTCTTGAAACGGCTGATAAAATTAAAACCTTAGATCCATTTATAGCACAAACAGGACCTGCAAAACGGCATGATTTAGATACCATACAAAATCATGAAAATTTATTAAAAAACTCTATTCATAAAAAACTATATAAACAAATAACACAATCAATATTAAACACTTATGGACAAAAGTTATAAAGCTGTTTTAAACGACATTACCACATTTGTTTTTGATGTGGATGGCGTATTAACTGACGGCTCAGTTTTTATTACAAATGAAGGTGAATTATTGCGTTCCATGAATGTAAAGGATGGATATGCTTTAAAGACTGCAGTCAAAAAAGGATATAATGTTTGCATTATAACTGGGGGTAATAATAATGGGGTTAAAATTCGATTACAGGGATTAGGAATTACAGAGTTTTATATGAATGCTCATTTAAAAGCTGAACACTTAACTGAATATCTTAAAAAGCAAAATATAAAACCTGAAAATGTTCTATTTATGGGTGATGATATGCCTGATGTGCCTGCTATGAAAATGATTGCTTTACCATGCTGCCCACAGGATGCAGTTCCACAGATAAAAGAGATTTCGGCTTATGTTTCTCATAAAAATGGTGGACGAGGTTGTGCAAGAGATATTATAGAACAGGTACTAAAAGTGCGTGGGGATTGGGAAGGTAATTTCAGTGCAAAAAACGACTAATTAATGCTCAGAGAAAAGCTCAAGAAATATGACATAATATTGGCTTCAGGTTCGTCAAGGCGTCAAGAATATTTTAAACAACTTGATATTGATTTTAAGATTGAATTGAAGGAAATTGAAGAGGTCTATCCGCCAAATTTAATCGCAAATGAAATCACAGAATATTTAGCAGAACTCAAAGGCCAAGCGTTTTTATCGGATATAAATCAAAATGAAATTGTAGTTACTTCAGATACTATAGTTTGGCATAATAATACCGCCTTAGGAAAACCAAAAAATAAGGAAGAAGCTTTTGTAATGTTACATTCTATGTCCGACCAATGGCATGAGGTTATTACATCGGTTTGTTTTAATAGAAAAAATGTTCAACAAACTAATTCTTGCACTACTAAGGTAAAGTTTAAACAACTGACCAACCATGAAATAGAATTCTATGTTGATCAATTTAAACCTTATGATAAAGCTGGTGCATATGGAATACAAGAATGGATAGGACTCATTGCAATAGAATCGATTGAAGGTTCTTATGCGAATGTTGTTGGTTTACCAACCCATTTAGTTTATAAAATGTTTAATGACCTTACTAATGAGTGAATTTTAAGTAACTTTATAAAAACAAATGTCATGTTTAAAAAGTGGATAAAATTAGAATTAGCTATAGTGTTAATTGCTGCTATAGTTACAGTTTTTGAATCGTGCAATAATAGAAATGATAAACTTTCTAAAGAAATAGCATTAAATGATGAAAATGAGATAGCGAGCTTACCCAAGAAACAACTTTCTGAAGAATTTAAAGCGTATTGGTACGCCGGGGAGGCTGAGATTACATCTTACAAATTAAATCAAGCTCGTTACGGTGAAATGCGTGAAGGAACAGCAGTTTTAATTTATGTTACCGAGCCCTTTTTAGCTAAAAAACAAACAAAGGCAGACAGCAACAACTCGAATAATATTCCTGTTTTAAAATTAAATAGTACCAAAAAATATTTAACTGGAATATACCCCTATTCTATTATGAACAGTAGCTTTTATCCAGTTTACGATAATTCTCATGCTATTAAACTTTCGTTTTCATCACAAGAGTGGTGTGGTCAGACATACTCACAATTAAATAATCGTGAAAATTTTGAAATTAAATCTCATTCGTATTTTGAAAATGAAGCGGATAATGAAATGAAACTTGAGAAAAATATTCTCGAAAATGAATTATGGAATAAATTAAGAATCAATCCGAATGAACTTCCGGTTGGTTCTAAAAAAGTGATTCCTTCCTTAGAATATATCCGCCTTTCGCATAAAGAATTAAATGCGTACGATGCTGTTTTAACTTTAAATTCTGATGCGCAAATATCATCTTATGAAATTGCATATCCTTCATTAAAAAGAAGTATAAAAATAAGTTTCAAATCAAACTTCCCATATGAAATTGAAGGATGGACAGAAACTTATGAAAGCGGTTATGGTAACAATAAAAAAGAACTAACATCTACTGCCACAAAAATTAAGGCTATCAAAAGCCCATACTGGCAAAAAAACAGTAATCAATATCTCCCACTAAGAGACAGCCTTGGATTATGACGACAGAATTTTTTGCTCAAAATAAATCTGAGCTTTTAGCTACATTTATTTGCGTTACAGTTATTATTTTACTTCGTTTTGTATCGGCTCAAACCATAAGAAAAATTGGCAAATTGCGGGATAAAAATACTATTCGCACCAATTTAGTGAATAAATATATTTCATTCCTTCTCTATATTATTGGGGCTATTGTTTTAATATTTATTTGGGGTGTAAACTTTAAAGAATTAGGATTAGTTATGTCATCAATATTTGCGGTGATTGGAGTGGCCTTATTTGCAAACTGGTCCATTTTAAGTAACGTTACGGCTGGCATAATTTTATTTTTTTGGTATCCATTTAAAATAGGAGATCGTGTTAAAATACACGATTCGGATTTTGCTGATGAAGCTTTAATAGTAGATATAGCAGCTTTTCATATGCATTTACGAAAAGATAATGGAGTAATTCTTACTTACCCAAATAATATGCTGCTGCAAAAAGGTGTAGCACTTATTGAAAAAAACGCCGGTCTTGATGACGAAATAGATTACGATATTTAAGTCTTAACTTTATATTGTTAAAATAATTTCACATGAGAAGAAAAAACCGTCGAAAGGCGAATCCGTTTGGCGATATTAAAGAATCTCAATTAGATGGTTTTCTAAATGATTGTAGTTTAATACAATACGATACAAATTTTTCTGAAGTAAAAGAATTAAACAATCTCGATAGTATTATTTTAAATGATGATGAAGGAAAAATAAGCTGGCTAAATATCTATGGATTTAAATATGCACATCAAATAAAAAAAATTGTTGCGTACAATAAAATTGATGAATTTTTAAGTTATCTAATTTTAGATAACAACCATAGAAACAAAGTAATAGAATTATCTGAATGTTTTTTTCTAACATTAAAATCTCCATATTACTCGGAGGATAAGGAAGAAGTTAAATTTGAGCAATTAATTTTTATTGTTGGTGAAAATTATGTCTGGTCTATACAAGAAGTTCATGGAGATTATTTCGAACATATCCGTTCTAGAATTAAAGAAAATTTAGGAGTTGTTAGAAAAAAAGGAGCTGATTATCTTTTCTTTTTGCTAATAGAAGCGATTACAGACAATTATTATTCTGCCTTCGATAAGCTAAATGAAGATAATATTGGTTTAGATAATCCTGATGATGTAAAACCTACTCCTGAATTTGCTAGAATGGTTGAAAATCAAAAAAAACAATTGTACCTCATAAAAAAATCATCAACAAGTTTAAACGAAGCGCTTAGTCATCTACAATTGTTTGATTTTGAGAAGTTCAACAAAAAGTACTTTGATGAATCGAGAGAGCAAGTCAAAATGCTGACCGATGAAATTGACCACAAATTACAGCATTTAGAAAGTTCAATAAACTTAATGTTCAGCATACAAAATCATAGGCTAAATGAAGTTATGAGAACACTAACTATCTTCTCTGTAATTTTTATCCCACTTACTTTTATAGCGGGAATTTATGGAATGAATTTTGAAAATATGCCGGAGTTAAAAGCTAAAAATGGTTATTTCATAGTTCTTGGTGTTATGCTGCTCATAGTTATAGTAACAGTATACTTTATCAGAAAAAAGAAATGGTCGGGAAATAAATAAATTCCAATTCAACCGAGATTTAACCTGTTAAAGAAGTTTTAATTATTCTCTAAGGCATGTTAAACTTTATATCTTTGAGTAACTACAAAACGATTTACTTATGCGCGTATTTCTGGTGTTCCTTCTGGGAATACTCCTTACCAACCAACCGATGAAGGCGCAAACACCTTCAAAACCTTCATCTTCAGAAATTTATCATAGCATTCAAAAATTGAACTTTTTGGGTTCAGCCTTATATATTGCTGCACACCCAGACGATGAGAATACCCGAATGATAGCTTACTTATCCAATAATACCAAAGCAAGAACTGGGTATCTTTCACTGACCAGAGGTGATGGTGGTCAGAATTTAATTGGACCGGAACTCAGAGAATTACTTGGTGTATTGCGTACGCAAGAACTTTTAGCTGCTAGACATGTTGATGGTGGTGAACAATTCTTTTCAAGAGCCAACGACTTTGGATACTCGAAACATCCTGATGAAACTTTAAAAATATGGAATAAAGATGCCGTGCTTAGTGATGTAGTATGGGCCATTCGTAAATTTCAACCGGACATAATTATAAATCGTTTCGATCATAGGTCGCCCGGTACCACACATGGACACCATACGGCTTCTGCAATGTTAAGCTTTGAGGCTTTCGATTTAGCAAATAATTCAAATCTGTATAAAGAGCAATTGAAATATGTAGAACCATGGCAGCCGAAACGACTTTTTTTTAATACATCGTGGTGGTTTTATGGGAGTCAAGAAAAATTTGAAAAAGCTGACAAATCGAAAATGTTGAATGTTGATGTTGGTGTTTTTTATCCATCGTTAGGACTTTCAAATAACGAAATAGCATCAATAGCCAGTAGTCAGCATTTATGTCAAGGTTTTGGCAGACTTACTACACGTGGTTCTGAAAATGAGTATATAGAATTACTAAAAGGTGATATGCCTACAGATAAATCCAATATTTTTGATGGTATTGATACAAGTTGGTCGCGTATAAAAGGTGGAAAAGCAATTGGAGATATTTTAAACAAAGTTGAAGATAATTTCAATTTTGAGAACCCGGCCATCCATCTTCCGCAATTAGTTGAAGCCTTCAATTTATTACAGAATACTAAAAATGAACATTGGAAAACTTTAAAATCTAAAGAGCTTGAAAATTTAATAGTTGAAATATCCGGACTTTATTTAGAAGTATCTTCAAAAGATCCTATAAGCAATCCTGGTGGTAAAGCAGATTTTGTGGTAGAAGTTTTAAACCGCAGTTCAGCTGATATGAATTTAGTTTCTTTTGGAATTCCATTTTTAAATTCAATTGAGAATACGAACATAGTTTTAAAAGAAAACGAAAAACATAATTTCGAATTGTCGGTTCAAATTGCAGATGATGCTAAATATACTAGTCCGTATTGGTTGAGTGAAAAAGGTACATTAGGCATGTACAAAGTAAATAACCAAGAACTTATCGGTAAACCGGAAACACCACGTGATGTTAATGCTGAATTCGTACTCGATATAAACGGAACAAAATTTACTTTTACAAAACCTGTGATTTATCGCTCTGCCCAACCTGACAAAGGTGAAATTTACCAACCTTTTGAAATTCTACCGGTTGCTTCAGCGTCGTTTAAGGATAAAGTTTTAATTTTTGCGGATGGTCAACCAAAAACTGTTCCCGTTACCATAAAAGCGCATAAAAATAATATAAAAGGAGAATTACAATTCTGTTTTTCCGATGGTTGGAAGGTTGATCAAGAAACAAAAAGCTTTACTATTGAAAAGAAAGGTGATGTACAAACTGTAAATTTTGTTTTAACACCTCCCGACCACGAAGATGAAAGCTATATTTCACCAATCATAAAAATTAATGGAAAAACAATTAGTAAAGAATTAGCCACTATTGATTACGATCATGTACCATTACAGTCAGTTTTACTGCATTCAGAAGCAAAAGTAGTACGCTTAAATATTGAAAAAGTAGGAGAACATATTGGTTATATTGTTGGTGCAGGCGATGCTGTACCAGAAAGTCTTGAGCAAATCGGTTATACCGTTCATACAATTGATGTAAATGCTATAAATTCTAGTTCGTTAAAAAAATATGATGCGGTTGTTGTTGGAATTAGAGCTTATAATGTACTACCAGAATTAAGGTTTAAGCAAAAGTATTTGCTAGATTACGTAAAGGATGGTGGGAATTTGGTAATACAATACAATACTGCTGGACGAAGAGACAGAGCTTACGAAGATATTGCTCCTTTCAAATTAAAATTATCACGAGATCGAGTAACGGATGAAAACTCTCCTGTTGAAATAATTGCTAAGAATCATGCGTTAGTTAATTTTCCGAACAAAATTGAGGAAAAAGATTTTGAAGGTTGGGTTCAAGAAAGAGGACTATATTTTCCGAATGAATGGGCGAAAGAATTTACACCCATTTTATCAATGAAAGACCAAGGAGAAAATGCAACAAAAGGAAGTCTATTAGTGGCGCCCTATGGAAAGGGAAATTATATTTATTCTGGTTTAAGTTTTTTTAGAGAATTACCAGCTGGTGTTTCTGGTGCTTACAAACTTTTTGCAAATATGCTTTCGACGGGAAAAGAAAAAGTAGATAACGAACCTAAAATAAAAGGATAAGCATGAACGAAAAGTTTATTTGGAAAAAAGAGTATTCCTTGGTTTTGATTCTTAACATCTGCTATATTCTATTTTTTTATTACATAATGACAACCACAACATAAATGGGCATACTCGATTGGACCATATTATGTGCTACCCTACTTTTTATAGTGGGTTATGGAGTCTGGAAAACCAAGGGTAGCAAAAATGTTGATGATTACGTTAGAGGTGGTCGACAAGCAAAATGGTGGACTATCGGTTTTTCTGTTATGGCCACACAAGCTAGTGCGATAACATTTTTATCCACACCAGGACAAGCCTTTCATGACGGAATGGGTTTTGTTCAATTTTATTTTGGACTCCCCATAGCTATGATAATTATTTGTATGGTATTCGTTCCATTATACCATAAACTAAAGGTTTACACAGCTTATGAATTTTTGGAAACTCGCTTTGATTTAAAAACACGTTCACTAGCTGCAATTCTATTTTTAATACAACGTGGATTAGCAGCTGGAATTACTATTTTTGCTCCGTCTATAATTCTGTCAGCCGTTTTAGGTTGGGACCTATTTACACTTAATATTATAATTGGTATACTCGTAATAATTTACACAGTTTCTGGTGGAACCAATGCCGTAAATGTTACTCAGAAACAACAGATGTTTATTATTATGTTGGGTATGTTTCTTACCTTTTTCTTCATTTTAGGTTCTTTACCTGCCGATATTAATTTAAACAAAGCGTTAAAAATTGCTGGTGCAAGTGATAAATTAAATGTTTTAGATTTTAGTTTTAACACTAAAAGTCGCTATACTTTCTGGAGTGGAATTACAGGTGGTTTATTTTTAGCTTTAGCATATTTTGGCACCGATCAAAGTCAAGTTCAAAGATATCTTTCTGGTAAATCAGTTCGTGAAAGTCAATTAGGCCTTGTTTTTAATGGGATTTTTAAGATTCCGATGCAATTTTTTATTCTGCTTGTTGGAGTTATGGTTTTTGTCTTTTATCAATATAATCCATCTCCATTAAATTTTAATCCAGCAGCCACACAAGCTGTAATGGAATCGGAGGCTGCTCCTCGATACCTGGAATTGGACAAACGACATAAAATTCTTGAGATAGATAAAAAGATGGCTCAAGATAAATTTTCGGCGGCTTTATCTCGAAAAGAATATGATGCAATAATGCAAGCTAAACATGAAATTGTTTCTATCAATACTAAAGACAGTACTAATAGAGCTGCTGCCAAAGCATTAATTAAAGAAGCAAATGATGCCATAGAGACAAATGACAAAGACTATGTATTTATTCATTTTATCTTGAATAATTTACCAAAAGGATTAATCGGATTACTGTTGGCAGTTATTTTATCTGCTGCAATGTCTTCAACTGCATCAGAATTAAATGCACTGGGTACAATCACCGCTTTAGATTTATATAAACGTAATAAAAAAGAAAAGCAAACCGATGAACATTATGTATTAGCCTCTAAAGGTTTTACACTTCTTTGGGGCATTGTTGCTATAGCTATAGCTTGTGTTGCAAATTTATTTGATAACCTCATTCAGTTAGTAAATATAATTGGATCAATTTTTTACGGAAATGTTCTAGGGATTTTCTTGTTAGCTTTCTTCTTTAAATTTATAAAAGGTAACGCAGTTTTCTTCGCTGCCATATTAACACAAATTATAGTTATTGTACTGTATTACAACTTAATACATGTTTATCCTTCTGGCCAAGAAAAATTAGGATATTTATGGCTTAATTTTATAGGCTCCGCATTAGTGATAGTTTTAGCCATGTTATTTGAAAGCTTTGATAGACTATTGAAAAAGCCTCCTATACGCGTATAAACTTCATATTACCCTGCTCATATCTATCATTTTCTATATTAGCAAATAGTTAACATTTCATATTTTCTCTATATTTAACCTCAAGTAATACAAAAATAATTACGTGGGAACAAAAAATATGACAGAGAAAAAATACACTATAAAAGATATTGCTAAGTTAGCGGGTGTATCAAAAGGTACCGTTGACAGAGTGCTTCATAAAAGAGGAAGAGTTTCAAAAGAAGCTCGAGATAAAGTAAATCAGGTAATAGTTGAAATCGATTATCAACCTAATTTAATAGCTCGAAATTTAAAGAAAAATAAGGTCTATCGCATTTATGCTCTAATTCCGGATGCCAAATATGACCATTACTGGTTACCCACTATAAAAGGTATTGATGAAGCGTTAAAGGAATTCAAACCTTTTGGGTTGGTTTTAGAGAAATTTTATTTTAATCCTAAAGATTGTAATTCCTTTCAAAAACAAACTGAACAGGCATTGTCGTTAAAGCCAGATGCTATTTTAATGGCGCCTGTATTTCACAAAGAATCATTGGACCTTTTTAAATTGTGTAAGGAACATTCAATAGTAGTTGCTTCTTTTAATAATCATATAGACAAGCTAGGTTTAGAAAATTTTATTGGACAAGATTTAAATCAGAGTGGCCGGGTAGCGGCAGGTTTAATTGATAAAATAACTAAAAAGAATTGCAACATAGGCATTCTTCATATTAATGAAGAATCGCATATGAAACATAAAGAAATTGGATTTAGAGCCTATTTTAAAGAAAAGCATAAAAAACCTAAAGAAATTGTCACCTTTAGTTTAACGAATAGTGAAGACCTTAATTTTCAGGATAATATTTCACAATTTATGAGTGACAATGATGGAATTTCAGCGGTTTTTGTGACGAATTCGAAGGCTTATCTTATCGCAAATTTGTTAAAAAATGAAAACAAAAAAATTGTTATTGTAGGATATGACCTATTAAATGAGAATATTGAGCTCCTAAAAAATGGTGATATAGAATTCTTAATCCATCAGAGGCCATATAGACAAGCTTATGTAGGTGTTAGTTATCTTGCTGAAAATCTGCTTTTTGGAAAAAAGATACCATCGCAAAACCTTTTACCAATAGATATAATTACCGCCGAAAATGTTAAATATTATGAGAATTAAAATTCCTACATACTAATAAATTGTATAAAATGTGCTCGAACACATTTTTTTAAGAAAACCTTCACTTTAACAAAAAATTTACTAATTTAACCCCGTTGTTAAGATAAGGTTAATTAAAAATACAAACAGTTTTACCCTATATCTAATGCGAACTATTAATAAATTAACTCAAAACACCCGATTATGATTAAGAAATTATTGTTGTTTTTGGTGCTAGTATTCGGATCTTATCCGTTGCTTGCACAAACTAAAACAGTATCAGGTACAGTTACCGATGCTGCAGACGGATCCCCTTTACCTGGGGTAAATGTACTTGTACAGGGTACAACAAATGGTACACAAACAGATTTTGATGGAAATTATTCTATCGATGCAGAAGAAGGAAATGTTCTTATATTTTCTTACTTAGGTATGAGCACAAAAAATGCTACAGTTGGTTCAGCAGATGAATTAAGTATTTCATTAGATGAAGATGCTAGTCAACTTGATGAAGTTGTTGTAACGGCATTAGGTGTCGAGAGACAGAAAAAATCACTTACTTACGCTACGCAAGGAATCGATGCTGAAGGTATTGATGAAGCAAGACCACAACAAAACTTAGTAAACAGTTTACAAGGTAAAGTTGCAGGTCTTTCTATTCAAACAACAGGTAGTGGTGTTAGTGGTAGTTCTAAAGTTGTACTGCGTGGTAACAGATCCATTAATGGTAGTAGCCAAGTTCTTTATATTGTAGATGGTGTGCCATTAGGAGGTGATATTTCTGATATTAGCCCTGATGATGTTGCTTCAATTAACGTATTAAAAGGAGCAAACGCAGCTGCACTTTATGGTGCAAGAGCAAACAACGGTGCGATTATCATTACTACAAAATCTGGTACCGAAGGAGGTATGAGTATTATTGTAAGTTCTACCTTAACTGCACAAAAAGGTAATATTTTATTCGACTATCAAAATGAATACGGACAAGGTAGTGCTGGAGTTTACAATCCAGGATCTACTGGATCTTGGGGACCTGCGTTAGATGGTTCTACAGTTGCCGGATGGCAGCCTTCAGGTGCTACATCTTATAGCTTTAGCCCACAACCCAATAATGTGGAAGATTTTATGCAAACAGGCTTTAATTTAGCCAATAACCTTTCAATTAGATCAGGTAATGAAAAAGTTAGAACCTTTTTCGGTTATACACATGAACTTAGAAATGGTATTACAAGGGATAACGATTTAAAAAGACATAATGTTACCTTTAAAATTGATAATAATCTTATTGAAGACAAATTGGTTTTAAGTGCCAAAGCAAATTATATTCGAACTGATTTAAATAATTCAATAGCTTCTGGTGAAAATTATGCTAACCCATGGCGTCATGCATACCGTTTACCACGTAACATCAGAACTGAAGATGCAGAAAATTACAATTATATAGATGCAGAAGGTAATGTTAAGCAAAATTATTGGAAGCCAAATGATAATGGTGGTGCTAACCCATATTGGACAGTAAATGAGAATCTTAATGAAACTATGATAAATAAAATTATAGGTTATGCTTCATTAAAATATAATTTTACCGACAATTTTGATTTAATGATTAGAACGTCTTTAGATACCAGTTCTTCTACTAGAGAAGATACTTTTTCTAACGATTCATACATTATTGCAGATAATGGTAATTATAATACGTATAATTATACTGGCTATGAGTGGAATTCAGATTTTCTTTTTGGGTATACTAAAGAAATTAGTGAAGACTTTGGATTCAATCTTAATTTTGGTGGTAACAACAGACAAACAAGATCACAATGGGTGCGTACTGATAATGGTGGTTTAAATGCAGCAAATATCTTTGCTGTTACAAACGCCTTAAATCTTACTTCAACTCAAGATTTCGAGACAAAACACGTTAATTCACTTTATGCTTTTGGTCAAGCCGCTTTAAAAGATGCTGTATTTTTAGACCTTACTTATAGAAGTGACTGGAGTTCAACACTTCCGGCCGAAAATAGAAGATTCGATTATTATTCTGCTGGTATTAGTGGTGTTATTTCTGATTTAGTTACACTACCGGAAGTAATTTCTTATTTAAAACTAAGAACCTCTTATGCCGAAGTAGGTAACGATACAGACCCTTATGAAATTTCTAGAAATGCTAACTTAGTTGCTGGTGGTTTTGTGCAACTACAAACTACGCAACCAAATGAGAGTCTTAAACCTGAACGTACTAAGTCTTTAGAATTTGGTGTAGATGCCCGTTTATTTGATAATCGTTTAGGGATTGACTTCACTTATTATAAGTCTAATAGTATTGACCAATTATTCAGTGCTTCTCAAGAGGTTGCAACAGGGATTTCTACTAAATTTATTAACGGTGGTGATGTTCAGAACAAAGGTGTTGAGCTAATTTTAACAGGTACACCAATTCGTACTTCAGATTTTAATTGGGATGTAACAGTTAACTATTCTAAAAATACTAGTGAAGTGTTAAGCTTATCTGAAGGGTTAGATGAATTATCATATGGTGGTGACTTCTTTAGACAGTTTAAACTAGAAGTTGGTCAACCTTGGGGTAATGTATACTCAAGAGGTTTCGCAAGAAATGATGCAGGACAAGTATTAGTAGCTGCAGATGGTACACCTGAAGTAACTTCTGGTCAAGATGTACTAGTTGCTAATTACAACCCAGATTGGTTAGGTGGTATTACCAACTCTTTCCGTTACAAGAATCTTAGTTTTAGTTTCCTAATTGATATGCGACAAGGTGGTCAAGTTGGTTCGTTGACAAATGCAATTCTTGCTTCTGATGGTGCTTTAGAAAGCACACTTGCTGGTCGTGATGGTAGTTTAATTTTTGGTACTAATATTTTCCCAGAACTTGATGTTGTTCAAGCAGACGGAAGTGCTAATAATATTAACGTAAATGCAGAACAATTCTGGGCAAAGATTGGCGGTAGAAACTCTCCGGTAGGTGAAGCCTTCGTTGAGGATGCATCTAATATTAGAATGCGTGAAATGAGTTTAGGTTATAGCCTTCCTCAATCAATATTAGGTGATGGTCCTTTTAAAAGTGCGAAAATATCATTGGTTGGTAGAAACTTATTCTTTATTAAAAACAATGCTTCTTTTGACCCTGAAGTCTTGATCAACACGAATACAAATGCTGATGGTTTCGAATCATTCTCTCCACCATCAACTAGTAGTTTAGGGGTGAACGTGAAATTCGCATTTTAAAAAATTGTAACTTTAAAAGAAAAAACATGAAAAATATAATAACAAAATTTAGTTTAGGTGTAGCCTTAGCTTTTCTGAGCGTTGGCTGTACCGAAGACTTCGAAGAAATAAATACAGACCCTCTCGTATTGGATATTGGTAAAATATCAGATAGTCCTGTTTTACAGGGACAAGCTTTTGCACAAGCACAATACACTGGTGTAAATGGCCTTCACTGGAGATTTCAAATATCTCAAAATTTATTTGCAGATCTTTGGGCACAATACTTTGCAACAACCGCTTCTGGTTTTGATTCTGATAGATACACCCAAGTGGGTCGTTGGGCTGATTTGGCTTGGACTTCATTTTACGGTGAGTCTGCTCCGCAATTAAAATTGGTAGAAGATCTTACTGCTGAAACTGGTAATGCAGTGGGTAATGCAATGGCTAAGATTTGGAGAGTTCATTCGTATCATAGAATGACAGATTATTGGGGACCAGTTCCTTATTCTGAGTTTGGTAATACTGAATTAGAATTTATACCATATGATTCTCAAGAGTCTATGTACAGAAGCTTCTTTGTAACATTAGATGAAGCTGTTGCGCAATTAGCGGGAGGCGGAAATTCTTTCGGAGGTAGCGATAGAGTTTATTCTGGTGACGGAGCTAAATGGTTAAAGTTTGCGAATAGCTTACGTTTACGTTTAGCTTTAAGAGTAAAATATGCTGATCCGGCATTGGCAAAATCTGAAGCTGAAAAAGCTGTTGCGGCAGGTGTTTTTACTGATAATTCAGAAAATGCGTATGTCTCTGTAGATGATACAAACCGAAACCCAATCGAGACTATTACCGATTGGGGTGAATATAGAATGAGTGCAACAATGGAAAGTATTCTAGAAGGATATGAAGATCCCCGTTTACCAGAATTTTTTCAACCAGCTGCTGATGGTGATTCAGACGGTGACGGAAGTCCTTATGAAGGTCTTTTGAACGGACAAACTAAAGTTAGTTTGGAAACAAGTAAAAATGCTGGACATTCAGATGTTGGTATTCAATTTGTTGATGTTGCTAAGGGTGGAACAAACCCTCCTATGGAAGTAATGAATGCTGCTGAAGCTTATTTCTTAAGAGCAGAAGGCGCTTTAGCAGGATGGGCCATGGGTGGTACTGCACAAGAATTATATGAAATGGGAATTCGGACTTCTTTAATGAAAGAAACTACTGCTGATGCTGCTGCTATCGATACGTATATTGCTAGCACTAATACTCCAATTGCTTTTGAAGCAGGTGCTGCTCCCGTAGCAACAATTCCAGTAGCTTTTGGTGGAACTGATGAAGAAAAACTTGAGCAAATAATTACTCAAAAATGGTTGGCCATCTATCCTAATGGATGGGAAGCTTGGGCAGAATTGAGAAGAACTGGATATCCAAAGCAATACGCAAGAGTTCAATCAGAAAATCCTGATGTAGCTGCTGATGAGATAGTAAGACGAATGGTTTATGTTACTAGCTCATTTGAACCAAGTAGTGAAGGTGTTGATGCTGCTATTTCAAGTGCTGAATTAGGCTCTGATAAGAACAACATTAAATTATGGTGGGATAAAAAATAATCCCTTGATTACAATTAATAGAAAAACACCAATATCTTTATATTGGTGTTTTTTGTTTGATGTAATTATCAAACAATAGTATTATTCTAAAATAACAAACAATGAAATTCTTAAGACCTCATAGTAAATTACTTTATTTACTTGTCGCCAGTATAATATGCTCCTGTACTTCAGATGATAAAGGCAAACAATTTTCATTGTTAACTAGCAATACAACAGGCATCAACTTTAAAAATATATTAAAAGAAACCGAGACTTTTAATGTCTTAGAATATGGCTATTTATATAATGGTGGTGGTGTTTCTATAGGCGACCTAAATAATGATGGCTTACCAGATATTTACTTTACAGGCAATATGGTAGGTAGTCAGCTTTACATTAACCAAGGTGATTTTAAATTTAAAGAAATTGCTAAAAAAGCGGGAGTTTTTGCTGATGGTTTATGGAATACGGGTACGACAATGGCGGATGTAAATGCCGATGGTTACTTAGATGTTTATGTTTGTAGGTCAGCAGCTAAAGACCCAGATAAAAGAAAAAATTTATTATTTATAAACAATAAAGACCTCACTTTTACCGAAAGTGCTGCGGAATATGGAATTGCAGATTCTGGTTATTCTACACAAGGTGCCTTTTTTGATTATGATAAAGATGGAGATTTAGATTTGTATGTGCTAAATCATTCTACGCAGGAATATGCAGGTTTTGGTCAAATAACAGCTTCCCTAAAGAAAAAGAAAAACGATAATTATTCAGATAAGTTATATAAAAATGAAAATGGTAAATTCATTAATGTTAGTGACAGATCTGGCTTAATCTCCAACGTTTTAGGTTTTGGATTAGGAATTGCAATATCAGATATTAATAATGACACTTGGCCGGACATCTATGTTTCTAATGATTATAATGAACAGGACTACCTATATATAAATAATCAAGATGGGACGTTCTCGGAGAGTTTAGAACAATTTATTGGTCATACTTCATTATTCTCCATGGGTTCGGATATTGCGGATATTAATAATGATGGTTATACAGATATAATGACCTTAGATATGTTACCTGAGGGTAATGACAGACAAAAAATGGTTTCAGGTCCTGATAATTACGATAAATTTAGTCTGCTTGCAAAATCCGGTTTCTACAACCAAACCATGAGAAATATGCTACAGGTTAATAACCAAGGAGAATCTTTTTCTGAAATTGGACAGTTCTCAGGTATATCAAATACAGATTGGAGTTGGAGTGCACTTTTTCCTGATTTAAATAATGACGGTTATAAAGATCTTTTTATAACCAATGGGTATAAGCGCGACTATACGAATATGGACTTTATGAACTTTGCGGTCCAAGAAAAACTTAAAGAAAATAAAACTGGTCAAAAAATTGCCATCATGGAGCTATTAGAGAAAGTTCCACCTACCATTGAAGAAAATTATACCTATAAAAATAATGGCGACTTAACATTTACTAAAATGAATGCTGATTGGGGGCTAAATCAAAAATCTTTATCAAACGGAGCAGCATATGCAGATTTAGATAATGACGGTGATTTAGATCTAGTCGTAAATAACATTGATGATGAACCTTTTATTTATAGAAATAATAATGAGTTAGATTTAAATTCAAATTATCTGAAAGTTAGACTTAAAGGTTCGGATGAAAATACCTTTGGAATTGGTGCTAAAGTCTTATTACATGTAAAGGACAAAATAATTAGTCAGGAAATGATGCCATCGAGAGGGTATCAATCTTCGGTAGATTTTAATTTAGTTTTCGGATTGGGTGAAGTTAAAGCAATTGATAAGATTGAGATTATATGGCCAGATTCAAAAGTTCAGGTTATAGAAAATGTCGAGTCCAACCAAGAAATAACACTGAATCAAGCTGATGCCATTACAGTTAACTCAAAAGATAAAAGCCCCTCCACTACCCTATTTACAGATATATCTGCAGACAGTCTCTTAATTGCTGAACATATTGAAAATAATTATGTCGATTTTAAAAGACAGCAATTATTACCTCATAAACTTTCTACACAAGGGCCAAAACTTGCTAAAGGAGATGTAAATAGCGACGGATTAGAAGATATATATGTTTGTGGCGCAAAAGGCAGTCTTGGAAAACTTATGTTACAATCTAGAAATGGAGAATTTATCGATGCTAATTTCTCAATTGAAGAAGATTTAAAATATGAAGACACAGCTGCATTATTCTTTGATGCGGATAATGATAACGATTTGGATTTATATATAGTAAGTGCTGGAAATGAATATGAATCTGGTGCTACGGAATTACAGGACCGCATCTATTTTAATAATGGTAAAGGTAAATTTACAAAAAGAGAAAAAGCACTACCTACAATGTTCACGAATGGTTCATGTGTTGTTTCAAGTGATATTGATAATGATGGTGATTTAGACCTTTTTGTAGGAGGTCGGGTGATTACAGGAGAATATCCCAATGCCCCAAGAAGTTATATCTTAATTAACGATGGGCAAGGTAATTTTAGTGACAATACAATAAAAATTAATCCAGCTTTGGTGAACCCTGGAATGGTCACAGATGCAATATGGGAAGATGTTGATAATGATGACCTTGAAGATCTAATTTTGGTTGGTGAATTTATGCCTATTAGAATTTTTAGAAATAATAACAGTCAACTTATTGAAATTGAAAATACGAACTTGACAAATACCGAAGGATGGTGGAATTCAATAGAAGCTGCGGATTTTGATAACGACGGTGATATCGATTTTGTGCTCGGTAATTTTGGTTTAAACTCACAATTAAAAGCTTCACCCGTAGAACCTGTTCGCTTGTATGCGAAAGATTTTGATGGAAATGGTTCTATTGATCCAATATTAAGCTCCTTTAATATGGGTGAAGAATATCCAGAATGGTCCAAAGATGATTTAATAGGTCAACTTAGTGGACTAAAGGCAAAGTACATTAATTACGCTGATTATGCTAAGGCAAAAATTACGGACATCTTTTCTTCTGAAGAACTCAAAGATGCGAAAATTCTTAAAGCTGTAACTTTCTCAAGTTCATATGTAGAGAATTTAGGTGATGGTACATTTAGTTTAAAAGCCTTACCTAATGTTGTACAGTTCGCTCCTATATATGGCATCCTTGTAGAAGACTTTAATGAGGATGGTAATTTAGATGTTATAATGGCCGGTAACTTTTTTGGAAATAGAGTTAAATATGGTAGGTATGATGCCAACAAAGGATTTATTCTTTTAGGTGATGGAAAAGGTGGATTTACCATACTTGATAATAAAAACAGTGGACTCAATTTAGATGGAGAGATTAGAGATGTTGTATCAGTAAAAAATGCAAATAATGAAGAATTAATTTTGTTTGCGAGAAATAATGAATCAGTAAAAATTTACAAAAAAGATTGATTGAATGAAATTGAAGAATAACATAGTTAAGATTATTGCATTAAGTTTATTACTCGCTGCACCAATGGCTTTTAGCCAAGAACTAGCAATTAAAGAAGAGATTTTATCGCTTCCAACGTACGGTTTTCACAAGCCTAATCCTGTTCCAATTCTAGCTGAAAACCCAAAAATATTTCCGTATTTCAAATTTGAAGAATACGAACACGATTCTAAAATGAAAGATTGGAAAGTTGTAACATTAGAAAATGATTATATAAAAGTTTTTGTACTCCCTGAAATTGGAGGTAAAGTTTGGGGGGCCATAGAAAAATCAACAGGAGAAGAATTTCTCTATAAAAATGAAGTAGTAAAATTTAGAAATATTGCCATGCGTGGCCCATGGACTTCAGGGGGAATTGAATTTAATTTTGGAATTATTGGACATCATCCAGCAACAGCAACTTCAGTTAATTATCTCACTAAAACGAATACTGACGGAAGTGTTAGTTGTATTGTTGGAAATACCGATTTACCGTCTAATACACGATGGACAGTAGAAATTCGTTTAGAAAAAGACAAAGCTTTTTTCGAAACAAATGCCTCTTGGTACAATGCCTCTCCCCTAACTGAAAGTTATTATAATTGGATGACTGGTGCTGCAGTAGCAACTATGGATTTAGAATTTTTTATACCGGGTGATAAATATGTAGGGCATCCTGGTGATGCACATTCATGGCCTATTGATGATAAAGGTAGAAATTTAGCCATGTATAAAAATAACAATTTCGGTTCCGATAAATCATATCATATTGTTGGTGAATATAATGACTATTTTGGAGGATATTATCACGACAAGAATTTTGGTTTTGGAACATGGGCTCCTTACGAAGAAATGCCAGGACAAAAATTATGGCTTTGGAATCAAGCTCGAAGCGGAGGAATTTGGGAAGATCTTTTAACCGATTCGGATGGTCAATATATTGAATTTCAGGCTGGTCGTCTTTTTGATCAATACTCCCCTGGAGAAGTTAACCCAATAAGCCAAGTTGGTTTTGACCCTTACATGATGGATAGTTGGTCGGAAATTTGGTTTCCTTATAAGGAAATTGGTGGTATGGAAGATGCCTCTAAACAAGGCGTCTTAAATATTGAATTTGAAGAAGGCAAGGCAATAATCGGACTAAATGCATTACAAAAATTAAATCAGGATATTCAGGTAAAAGTAAATGATAAAATCGTTTTTAATGAATCTTTCGACCTAAATCCTATGGAAATTTATTCACAAACACTTCCAATAAATTCTAATGATATTATTGAAGTAGCGATATTGGGTACAGAGTTATATTATACAAATAAGCCCTCAGTCAATACCATTAAGCGACCATTCTATCCTGATGAAAATTTGAAAGTTTCAGATGCTGAAAATCTTTATCAAGATGGTATTGAGGCTTTAGAATTTAGAGAATACCCGTTGGCTCACAATAAATTATCTTCTTTAATAGAATTGGATCCATCGCATCGTGCTGGATTAAATGCTTTAGCCGAACTCGAATATAGAAAAACCGATTATGATGCTGCGCTTAAAAATGTAAATGCTGTGCTTAAAATGGATACCTATAATTCAAATGCGAACTACATTGCAGGCATAACTTACAAAGCACTTAAGGATGACTTAAATGCTTTGGAATCTTTAGGTTGGGCTGCTCGAGATATTAAATACAGATCAGTTGCTTATGCGAACATGGCAGAAATTTATTTAGCGCAAAAAAACTTTAATAGAGCTCAAATGTATGCCACCAAAGCATTGACATTTAATTTGAATAATGTAAATGCAACTGAGGTACTTTTAGTGTTATCCAGAATTAAAAACAATAAAGAGTCTTTCGAAAATTACACTAAAGTTCTAGATAAAATTGACCCCTTAAGTAATTTTGCGTCTGCCGAGAAAACGAGATTTTATAATACAGTTGACACTTTAAATACGAGTAAACTAATCAACGAATTTGAGAAAGAAAATATTTTAAGTACAGCAATTAGATACCACCAATTGGGTTTTAATACGGAAGCTTTACTTTCAATTTTAGAGAACAAGAAATTTGTAAAAAATATTATATGGGCAGCATATTTACAAAAGGAATCTAGCACTACTGAAAGTATAAGACTTTTGTCAGATGCAATAGGGGCTGATATTAAACTTGTTTTTCCTTATCGAAGAGAAACTATTCCGGTACTGCAATGGGCTATAAGTCAAAATGACTCTTGGAAATTAAAGTATTATTTAGCGCAAAACTACATTGCTGTTGGTCTAAATAATAAAGGTGAACAGTTACTAAAAGAAATTGGAGATGTGCCTGATTCTGATATTTTTTATAGAACTAGAGCGGCACTTGTACAGAATTCTGATTATGAATTGAAAGCGAAAGACTACGAAAAAGCACTGAAATTGGCTTCGAACGATTGGAAAGTTTGGGAAGAGAATATTCTATTTCAATTGAAAAACAAACAAAATGACGATGCTTATGCTTTATCAAAAAAAGCAGTTAAAAAGTTTAAAGGGAATTATAATATCGAATTAAGTCATGCACGTGCTTTAATTAGTACAGGCAGATATTCAGAAGTAATAAAAGTGTTGAAAAAAATTCAAATTTTGCCTTTTGAACACGCTAGTGAAAGTAGAAGAATATATGAACGAGCACATATAGCGGTAGCACAGAATTTAATTTCCAATAGAAAATACAATACTGCCATTGCCATTTTAAATGATTCTAAAAAGTGGCCTGAAAATATAGGTGTCGGTAAACCTTATACTCCCGATGAAAGAGTGCAAGATTATTTATTGGCTATTTCATATGATGCAATTGGTGAAACAAAATCTGGAGATGAATTACTTAATTCAATTGTAGCTTATACCAATACTCATATTGCAAATTCAGATATTGATCATTTGTACGGACTTTTAGCTTTAAAAAAATTAGGAAAAGAAGATGAACTTAAAAAATTAAGTTCAAAATTAAATACTGATAATCCTAAAAATAAATTAGCACTTTCATTGTTTAATAATAGCCTTGAAGAAGCCGAAGGTTATAAAGAAAAAAGTCATTTACCTGATTTCGTATGGAATGGTATTTTGGAAATGCTTAAATATTAGGCATATTTTAAAACATAAAAAAGGTCCTATTTAAATTATAAATAGAACCTTTTTTTTATAGTAAAATGCTAATTATTTTGCTCCCCATTCTTTTAAAGAATCGGTATTCATTTTAACATAATCATCATTACCTGCTTCTTTTGCAGCAGCTAAAGACTTTTTAGCAGCATCTATAGCAGCTTTTTTATCACCCGCTTTAGCATTTACCAAAGACTGCTGACGTAGTTGCCAAAATGCTGGCTTTTCAGTCATGGACATTGCCTTGTCCATCCATTCTTTTGCCTTCTTAATATCTTTACCTGAATTCATATAATATACTGCAGATGCGTAATAATCTCCAGCTCCTGGACCGGCCATAACTTTATCGATACTTTGCATTACGGCTGCATCAGTACCTACCCCAATTTTAACGGGTAAGTAGGTTGATTCCCATAGAAAACCTAAAGTGGCTCCATTATCAGATAGGTCATCAATTATTATAGTAAATGTTTCCATTGACATTGGCATTTTAACAACTTCAGATGTTACTTTAGCAACAACCTTAGATTCATCCAAAACTTTGGGAGTTCCACCATCATTAGGTCCTTCATATAAATAAACCTCCCATGAAGATGCGCCGGGTTTCGAGAATATTGCATAAGATCCTGCTTTCACTTCAGTACCACCAAATGTTACATCCTTTGAAAAAGAGATTTTTGTTCTTGCATTTGCTCCTGTTCTCCAAATTTTATCATAAGGTACCAAATCACCAAAAATGGTTCTACCTCGCATAGATGGTCGTGAATAATCAACAGTAATATCAGTTAAACCTACTGTCTGAATTAATTGTGCACCCGGACTTGGTGCTGGTGTTTGTATTTGAGCATTTACAGCAAAAGAAGCCATTATTGCACAAATAAATAGTGTAATCTTTTTCATGTGATAGTGTATTTATTAGTTTATACGAAATTACACAGAATGCCATACGGCATTTGTTAATAAAAACTTAAATAAGTAAAATTGAAATAATTGGTTAAATGACATTTATACTATTTTGTCTAACTTTTTTGTTTTATAATTAGACATTTATTATTTTTGATAAAAGTTTTTTATGAGATTATATCAGCTTTATTCAAAACAAGCACTACCAATAAGCCAGAAAGAAGCATGGGATTTTCTATCAAATCCAGCCAATTTAAAAACTATTACCCCTGCCCGAATGGGTTTTAATATTTTATCAGGTTCAGAAAGAAAAATGTTTCCCGGCCAAATCATTCAATATAAGGTATCTCCATTTATTGGCTATTCGACAAAATGGGTAACTGAAATTACGCATGTTAAAGAAGGTGAATATTTTGTTGATGAACAGCGTTTTGGCCCTTATCAACTTTGGCATCACAAACACTTTATTAAAGTAATTCCAGGCGGTATAGAAATGGAAGATATAATTGATTATAAAATCCCTTTTGGAATAATTGGTCAATTAGCACATTCAATCTTAATTAAAAAGCAATTGTCAGAAATATTTTCATATCGAGAAAAAGTACTACACCAACTATTTGGTGTACTAAATCCACAATCTAAAGTACTTCAATTTAAATCTATATAAATGAAAAAAAATATTCTTTTAATAGGTGGTTCTAGTGGTATTGGCCTCGCTGTAGTAAAACAAATGCATAATACTCATAATATTTTCGTTGCATCAAGAACTAAGGATAATTTAGTTTCATTGGATATAAATCATATTCAATTCGACACTACGAAAGAAAGTCTAAATTTAGACCTTTTACCTGATGAGCTTCATGGTTTTGTGTATTGTCCTGGGAGTATCAATTTAAAACCTTTTAAAATGTTGGCTAGTGAAAAATTTGAGGAAGAAATGCATCTCAATTTTTTTGCTTTAATAAAAGTATTTAAAGCCATTGTTTCTAGATTAACAGCTAATTCTAGCGTTATATTTTTTAGTACGGTTGCCGTGCAAAAAGGTATGCCTTTTCATACGAGTGTTGCTGCAGCCAAAGGAGCAATTGAGGGATTTGGTAAGGCACTAGCAGCAGAATATGCAACAAAATTTAGGGTGAACATTATAGCACCTTCTTTAGTAGACACTCCGCTTGCAAAAAGGTTGCTTAATAATGATAAAAAGAAAGAAACAAATGCAATGCGACATCCCATGCAACGTATTGGCACTCCAGACGATATTGCGAATATGGTTGTTTTTTTATTGAGTGATAACAGTAGTTGGATGACCGGACAAGTTATTGCAGTTGATGGGGGAACAAGTACTCTAAATGTAAATTGATATGAAAAAAGAAATATCACTTTTTTGGTTTAGAAGAGATTTACGTCTTGAAGATAATGTAGGACTTACACATGCACTTAAAGGTAATTATCCTGTGTTGCCGATATTTATATTTGACAAAAACATTTTATCAAAACTTCCCAGAGACGATGCTCGATTAAACTTTATCTATGATACACTAGAAAAAATTAATAAAACGATTGAAAAAGATTTCAAGAGTTCAGTAGCCTATTTACATGATACACCTAAAGAAGCTTTTAAAAAGTTAATGAGTGAATATGATGTTCAACAGGTTTATACAAATAGTGATTATGAGCCCTATGCTATAAAACGTGATAGCCAAATTAAAAAATTACTTTCCGAAAATAAAATTGAGCTCCTAACCTTTAAAGACCAAGTGATTTTTGAAAAAAATGAAGTTGTTAAAAGTGATGGAGAGCCTTATGTAGTTTATACACCTTTTAAAAATAGATGGAAAGAAAAATTCAGAGTTGAAAAATCTATAGAAATAAAGAATACTACAAAATATTTAAAAAATCTTCTTCAGATCAATCTGTCGAACCCACAACTTTCGGAATTAGGATTCGAAAAGTCTTCAATAAAAGTACCAGAGTATAATGTAACCCATACCCTAATTGAAAATTATGAGAAAACTCGCAATTTTCCTGCTATTAAAAATGGGACTTCTCACTTAGGTCCGCATTTACGTTTTGGTACTGTTTCAGTGCGACAAATGGTAAAAAAAGCCATTGCAGAAAAAAATGAAGTATTTTGGAACGAACTCATATGGAGAGAATTTTTTATGCAAATTTTATGGCATTTTCCACATACTGTAAATAAGTCCTTTAGACCAAAATACGATCGAATCGATTGGCGAAACAATGAAAAAGAATTTAAAAAATGGTGCAATGGAGAAACTGGATACGCTTTGGTCGATGCTGGTTTGCGACAGTTAAATCAAACCGGATATATGCACAACAGAGTACGTATGCTGGTGGCGAGTTTTTTATGTAAACATTTACTTATAGATTGGCGATGGGGTGAAGCCTACTTTGCTGAAAAATTATTGGATTACGACCAAAGCGCAAACGTGGGAAATTGGCAATGGGCTGCAGGCAGTGGCGTTGATGCTGCCCCCTATTTTAGAATATTTAATCCAATGACCCAAGTTGATAAATTCGATAAGAAAAAAGAATACATCAACAAATGGGTTACCGATTTACAAGAACTTACATACCCGTCAAAAATGGTGGACCATAAAATGGCCCGTGAAAGATGTTTAACGGTTTATAAAGAAGCATTAAAATAATATATTGCTTAATAAAGCCTAGAAATCTTCAAATTCTGAATAAGAAAGAATATAAGTATATCTTCGTCTAAAGTAATTAATCTATACGCTCAATTTTGGCTCCAATTGCTCTAAGTCTTGTATCTATATCTTCGTAACCTCGATCAATTTGTTCAATATTGTGGATTGTTGAAGTTCCCTTTGCTGACAAAGCAGCTATTAATAATGAAACCCCTGCTCTTATATCAGGTGAAGTCATTGTCGTAGCTTTTAAAGTCGATTTAAAATCATGGCCAATTACAGTTGCTCTGTGCGGATCGCAAAGGATAATCTTTGCTCCCATATCAATTAACTTATCAACGAAGAAAAGTCGACTTTCAAACATTTTCTGATGAACAAGAACTTCTCCTTTTGCTTGGGTCGCCATCACTAAAATAATACTTAGTAAATCTGGTGTTAAACCTGGCCAAGGGGCATCTGATATCGTCAAAATAGAACCGTCTATATAATTTTGAATTTCATATCCGTCCTTGTGTTCTGGAATAAATATATCTTCACCTCTTCGTTCTAATTTAATCCCTAATTTTCCAAAAACTGTAGGTATTTGGCCTAAATCATCCCAACTAACATTCTTTATTGTTAGTTCACTTTTTGTCATTGCAGCCAGTCCTACCCAACTACCAATTTCAATCATGTCAGGTAACATTCTATGTTCCGTTCCTCCCAATTCATTAACACCTTGTATGGTTAATAGATTAGAACCTATGCCAGAGATTTTGGCTCCCATTCTATTCAGCATATTACACAACTGCTGTAAATAAGGCTCACATGCTGCATTATAAATTGTAGTTTCACCTTCAGCTAAAACAGCTGCCATAACAATATTAGCAGTGCCGGTAACCGAAGCTTCGTCTAAAAGCATGTAAGTACCTTTTAGCTTTTTCGCTTCAACCCCATAAAAATGTTCTTCCTTATTATACCTAAATTTCGCACCAAGATTTATAAAACCTTCAAAATGTGTGTCTAATCTTCTACGGCCAATTTTATCACCTCCTGGTTTTGGAATATACCCTTGACCAAATCTTGATAATAATGGACCAACCATCATTATGGAACCGCGTAAACCACTCCCGTCTCTCTTAAAACCAGCTGATTGTAAATATTCTAGGTTAACTTCATCTGCTTGAAAAGAATATGAACCTTTACTTAACTTCTTGACTTTAACACCAAGATCTTTAAGTAGTTGTATTAATTTATTTACATCAACAATATCTGGAATGTTGTTGATAGTTACTTTTTCAGCTGTAAGTAATACAGCACAAAGAATTTGCAAGGCTTCATTTTTGGCTCCTTGCGGTGTTATTTCACCGGAGAGCTGATGGCCTCCTTCAATTTTAAACGTTCCCATCTAAGATTTGAGGTATTAGTACCGCTTTTTTCCGCGGTTGTTATTTCGTTGATTCTTTTTATTCGAGTGACTATTGCTACTGCGACTGTTACTCTTATTTGAACGGTTTTTAAGAAACTGTTGACTTTCAGTTAAGTTCTCTTCTTTCGAAGCTAAGTCAATAGCACCGTTACTCAATTCAATTAAATGCTTGAAAATAATTTTATCTTCAACTGTATCTTTATTCCAGTTTAAGTAACATTTTTTCATGTGGTTAGCAATAGCATATTCTAAACCATCACGCATATCACCTTTTTCCCATTTAACAGCTACATCAATCATTCGTTTAATATTGTTTCCGTAAAAACGATACTTTGGAAAGTTTTGAGGATATTCCAAGGGTTCTGGTTTCTCTTGCAACATTTCCTTTGTGGTAATCGGAAAAGGAGAGTCGACATCTAATTTAAAATCAGACATTATAAATAACTGATCCCAAAGTTTATGTTGAAAATCTG
>NZ_JBDVFA010000051.1:0-61638 GCF_039941195.1 Aurantibacter sp. | reverse complement strand
ATACGATTCCCATTTATCAGACAACAAATGAGGATTTTAAAGGCATTCTGCCTATTGCACAAGAATTATATGATGAATCTAGAAGTACGGCGTTGAACAACCGGGAAATTGTCAGGTCGCTTCTTCTGATTCTACTTTATAAAGTAAAACGTGCTACACAAAATAATAAAGGTATAGTCACTACCAATAGATTTGATAGTATCATGTCTAAATTTGAACAACAAATTCTTAAGGGCAACAATAGGTTTTTATCGGTTGTCGAATATGCCTCACAGATGAACATAAGTCCTATTTACTTAACAGAATGCACTAAAAAAGCTACAGGCAAAAGTGCTCAGAAGATTATCATAGATTATAAAATACTATTTGCCAAAACTTTATTACACCAAATGGATAAATCTGTGGCAGAAATAGCCTATGAATTAGACTTCAACGAAGTAGCCAATTTTAATCAGTTCTTTAAACGCAATGTGGGTATTACGGCAAGTCAGTTTCGGAATAGGTAATTGGTTCTTAGGAAAAGAAGAAAAATATTAAAAAAGGGCATATTCTTTAACCCTCAAAAAAAAGAAAAAGCCACTCAATCTCTTGAATGGCTTGTCTTAATTTTGCTCCTCCTCTTGGGCTCGAACCAAGGACCCTCTGATTAACAGTCAGATGCTCTAACCAACTGAGCTAAGGAGGAATTTAATTCACTAAATAATTATTTAGCGGCTGCAAATATATATGTTTTTTTTATTGTCCCCAACAAAAAAACATGCTATTTAAATAGATATTTATAAAGGTCGTTTCCATTAGCGTATAACAACAACGCAATTAAAATGAAAAAGCCCGTCATTTGGGCATATTCAAGAAATTTATCACTCGGTTTTCTACCAGAAACCATCTCATATAATAAAAACATAACATGCCCACCATCTAATGCAGGAATGGGTAAAATGTTCATAAATGCCAAAATAATCGATATAAAAGCGGTCGTTCCCCAAAAAACTGGCCAATCCCATGTTTTTGGAAACATTCCTCCAATGGCAGCAAAACCACCTACTTCTTTATACGCACCAGTATCAGGATTGAAAATTTTCTTCATTCCTTTAATGTAATCTGTCAACGTTTTAACACCTTTATTCCAACCTGCAGGTATCGATTCTAAAAGTGTATATCGTTTTGTTTCTACTTCAAAAGAACCCATAGAAGCCAATTCAGCAATACTATTACCTGCCAACGCTACACCCAACTTAGCTTCAGCTGACACATCTGCAAGTAATGTATCGACAGCTCCACTTTCCCTTTGTACGGCAATATTCACTTGCTGTCCCTTATAATCTTCTAAAATAGCAGCTGCTTGATCTAAATAAGTTGCTGTTTTGCCATTAATTGATAACACCTTATCATTCTTCTTAAAATCCACGCCCATATTTGGTGAGTCTTCGGAAACCTCGGCTACAACAAAAGGTCTTCTAAAACTGATAAGATTTTTGGCATTATCTCTATTGTCTGATAATGTTTCAATAAAATCTACCGGAATTGGTTGGTCAAAAGTTTTACCATCTCGTTTAATGGTCATTGTTTCGCCATACACAATCTCAGGCAATGTATACTGAAGCGATTCTATCGGATTTCCATCTACAGCTAAAATATTATCGCCTGTTTGTATCCCTAATTTATCACCTAAAGTTTTATCGTTAACTAAAATGCCATCTTTAAGGCTATCTGCTGGAATAAATTCTTCGCCATAGGCAAAAACAAGTCCTATAAAAATAATAACTGCTAGTACAAAGTTTACCGTTACACCACCTAACATAATAATTAAACGTTGCCAAGCAGGTTTGGAGCGAAACTCCCATTCTTTTGGCTCTTCTTTCATAGCTTCGGTATCCATGCTCTCATCAATCATTCCTGATATCTTAACATATCCACCTAAAGGCAACCAACCGATACCATATTCGGTTTCTCCTATTTTCTTTTTAAATAAGGAAAATTTTACATCGAAAAACAAATAGAATTTTTCAACTCTTGTTTTAAATAATTTAGCCGGAATGAAATGCCCTAATTCATGAAGAACAATTAAAATTGAAAGGCTAAGAAAAAACTGCAAAGTTTTGACAAGTATCGGACTCATCTCCATAGATCAAATTTTGAAGGCACAAAAGTACTCTTTTAACATGGCTTAAAAAAAGAAACTGCTCTGGCACAGTCTTTTTTAGCAAAGATTTAGCAGCTAACCTCGTAATTTCACTTGAAAGCCATATGCGACTGGTGTATCTTTGCAAAAAAAATTATGCGCGAATTTTTTGCCAAATTTAAGTTTTTCGGTATCGTCTTTTTTTTTATTTCAGTAGTGATTATATACCTTTTCTATAATGCTTTGAAACCTAAAGAAACATTAACTATTTACCAACCCTCCATGGTAAATTCTGAATTAGTTGATAGCACTATTCAAAATATTAGAAAATACCATACTATAGCCAACTTTGAGTTAATTAATCAAAATGGAAAAATTATAACTCAAAAAGATTATGAAGACAAGATTTATATCGCCGATTTTTTCTTTACTACTTGCCCTACAATCTGCCCTATTATGACAGATAATATGGTTGCCATACAGCAAAAAATTATAAATGACGCTACCGTAAAATTACTCTCACACACGGTAACTCCTGAGATTGACTCCGTAGCTCAACTTAAAAAATATGCTCTTGAAAAGGGTGTTATTGATGATAAATGGAATTTAGTTACTGGTGATAAAAAACAAATTTATGAGCTTGCTCGAAAATCTTATCTAGCTGTTCAAACTGTTGGTGATGGCGGCCCATTTGATATGATTCATACCGAGAATTTCATTCTAGTTGATAAAGAGAAAAGAATTAGGGGATTTTATGATGGCACAAAGCCGGAAGAAATCGATAAATTATTAAGCGATTTAGACGTTTTAAAAGCTTCATATTCAAAACAAAATAATTAGTTTCATTTGCAACAATACTTAATTGTTTCCACGGACACAATTAGCTAATTGCACTATTAATTACTTAAAAATTTGATATCCATTTATTCCAGTTTATAGAATAAATTACCCTATTTTTGCGCTTACTTATAATCAATCTAAATAAAAATTGGTAAAGACTATAGCAAACCTTAAAAGAGGACAAAAAGGAATCATCAAGGATATTGATGTATCTGCGCTACCGATTAAGCTTTTAGAAATGGGGTGTTTACCTGGTAATGTTGTTGAACTTATGCACATTGCTCCATTAAAAGACCCTATTTACATCAATGTTAACGGCTCTCATATTGCAATTCGTAAATCTGTTGCAGCGCAAATTGAGTTAACCATTGTAGATTCAATTACGAATGAGTAGTAAGCAAATAAACGTCGCCCTTATCGGAAATCCGAATACAGGAAAGACCTCTGTCTTCAATGCGCTTACAGGTTTAAAACAGAAAGTTGGAAATTACCCTGGTATTACCGTCGAAAAAAAAGAGGGTATTTGCAAATTACCAAGAGGTGTAAAGGCCCATATTCTGGATTTACCTGGCACCTATAGTTTAAACACCACCTCTTTAGATGAAAGTGTAGTTGTTGAATTGTTACTGAATAAGAATGACAAAGATTACCCCGATGTAGCTATTGTAGTTAGTGATATCGAAAATTTAAAAAGAAATTTACTACTCTTCACACAAATACAAGATTTAAGGGTACCCACCATATTAGTGATAAATATGGCAGACCGCATGATTAAAAGAGGCATAACTATAGACGTTCCTGCTCTTGAAGCTAAGTTAAACACGAAAATTGCATTAGCAAGTACAAGAAAAGGCACTGGTATAAATCAAATAAAAGAGCTTATTGCAGATTATAAAAGTCTACCAATAGCTTCAAATATAGATACCGTTAAAATTGCACCTGACTATTTTGAGCGACTTAAAAAAATCTTCCCAAATGAAGATGTTTACAAACTTTGGTTAGTTATAACTCAAGATGTAAATTTTATGCCCATCGTTAAGAAGACCATAAAAGATGATGCCCACTTTAACACCAAAACTAAAGCTGAGCTTAAAAAAATGCAACATCGTGAAACGGTATTGCGCTATAAATTCATTAATGAATCGCTAAAAGAAACTCTTACAATAGATAGTACAGCTGCCAAAGGCTTACGGGCTAGCCTAGATAAAGTATTGACTCATAAAGTTTTTGGCTACCTTATATTTTTCATCATATTACTCACTATTTTTCAAGCAATTTATGACTGGAGTAGCTACCCAATGGACTTCATTGATGAGAATTTTGCTAGTGCCAGCGAATGGGTGAAAAATACATTACCAGCAGGCGCACTTACTAATTTATTAGCCGAGGGGATTTTAGCTGGAATAGGAGGTGTTGTAATTTTTATCCCTCAAATAGCATTCCTATTCTTCTTTATCGCTATTCTAGAAGAATCTGGCTATATGAGTCGGGTAGTATTTCTAATGGATAAATTGATGCGCCCATTTGGATTGAGTGGAAAAAGTGTAGTCCCCTTAATTTCGGGGACAGCATGTGCAATTCCAGCAGTAATGGCTACACGAAATATTGACAATTGGAAGGAACGCTTAATTACGATTCTAGTAGTACCATTTACTACTTGTTCGGCTCGTTTACCCGTATACCTAATAATTATTGCACTAGTAATACCCGAAGGAAGTTTTCTTGGAGTAAGCTACCAAGCATTAACACTAATGCTACTTTATTTACTAGGATTTGGTATGGCCATTTTTTCAGCTATGGTACTCAACAAAATTCTTAAGATTAGAAGTGGATCATTTTTTGTAATGGAAATGCCTAATTACAAGCTTCCACTACCGAAAAATGTTATTTATACTGTTTGGGAAAAAACTAAAAGCTTTGTGCTTGGTGCTGGTAAAATAATTTTAGCAATCTCCATCGTACTATGGTTTTTAGGATCTAATGGCATTTCGGAGAAATTTAAAAATGCAGACTCTATTGTTAAAGAGCGAATAAGCAAAACCGGACTTCCTGAATTACATCAATCTAATATTGATGCTCATTTACTAAGCTACAAAACAGAACTTGGAACAAATATATCAACACAGTCATTAGCAGACTCCCTGGAAATTCATAAAAAAACACTTTACAACAAAGCTATTGAACAAGAAATTTCAAGTTATAAATTAGAGCATTCTTACATAGGTTATATGGGAAAAGCCATTGAACCTCTGGTAAAACCATTGGGTTATGATTGGAAAATAGGTATTGCTGTTATCACTTCTTTTGCTGCCAGAGAAGTTTTTGTGGGCACTTTAGCTACCATATATAGTGTGGGTAATGACGAGGAAGAAACCATAAAAAATCGAATGGCTGCAGAAATTAATCAAGATAATAATAAACCTTTATTCAACTTAGCTTCTGGTATTTCACTTTTACTTTTCTATGCTTTTGCTATGCAATGTATGAGCACGTTAGCCATTGTAAAACGAGAAACAAATACCTGGAAATGGCCAATGGCTCAATTGGTATTCATGAGTATATTTGCTTATATTGTTGCTCTTATAGCCTATCAAACGCTAAAATAAAAAGCTATGCAGATTGTACAATCCATTTTAGTTTACATTATTCTCTCATTAGCAGTTGGCTATCTTTTCAAGAAATTTTTATTACCCAAAAGTCTTTTAGCTTCTAAAAAAAACAACTCTAAAAATTGTGGTGATGGTGACTGCGGTTGCAATTAGGTTGTTTTTAAAAATAGCTCAAAGCTCTTCTTCAATTTTATATTTCTAAAAATCAACGTAAACTAGTAACATTTTCAGAGGTTAATCGTCTGGTTTAAAAGTTAATCCTGCTATTTCATGAATCGTTAAATAAACAATAAAATCATCCTAAGAAAATCAAAAATAGTAGGCTATTCTAAAATGCTATACTTTTTTTTGTCTTAAAACTAACACTAACCTATGCGATTTAATTCTTTGTTATTATTTATTTTTTTAATCTCATCTTCCATTTATCAAACAAATGCGCAAACAATAAGCTCTATAATTATAGATTCTACAACGCAGAAGCCAATACCCTATGTTACCGTACAATGGAGTACTAAAAAAGGTGCAATTACAAATGAAGAAGGTCGGTTTAGTATACTATTAGAAGAAAATTCAAAAGAAACGGATACCCTATTTATTTCATGCATGGGTTATGAATCCATTGCCAGACCATTAAGTACTTTTAATAAAGCCGCAATTTATATGTCGCCCAGTGCAATTGAGCTTAAAGAAGTATTGGTCAGCAATAAAAATTATACTGCCGATGAAATTATTGACCTAGTAAATGATAATATTGAAGAAAATTACAATTTTGATTTAACGAAAAAACGATTGTTCTTTCGAAGATCTTCCTTTCAGCGGATGCTTAAATCTGACTTTTCCCTTAAAAAATCGACAATTAAAGAGCTTAATAGAAAATTTTTGGACAGTATAATTAATACCATTCCTGAAAATAACAGTTATTACACCGAAATTTTAGGAGACCTTTATGGTGATTATGATGAAGAAAGGCAAAAACTAAATTTGATAAAAGCTTCCGAATTATATGATAAAAACATGGAACTAGACTTTGCTAAAGTTGAAGAAAAGTTCAATGATATTTTAAAAAAGAATATTAAAACGGATTCTTATTTCAAAATCAAATCTGGTCTTTTTGGCACAAAATTAGACAGTGATGAAATTTTTGAAGAAGATGTTGATTCTACCGATGTTGCTGCTGTAAACAAGCAATTGGCTGAAACTAAAAAATTTGAAGAAGAACGTAAAAAGAATTTTTCCAATTACAGAAGAAAAACCTTAGGTGAAATTTACAACAACCTACCTATTACAGAGGATACCGACCTTAACTTTTTAAAGAATTCTGGCCGTTATGAATTTACTCTTCAAGAATTCACCTATTTAGGAGATGACGCTGTTTATGTTATTGATTTTAAACCGAAACGTTCGGAAGATTATAGAGGAAGATTGTATATTAATGCTGATGATTTTGCTCTTATTCAAGCAGATTACAACAACGTAAAATCAATAAAAACTTTTAATCTATTAGGCTTTTCATCAAATCAGTATCTATCCAACGGAAAAATTATCTTTTCTAAAGGCAATGATAGCAAATATGAATTACGCTATTTCGAATCTGAAAACGGAATGAAAATGGGTGTTGACCGCCCACTAAAAATCATTGAATTGAACAAAGTTGTTAAAGGGAAAAATAAGCAAAACGAGCTGTCTGGAAATATTGATTTCGCCTTAAGAAATATCGATAAAAACGAAGTTGTAATTTTTGAATCCGAGCCTATAAGCGAAGCTAATTTTGATTCATTTAAAGAGAAGAAAGATATATTACCCACCTATTTACCTGCATATAGCGCCGAATTCTGGAGTGGATATAACATTATTGAACCCAACCAAGCCATTAAAGAATTTACTACTACCAAAGAAAATTAACCTCCAATAGTACAGTAAGGTTTTAGGCATATTTAACCAAAGCACGGCTTAACTCTTTAATGTCAACAGGCTTAGCTAAAACATCTTTTATCCTATACTCCTTGCATTTATTTAAAACCAAATCCTTACTTAAAGAAGTAATTGCTATAATTGGCAGCGCATTGTTATAGTTTCGCAACTCACGAGTACCTCTAAAACAATCCACTTCTCGCTCGTCTACATCAATTAAAATTAAATCATAGCTTTTTTCCGTTACCTTTTCCAAAGCACTATTAGAACATACTGTATCGCAAGAATAATCTAAAGACCCTATTATTTTATTAAAAGTGGATAAATTGAACTGATTATTGTCAACATAAAGAATATTTCGCTTTCTAGAATTGTCTATTTTCGAGACTAATTTTGCTTTATTAGAAGCTGCTAACTTCATGTCAAAAGACACTAAATTATAGTGTTCATTACCAGAGAATTTTAATTTAGAATTATATAAGGAAAGTAATTGATTACTTAGAATTAAACCTAATTTTATACCCTTCGTAATATTCTTATCATTAATAATATAGTTGCCTTTTTCAACATATTCTATTTCCGATTTTTGAATTAATTGAGCATTGTCTTTAACACAAAAAGATAGTAATGACTCTATTTGTCCTATTGGACTTTCAATCACCTTTAGCTCTACCCTAGTTACTTCATCTTTTTCGATTGCGTTTTTAAGTAAGTTATTTAGAACTAAGACTAGCTTTGATTTTTCTAAATTAAAAATAGTGTTATCCCCGTTGTAAGCAATTTCTAATTCAACCAAATTAGCTATTAGCAAAGACCTGAAATTCATTTTTAAGTCCTCTAATAAATCTTTCAGATTTACGGGTCGATTAATTAATTCGTTTTCATTATTGTTAAAATAATTCAACTTAGAAAATTGTAAAGAATTGTCTATTGAATGTCTTAAGTTTAATAGCGAATAATTAGCTAACACCAATTCATCTTCTATTTCATAATCATTGATTGGTACAGTTTCTATCAGCTGTTCTAACGCAAACAAAGGAGTTCTTATTTCATTACTTACAACAGCTAAGAATTGATCACGATTTAAAAACAGGTTTTTTAAATTTAAATTGGCTTCATCCAAGGATGCATTAACCTTTTTAATCGCAGCATTCGCTCGCATGTAATAACCGATAAAAGCTAAAGCCAGCAAGACCATAAAACTTAGAAGATAAATGAGTCTACCATTGAATTCATCTTCCTTAATTCTATTTTCAGCTATTAATTGTAACTGCTCTGCTTTATTCTCACTTTCAATAGCCTGTGTTAAGTAGTCAGTTTTTATTTTTGAGATTTTATTTAAATAATCAATAGTTTCGTAATAATATTTTTCTTCCTTTTCTTCGTAAAACTTAATTGAATCGAGTTGCCGAATTGGCAGACTTAAGAAATAATTTGCCTTATACTCATTAATTTTATAATAATTTTCATAAACACGAACACTATTATAAAGAATATCTTCTAATTTTTTATCCTTGTGTTTGTTCAATAGCTCATTGGCTAAATCTAAATCCTCCTTTAATTCCATAAGCCCATAAGCAACATATAATTCAAAGGTGATTTGCAAGCGAACATTCATGAGATCAATCCATTCGTTAGACTTGAAATTTGGATCAGACAAATTCTTCTTCATTCGAAAATCTAACTCATTTAAGCCTGCATGAGCTGTTTTTACAAGAGAATCGTACATACCTTGTTTATACAAAGACATTACCTTTGTTTCATAAATGTATAGTCTGGTATTGTATGTATTTTCGGCATCTATTGCTTGAGCAACTTTAATGCTCTGATTACTCTTTTCAAAATTATTAGCCAACATATAGGCATGTGCAAGATTGGAGTAGCCTAAGGCAAGAAGGTTTGAATCTTTTAGGATTTCGCTATGTTTAATAGACTCTAACTGATAGTATTCAGCTTTTGAATACTCATATAAATCGGTATACGCCCCAGCAATGATATCTTCTGCTTGTGCCAAGTAATAGATTTCATTTGACTTAAGAGCCATCTTCTTTACTCGCTCTGCCAACTTTAATGACTGAAAATAATTTTGAGTATTTGCTCCATTAGTAGCTACTGCTATCAATGAATCTAATTCTTTATTTAAAACTATTCTATTTTGAGCTGTACTAGAAGAAAAGCTAATTAAGAGCACACTTAAGATAAGTAATCGAAATTTGTAAAGCTGCATCATACACTAAAGATTAATGACGTATTTAACCTTTTAAGCTCCTAATTATACGCGAATTAACTTAAATCATATTTAGCAAAACATTGAAAAATGAAATGTTATTATTGCCACCTACAAGTTCGGATACTTTTAATTATAACATTAAGATACATAATTATTCACCAAAAATACATACTTTACCTAATTATTCGTAAGATTTTTCAGCAATTATACTAAATTTCTAACAATTATATAAATTAACAATCCCCAACCAATAACTAAGAATAAACCACCTAGCGGTGTTATTGGACCAAGAAACTTCATTTTATTACCCTTCGCAGCACTCAAGGTAAGTCCATAAATACTGAATGAAAACAAAAAGGTGCCAATTACAATTCCATAAATCATGTATTTTTCAAGTGTCGTTTCTAAATTGAAATTGAAACTTAACACAAGTAATAATAGCGCATGATACATTTGATATTTAACACCAGTTTCAAAACTTTTAAGCTGTTCGTCAGTATATATTTTTTTTAAAGCATGCGCCCCAAAGGCGCCAAAAATTACCGCCAAAAAACCATATAGCGCTCCAAAAAATTGTGCTAATAATACCATTATTATAAAATTAAGAGAATATTTAAGAGCACTAAAAGTACTTAAAAAGCCATTTTTAAATTACAGTTGACAGCTATTTAATTTTGTAGGGATTAAGCCAATACCAACTATATAGTCTGCCAAACATATCACACAATATGTAACTAACTGATTTACTGTAGTAAAATAAAAAAAACCGACCAAAAGGTCGGTTTAAAATTATATTTATTAATGCTTACAAAGTAATTACTTTAGCCTTGTTCATCATAAAAAAATTGTTCTTTTACAATTTTACCTTCTTTTACCTGATATACCGCTATTTCCGAAGTAGTAGAACGCATACCCGATGGCTTATGTGTTGTATCCATTTCAAATTTTACCGAAAACCAATTATCAGCAACTATTGGCTCTGATACTGTTGTATTGTGAACTTCAAAATTTTCTTTCCACCACTCACCCTTTTGCTGGATTCCCTCGAAACCCTCCACATGACCTCCTTCACTTTTACCATCATTTTCTATACTAACTATTTCCTGACTATAAAGCTCTTGATAGGGTTTTTCAAAATCTCCTTCTTTACACCACGCAACTAATTTACTTGCAATTTCCTTTGTTTCCATTTTCCTTGATTTATAGATTAAATATAGTGTAAAGATATCGTTGCAAACGACAGATGATGTCAGGGGTAAATAAAAAATACGGTTTTTGGGTATTATCTCCTAATTTAGTGAATCTTCTTCAAGTTTAGATTGAAATAGCAAAAAAAGCTTATCCGTTTCAACCGAATCTTTAAGATTGATGAATACCTGGGAAGCATCTTTTTTTACCAATCGAATTTTTCTTCCTTCAAAATTATCTATGAAAACATGAACTTTTTTATCAGTTAACGAGTCTTTAAACTCTTGATAAATGCCTTTACCTTTATCAAAAGCAGAAAATCCATTTAAACGTTCCATGGGCGGAATTCTGGGTACAAATTCTACACTATCTAATTCAGAGTAATTAAATTTTTCATAATAAAAACCAGAAAGCACCCGAAAGCTATTTGACTCATTAGCCGTCCAATTCTTATAATGCGCTGTAAAAGCAAGAATACTTACTATGATTGTAATTACAATCAATATATTCCATAACCAATTATTTTTCTTAGTTGCCATCTACCTTCAAAGTTATCGAGCTCAATTTTTAAACGATAAAATTTTTAATTTGTTCTGCGCAAGTCGCAAATTAATAGAAATAAAAACTAGTCTTTTTTTAACCGAGACCCACATCCAAGGTCATCATTACAATAAAACCACCTATAAACCCCATTACAGCAATATCTGAATGTTTGTCTTGTTGCGTTTCAGGAATAACTTCTTCAACGACTACAAAAATCATAGCGCCTGCAGCAAAAGCTAATGCATAGGGTAATATTGGTTGAAAAGTTAGTACTGCCCATGCTCCAATTACTGCTGCAATAGGCTCTACTAATGCTGATGCTTGACCATATTGAAAACTTTTCCATCTACTTAATCCCTGTCTTCTTAAAGGCATTGCTACCGCAAAGCCTTCTGGAAAATTCTGAAGTCCAATACCTATTGCAAGCGCTACAGCACCACCAATCGATGCGCCCTCAAAACCTGCAGCTACCCCTCCGAAAAGCACACCTACCGCCAAACCTTCCGGTATATTATGTAAAGTAATTGCCAAAGTAAGTAAAGTTGTTTTATGCCAAGGTGTTTTCATACCCTCTGCATCCGACTCCTTAAAATTTAAGTGTAAATGGGGCAGAACTTTATCCAAACCAAACAAAAATAGCGCTCCTAAAAAGAAACCAACAGCCGCTGGTATCACTTTTACGAACCCTTCACCCGGACTCATTTCTATTCCTGGTGCTAGTAGGCTCCAAAAACTTGCAGCAACCATAACTCCCCCCGTAAAACCCAGCATCCCATCCATTACAGCTCGACTTGGATTTTTAAACAAAAATACCAATGCAGCACCTAAGGCCGTTAAACCCCATGTAAAAAGTGTAGCGTAAAATGCTGCTAAAATGGGATTTATTGCTTCAAAATATTCAATTATCTCATGCATAACTATTCCGTTATTTTTAAATATAAATTACCAGCGATTTGATTTGAAATATGTATTGCTCTTTCACCAATTTTAATATTATAAGAACCATCAAATTCTTCCTTATCTAAAACTAAAATAGTATCACCCAAAGCAATCTTATTTTTATCTAAAAACTTTAAAAAAGGTGGCGAAGAATCCTTTACTCCAACACAAACACCTATTGAACCAATTGGTATATCGTTTAACAATTTCTTTATAGCTTTTTTAAATTCTCCGCTTTTCGAAGGAATGGGATCTCCATGAGGATCAACTTGAGGAAATCCTAAATGTTTATCCAATCGATCTATTAGTTTTTCACTCTTAATATGTTCAAGTTGTTCTGCTACCTCATGCACCTCATCCCATGAAAAATCGAGTTTCTCTACCAGAAAAACCTCCCATAAGCGATGTTTGCGAACTAAAGAAAGGGCAATTCGCTGGCCATATTCACTTAAACTCACACCTTTATATGGCCTATAATTAGCAACCCCTTTTTCCGAGAGCTTTTTAACCATATCCGTTACAGATGAAGGCTTTGTGTCAACCATTTCAGCCAAAGCATTTGTAGAGACCGTGATATTCTCTCCTTTACCTAAATGATAAATTGCTTTTATATAGTCTTCTTCTGAAAGCGTCATTTAAAATGATTTTGAATTTAGAACTCAATAACAACCAGACTAACCACATTTTAGTTGCTAATTATTAATTATACAAAAATACATTTTTATATGTAAAAACATATTTTTAGTTTTGTCTAAATTTATTTTTATACACTTCGAAACAAAATTTTTATTATGTACCGAAATATCACTTTTATTTTTACCGCTATATTTTGTTTGATTGCTTTTACCACTTACGGTCAAAAAGTAGATATTATTGGTACAGTATCGGATGGCGACTCCACTATTCCCTTTGCAAATGTTTATTTAGATAATACCGCATATGGTGCTTCTTCTGACGAACAAGGGAATTTCATATTAAAAAATATTCCTATTGGAGAATACACGTTAAAAGCAAAATCTCTTGGTTATCTAAACTATTCTAAGAAAATAAGTGTAGCGAAGGACAAAACGATTACTATAGTATTAACACCGACATCTGAACAATTAGAAGAAACAGTGGTTACGGGCACCTTAAAAGCTGTGAGACGTTCTGAAAGTCCAGTACCTGTAGAAGTTTACAGCCCCACCTTCCTAAAGAAAAATCCAACAGCTAATATATTTGAAGCTTTACAAAACGTTAATGGTGTTCGCCCTCAAATTAATTGCAATGTCTGTAACACCGGTGATATTCATATTAACGGCTTAGAAGGACCCTACACCCTTGTATTAATAGACGGAATGCCAATTGTAAGTGGTTTGAGTACAGTATATGGTCTTTCCGGAATCCCTAATTCTCTAATTGAACAAATAGAAATTGTAAAGGGGCCAGCTTCAAGTTTATATGGCAGTGAAGCTGTTGGTGGACTAATAAACATTATAACAAAAAATGCATTGAATGCTCCTCGCGTTGCCGCAGATGCATTTATGACTGATTGGGGCGAATATAATTTAGATGTTGGCGCAAAAATAGATATCAGTCAAAAAACTAGTTTACTCTTAGGAATTAATTACTTCAATTTCGATAACCCCATAGATAATAATGGCGATAATTTTACTGATTTAACTTTGCAAGATCGTATCTCAATCTTTCAAAAGTGGAATATTAAAAGAGACGAGAATCGTATTTTTTCAGTAGCCGGTCGTTTCTTTTACGAAGATCGATGGGGTGGCGAATTACAATGGACTCCAGATTACAGAGGAGGTAATGAAATTTATGGGGAAAGTATTTACACCACTCGATGGGAAATTTTAGGTAAATACCAATTACCATTAAAAGAAAAATTAATGTTATCATTCTCGTATAATGACCATGCTCAAAACTCAGTGTATGGTGATGTTGCCTACATAGCAGACCAACGAATAGGATTTACACAACTTACTTGGGACAAAAAAGTTGGCAATAACGATTTATTGGCTGGGGCAGCAATGCGCTATAATTACTATAATGATAACACAACTGCCACCACTACTGCTGACGAAGTGGTTATTCCGAGTTTATTTGTTCAAAATGAGCTAAACATCTCAAAACAACATTCCCTTCTATTAGGTATGCGCTATGATTATGACAAAAGGCATGGTAATATTTGGACACCAAGAGCTGCTTATCGCTTTAAAGTAAGTGATAATGATATCATAAGAATTAATGCTGGGACTGGCTTTCGTGTAGTTAATTTATTTACGGAAGAACACGCAGCACTTACAGGGGCTCGCGATGTAATTGTTACTGAAGAACTAGACCCAGAACAATCTTTTAATGTCAACCTAAACTACTTGAAAAAAATTTATTCTAGTAACGGAATTTATGCCAATATTGACGCTTCCGTATTCTACACAAATTTTAGCAACGCTATTTTACCTGACTACGACACCAATCCTAATCAAATAATTTATAATAATTTAGATGGCAAATCAGTTTCACAAGGCATTAGCATAAACGTTGATGTAAATTTTCCTTCCGGCCTTAAACTATTACTTGGTGGAACGCTGCAAGACGTAAGTCAAACCGAAAATGGAATAACAAGTAGACAGATTTTGACAGAATCTTATACAGGCACTTGGAATATAGGCTACAATTTTAGAAAAATTGATTTAAGTATCGATTATACTGGAAACATATACGGACCCATGCGTTTGCCTACATTAGGAGAAAACGATCCAAGAAAAGACTATTCCCCTACTTGGAGTATCCAAAACATACAATTTACCTATAAAGGAATAAAAGACTTTGAACTATACGGTGGGGTAAAAAACCTATTGGACTGGACGCCGAACAATGGAAATCCGTTTATAATAGCAAGGGCTCATGACCCTTTTGATAAAAATGTAACTTTCGACAATAACGGAGATGCTGTTGCCACCGCTAATAATCCCAATGCACTAACCTTTGATCCATCCTATGTTTATGGGCCGAATCAAGGAATACGGACCTTTTTTGGAGTGCGGTACAGCTTAAATTAAACTTTACGACGCATTAGGTTTTCACCAAATTCTTTGAGCAATTCCTTTTTCTCTTTTGATATTGATAAAGGAATAAGCACATCAAAAGCTTTTTGCGTATAAGTTTCTATTTCTTTTTGAATTGCTGGGACCGCACCAGTTTCGACAAAAATACTTTTTGTTAAATCAATTTTATCTTTAGAATCTTCCACATGAAATGAAAACAAATCCTGAAGCTCTTTCTGTTCTGTCGCAGAACCCAACTCTAGCGACTTTAAGTACAAAAAGGTTTTTTTATTTTCAATAATATCCCCGCCTACTTGTTTGCCAAAAGTTTCAGGATCTCCAAATGCATCCAAATAATCGTCTTGCAACTGAAAAGCTATACCTAAATTTCTACCAAACTCATAGATACTATCTTGTGATTCTTGAGAGGCTAGCGCTATAATTCCACCCATTTTTAAAGCTGCAGCAACTAATACTGCAGTTTTATACTCTATCATTTTAAGATATTCAGGTATGGTGACATCATCTCGAGTTTCAAAATCAATATCATATTGTTGTCCCTCACAAACCTCTAAAGCTGTTTTACTGAACAATTGAGCTAAGTGTCGAAAAATATCACCTTCGTAATTTTCGAATAACTGATAGGCATTGATTAACATCGCATCACCAGAAAGGATTCCTGTATTAATATCCCATTTTTCGTGAACTGTAGTTTTACCTCTTCGAAGAGGAGCATCATCCATAATATCATCATGTACTAACGAGAAATTATGAAATACTTCAATAGCCAATGCAGCATCTAATGCCTTTTTATAATCTGCATCAAAAACCTCTGCAGACATAAGGGTCAAAATCGGACGCAATCTTTTTCCTCCTAATCCTAGAATATATGTGATAGGTTCATAAAGATTAGCCGGTTCTTTGGTCCTAACCTTAGACTCTAAATAATTAATAAATGTGCTTCGATAAGAATCAATAGATTGCATGCTCAAATTTTGGCCAAAAATACATTCATTTTAATAATAAATAGACCAGATCATCAATTCAACATGGTTATTTTAAAAAAAATCAACACAAAAATGCAATAGTTTTGAAAAGTGACGTCTTTACTATTGAAGCCACAGCAAACTATTTTTGAATGCCAACTAATTCAGAAAATCAGAAAAACCTAAAATCATTCTTCGATGATGAATATCATGCGCTTAAATCGTATGCTAAATCTCGTATTGATGATACGGCCGACCGTGATGCTGGAGACATCGTACAGGAAGTAGCTTTAAAACTTTTTTCAAGAGCAGATAGTTTATCGCCGATTGACAATATAGCCGGTTTCGTTTACAATTCTATTCGTAATAGGGTTATAGACATTATGAGAAAGAAAAAGAAAGAAACCAGTCTTGAAGAAGATATGGAAAATCGCCTTCATGAGTTTTCAGAACTATTTTACAGAAACACAGCAAACCACTATTCAGAAGAAATGATTACTGAATTAAAAAGTGCTATTGGAAACCTAAAACCACTGTATAGAAATATTATTCTAGCTATAGACTTTGAAGGCTACACTTATAATCAACTGTCTAGCCGAACAAACATTCCTCCGGGAACCTTAATGTCGAGACGACACCGAGCATTATCAATATTATTAAAAGAACTAGAACCTAAAAAACAAAATATAAATTAAAACATATAATTATGGAAGAGTATATAGAACATCGCGTAAAAGGAAGTGCAGAAAAATTCTTTCGAGGATTTTTCAAAATACTATTTATGATAATAGCAGCCATCATATTTCTCTTGCTGTTTGGCTATGGATTTATGCATTTATGGAATTGGTTAATGCCCGATGTTTTTGGCTTACCTATACTATCCTACTGGAAAGCAGTTGGTATTCTAGTAATGGCAAAGTTACTATTTGGAAACTTCGAAGGTAAAGGGCATAAAAAAAGCAAATCCAAACAACATAAACCTTCAAAAAATAATGGATGGGAAAATTGTAAAAGTGATTTCTCTAAATGGGAATTCTATGACAAATTCTGGAAAGAAGAAGGCGAAACCGCATTTGATGATTATGTAAAAAGAAACCGGGGAGAAAAACTATGATAAATATCATAAAGCAGTGTTAAAAAATTGTAATACTTTGGAAACTTTTAATGTTTTTAAAGTTTCCTATTGTATTTTTGCCACTTCATATGAAAGAAAAAATCTTAAATAAAGCTACAGACATGTTTTTGACCTTAGGGTTCAAAAGTGTTACTATGGATGACCTTGCGGGTGAAATGGGTATTTCCAAAAAAACAATCTATTCGCATTTTACAAACAAAACTAATTTAATTACAGAAAGCACTTCTTTTCTTTTTTGTAACATTTCACAGGGTATTGACGACATATGTTCGACAAATAAAAATCCGATTGAAGAGTTATACGAAATAAAGAAATTTGTAATGATGCACTTAAAAAATGAGAAATCATCGCCTCAGTTTCAATTGCAGAAATATTATCCCAAAATACACGACTCGCTAAAGCTGAAACAATACGATGTTATGAAAGAATGTGTTGTTCATAATATAGAAAAAGGTATAGCGCAAAAAATATATCGCGAAAATCTGAATATTGAATTCGTAGCAAAAATATATTTTACTGGTGTTATTGGCATTAAAGATCAAAAAATGTTTCCTTCAGATAAGTTTCCAATAACAGAATTAATGGATGATTATCTCGAGTATCATTTAAGAGGTATTGTCACTCCCAAAGGCAGAAAAATTTTAAACACAATCATCAATTCAAATCAAGAATAATGAGAAATCATTTAATACTTTTAGTAACCTTTTTAGCTGCAACTATTGGTTATTCCCAAGATGTAACAGAAACATCAAATTTCACTTTAGAAGAAGCCATAGCTTTTGCCTTAGAGAATAATTATAGTGCCATAAATGCAAATAGAGATATTGAAGATGCACAAAAACAAAAATGGGAAACCATAGCATCTGGATTACCTCAGGTCAACGCTGGCATAAGCTACCAGAACCAACTTAAACAACCTGTAACTGTTATACCTGCTGAAATATTTGGAGGTGAACCGGGCACTTATGCAGAAGTTGTATTTTCGCAACCTCAAAGTGCCACTGCAACAGCCACTTTAACACAACAAATTTTTGACGGTTCTTACATCGTTGGTGTGCAAGCAACAAAAGCATTTTTAAGCTATAGTCAAAACAACAAAGAGAAAACAGATCAAGATGTACGTAAGGCAGTAACTGAAGCCTACGGCAATGTTCTTCTTGCGACAGAAAGCGTTACAATTTTTGAAAAAAATAAAGAAGCCTTAGAGAAAAACCTTTACGAAACCGAAAAGCTTTATGAAAATGGATTAGGAGAAGAAGAGAGTGTTGAACAATTACAGATAACATTATCATCTGTTGATAATCAGCTAAAAAATGCCATACGATTAAAAAGTATAACCTTACAAATGCTCAATGTAGTAATGGGAATTGCCATTGATGCTCCAACTAAACTATCTGAAAATTTAGACGATTTAGCTCAAAAACAAATCGTGCCAGAGCTAACAGAGGAAGATTTTAATATTGAGAACAATGTGGACTATAAAATGGCTCTCAATTTAAATGAACAACGTTTCTTCGAGCTTAAACTTGCTAAAAGTAGAGCACTACCTACACTTAATGCTTTCGTAAATTATGGAACTGCTGCCTACGCCGATAATTTTGACTTTTTTAAAAGTGAACAACAATGGTTCAATTCTTCAATTTTAGGTCTGGATTTAAACATCCCTATATTTAGTTCTTTTAAAAGAACTGCAAGTACCGCCAGAGCTAAAATTGCATTAGAAAAAGCAAAAACACAATTATCAGAAGCGGAAGAACAAATTAGATTACAATTAGAGAGTTCGAAAAGCGATTATATTCTCGCCATTGAAGAATACGATACTGCAAAAAACAATCTTGATTTAGCTGAACGAATTGAGAATAAAAATCAAATAAAATATAAAGAAGGATTAGCAAGTAGTTTTGAATTACGCCAGGCTCAAACCCAACTTTACGATGCACAACAGGGTTATTTACAATCCATGGTAGAAGTCATTAATAAGAAAACTACCCTAGAAACAATAATCAACAACTAATAATTTTTAATAAAAAACATCAATCTATAAACAACCATAAAATGAGAAACATCATATATTTTCTTATCGTCACAAGTCTTTTAATATCCTGTGGAGGAAACCAAACAACATCAATAGAAGATGTTATTGCCAACGGCAACATAGAATCTTTAAGAGCAAAGAAATCAGAATTTTCAGCGCAACAGCAACAGCTTGAAGCCCAAATTAAATTATTAGATTCTGTTATAGCCACTAAATCAGGGGTAGAGAAATTACCATTAGTGACCGCTATTAAAGTAACAGCTCAGAAATTTGATCACTTTCTTGAACTACAGGGTAATGTAAAAACAAAACAAAATGTTTTAATCTACCCAGAGATGTCAGGAACTTTACAGCGTGTTTATGTAAAAGAAGGACAACGTGTTGCTAAAGGACAAGTGCTCGCTACTATTGATGACGGTGGCATGAGCAGCCAATTATCACAATTAAAAACACAAACCGAACTAGCCAAAACTACATTTGAAAGACAAAAGAGTTTATGGGATCAGAAAATAGGTTCTGAAATTCAATTTTTACAGGCTAAAGCACAGTACGAAGCAAATGAAAGTGCGGTTAAACAAATGGAAAGTCAATTAGGTAAATCTACCATTAGAGCTCCTTTTTCCGGCATTATTGATAATGTAATAAAAGACCAAGGTACTGTGGTTTCGCCAGGTCCTGGTTCTGAAGTTTTCAGAATTGTAAACTTAGCCGATATGTATATTGAAGTTGATGTTCCCGAAACCTATTTAGGTGGCATTACTAAGGGTAAAGACGCTATGGTATATTTTCCAGTATTAGGTGATTCTGTTAAAACCAAAATTCGCCAGACAGGAAACTTTATTAATCCTAGTAATCGTGCATTTTCAGTCGAAATTCCAGTACCGAATAAAAAAGGAAATATAAAACCCAACCTTACGGCCAAAGTAAGTCTTAACGACTATAGTAAAGATAAGGCAATACTTGTACCGCAAAGTATTATATCTGAAAACGCAGAGGGTGACCAATATGTATATATCGCTAAAGCAAATGGTGCTGAAAACCAAGCTACTGTTAATAGACAAGTAATTGTTACAGGTAAAACTCAAGGCAGTGTTGTAGAAGTTTTATCAGGTATTAATGATGGTGATCAATTGATAAATGAAGGCGCAAGAAGCGTTAAAGATGGTCAAAAAGTGCAAATCTCAAACCTATAAACTCATGAGTAGCAAGCAAAAGAAAAACGCAGACAAAGAGTTTAGCATATCATCTTGGGCAATTGATAATCCATCGGTTATTTATGTAATGATTGCTATTTTTTTATGGATTGGATACTCAGGTTATCAAGAAATGCCTCGAGAAGAATATCCTGAAATCGTAGAAACTAAAGTATACATCAGCACTCCTTACCCAGGTAACACAGCAGAAGATGTGGAGCGTTTAATTACCGACCCACTAGAAGATCGTTTAAAAAACGTGAGTAATGTGGTAGAAGTAACCTCAACTTCACAGGAAGATTATTCGATTATAATAGTGGAGTTTGATGAAGAAATCACCGTAGAATCCGCCAAACTAAAAGTAAAGGATGAAGTGGACGGTGAAAAAGCGAGTGAAGATTGGCCAACATTTAACAATGCCAAGGTTGAACCTAATATTTTCGACCTGAACCTGTCAGAATCTATTCCGATAATGAATGTTAATTTCACTGGCGATTATCCGGTAGAAAAACTTAAAGAATTTGCAGAATATTTACAGGACGAGGTAGAAGACCTTCCACAAATTAAGGAAGTAAGTATACGTGGAGCACAAGAAAAAGAAATTGAAATTGCTGTTGACGTTTACAAAATGATGGCCGCTAAGGTTAGTTTTCAAGATGTATTATCTGCTGTGAGTAACGGTAATACAACCATGTCTGCAGGTAACATTGAAGGTGGTGGTCAAAGACGAACTATTCGTGTTTTAGGAGAAATTACTAATCCCAATGAGTTAAACGACTTTGTTGTTAAATCTGAAAACGGAGCTGTTTATCTTAAAGATATTGCCAAAGTTAAATTTCATGAAGAGGAAAAAACAACCTTTGCTCGTGAGTTTGGCGAAAGCGTTGTAATGCTAGACATTAAAAAACGTGCTGGCAAGAATATGATTGAAGCCACTACCAGTGTAAGAGAGTTAGTAAAAATTGCTCAGGAAGAATATTACCCAGCCGATTTAAATATCACTATTGCTAATGATTCTTCTGGCAGAACACTGAATAATGTGGATGATTTAGTAAACAATATTATTTTCGGTATCCTGCTAGTGGTAACGGTTTTAATGTTCTTTTTAGGATTTAGAAATTCTCTTTTTGTCGGCTTTGCTATACCCATGTCAATGTTCATGTCATTTATGATTTTGAATTTATTGGGTTACACCTTAAACACCATGATTCTTTTTGGAATGATTATGGGGCTTGGTATGTTGGTTGACAACGGTATTGTAGTAGTCGAAAATGTTTATCGCTTAATGAGTGAAGGCATGACGCGAACCGAAGCTGCAAAAAAAGGTATTGGTGAAATTGCATTCCCAATTATAATTTCAACTTTAACTACAGTTGCGGCCTTTGTCCCACTTGGTCTTTGGCCTGGTATTTTCGGGCAATTCATGAAGTTTTTCCCGATTACACTTTCAGTGGTTTTAGGATCATCTCTTTTTGTTGCTATTTTCATGAACTCCATGTTAGTTTCCCAATTCATGGAACTTGGTGAAAAAGAATTGAAACTAAAACAACTTATTCGTTTAAGTATAATTCTTGGAGGTTTTGGCCTGTTTATCTTAATATTTGGAGGTCAAATACGCGGATTAGGAAGTGTTTTAATATTAACTGCAGCAATGTTCTGGGTGTATAAGTATGCATTAAAAAAATGGGCTGTACGCTTTCAGAATACTACCATGGTTCGTTTTGAAAATTGGTATGAAAGAAGAATTCAACATGCATTAAGAGGTCGAAACGTATATTGGTATTTTGGCATCACTTTTATGATGTTAATTGCGGTTTTCATGCTTTTCGGAGCTTCCCTAGGTAGTGGACGAACTAAAGTTGAATTCTTTCCGGATAACAAACCCAATGAAGTTTACGCCTATATAGAATATCCACAAGGAACTTCTATTGCAAAAACAGATAAGCTTACTAAAGAAATTGAACAAAAAGTTTTTGAAGTGGCTAACCAAGATAAATACACCAATGGTGAATTCAATTATCTAGTAGAATCTGCAATTACACAAGTGGGCGAGGGTGCAGGAAATCCGATGACTGATGGTGGTTCATCTGCTGAAATGCCGCATCGAGGAAAAGTAACAGTATCTATGCGTGAATATAAGTATAGAGAAGGAAGGGATACTGAAGAACTTCGTGCTGATATTCAAAAGGCATTAACAGGCATTTATCCTGGCGTAGCTATTTCTGTTGAAAAAGAAGCCAATGGTCCACCTGCTGGTTACCCTATAAATATTGAATTAGAAGGTAAAGATTATACTGAATTAATCAATACAGCTGAAGATATTAGAAATTTCATCAATACGAAAAATATTGCTGGTATTGAAGAACTAAAGATTGATGTTAACAAAGGGAAACCTTCAATGGAAGTGGTTGTAGATCGCGAAAAAGCTGGTGAACTCGGTGTTACTGTTGGCCAAGTAGGTCAGCAATTACGTAGATCTGTATTTGGTGAAAAAGCAGGTGTTTATAAAGTGGATGGTGAAGATTATGATATTAATGTTCGCTTCAATGAAAATCTGCGCTATAATAAAAGCGCCATATTTAACCAAAATATGATTTTTAGAGATCCCGCAACAGGCCAAATTAAAGAGATTCCTGTAGCCGCAGTGGCAAAGCAGAAAAACTCTTCTGGATTCAGTGCGATAAAACACAAGGATAGTAAAAGGGTAGTAACAGTTTATTCGCAACTTACTCCTGGCTTTAGTGATGCAGGTGCAATCGTAGCAGAAATACAAAAAGAGATGGGAAGCTATGGTAAACTTCCAGCTGATGTTAAAATTGATTATACCGGCCAAATAGAAGAACAAAATACGCAGATGATGTTTTTAGTAGGAGCATTCTTTTCCGGACTTGGACTTATCTTCTTGATTTTGATTTTCCAATTTGGGGGTATCTCAAAACCATTTATTATAATGATTGCTATCTTCCTTAGTTTTATTGGAGTATTTGGAGGATTGATGATAACCGGATGGTCCTTCGTTATCATGATGACTATGATGGGCATTATTTCTTTGGCCGGTATTGTTGTAAATAATGGTGTTGTATTATTAGATTATACTCAAATTTTAATTGACAGAAAAAAGGTTAATCTAAACCTCGATGATAAAGATTTATTGACCTTGCCACAAGTAACAGAAGTTATTACAACAAGTGGTAAGGCGCGTTTACGTCCAGTAATTCTAACAGCCATTACTACCGTACTTGGACTAATACCATTGGCGATTGGACTAAACATAGATTTCTTTTCACTTTTTAATACGGGTAACCCTAACATCTATATCGGTGGTGACAATGTGGTATTCTGGGGACCATTAGCTTGGACAGTAATTTTTGGATTAATTGTCGCTACTTTCTTGACTTTAATTATAGTTCCGGTATTATTTAATATTACATATCGACTTAAAATTTGGATAAGAAGTAAAAGCAAAAAAGAGGTTATAGAAGAGGAGGAAGTAATAATTAATAATCCAGAAAATTCATTTATCTAGTTCATAAATTCTATATATGAATCGTCCTAAAATAGGTTGACACAAAATCGCTTATTTCAGGACGAGACAATAACTACAAAAAAGCCCTGATTTAAATCTGGGCTTTTTTATTCGTCTTTTGATAAGGCTAAATGCTTTTTTGGATGTATTAAATTGAAAACACTAGAACTCAATATTAGTCCGATTAAAAAACCAGCACACAGAATTACAATGCGCTCACCAAATTCATTATAATCTTCAAAAAAATATCTAATAAAATAGACAAGAACGGTAATAAAAAAAACCATGAACCAATAACCCAGTATATTCTTAATTGCTGTCTGATTGACTATTTTAACCTCGGGCATTTTCACAATAAAACTCCAGATTGCTAGTGCTCCTAGCAAACTAAAACCATATTGAAGTATACTATATACAGGTATTTGATACACCTCCTCATTAAAAAAGGCCATTTTAGTTACAAAGAAACCGTCGAAATGAGTAAACGAATCCCAAAGTAAATGACTAAAATTTCCAACAAGGATTGAAATAATAACCTTAAAAAAATTTGATTTCAGGTATGCAATCCAATTAAACTCTAAAAAATCAGCAAATCTTTTTCTAAAAAATATTGGCAAGTTTAATATCATTTGATTGCGAACTAACACATGATACAGTGTAATAAATAGTGACGCTATTGGCACATTTAACCATAACATACCCCAAACCGAATGCCCATGTGGCCCATTAGCTTCAAATCTTAAAAAAAATTCGAAATCAGGCACCATACTCCCCATAATTAAACCTGAGGCAGAGAAAACTCTACGCTTTAAAAGAGGCAATATTATGGCTGGATGTGAGGCTGTAAAAGGCATAATTAGTTCATAGTTTTAAACCATATATACATTTAAAACTATTTTTAATTGATAATTATTGTTCGAATTCTAATATGCTGAACGTTTAAACTTAAAATATATTTTAAGAATAATCCTACAAATTATTACTTCGATTTGGTGCAGTTCTTAAGGAGTGATGAACAAAGCAACCTTAAAAAAAATTAGTCTGTACTATTTAAGTTGATCTCTAGATAAATCAACCTCACATTGATCAAACACACTGGCAATTATTACGGTAAATAAATAGTACAGTGATAAATACTTCTTAAATTTGCGTCTTTAAATTTATCTAATGTACAGAAGTCACACTTGCGGAGAATTACGAGATTCACACATTAACAATGAAGTTACTTTATCTGGTTGGGTTCATAAAACCAGAGACAAAGGGTTTGTAACTTGGGTTGATCTTCGAGACCGCTATGGTATAACGCAATTGGTATTTGATGAGGACCGTACTTCAAGTGAGCTTATTGCTAAGGCACGTGAATTAGGTAGAGAATTTGTCGTTCAAATAAAGGGGCAGGTTATCGAACGAGCTTCAAAAAACCCAAATATTCCAACTGGAAATATTGAGGTCTTGGTTACTGAGCTCAATGTTCTAAACGAATCCAAAACACCGCCTTTTACTATAGAAAATGAAACAGATGGTGGTGAAGACCTTCGTATGAAGTATCGATATTTAGATATTCGAAGAAACCCTGTAAAAAACAACCTTATTTTTCGCAGTAAAGTTTCAATGGCCGTTAGAAAATATCTTTCTGACGAAGGCTTTATAGAAGTTGAGACCCCCTATTTAATAAAATCTACTCCAGAAGGTGCACGTGACTTTGTAGTACCTAGTCGTATGAACGAAGGACAATTCTACGCATTACCCCAATCACCTCAGACCTTTAAACAATTATTAATGGTTGGTGGTTTAGATAAATATTTTCAGATTGTAAAATGTTTTAGGGATGAGGATTTACGTGCCGATAGACAACCTGAGTTTACACAGATAGATTGTGAGATGGCTTATGTTGAACAAGAAGATATTTTGAGTGCTTTTGAAGGTCTTACAAAGTATTTACTAAAAGACGTAAAGGGAATTGAGATAGATTCTTTTCCAAGAATGACCTTTGATGATGCCATGAAAAAATATGGCAATGACAAACCTGATATTCGTTTTGGAATGGAGTTCGGTGAATTAAATGAGGTTGCCCAACACAAAGATTTTAATGTCTTTAATTCGGCAGAATTGGTTGTTGGTATAGCCGTTCCCAGTGGTAACTCATACACAAGAAAAGAAATCGACAAACTTACCGACTGGGTAAAGCGGCCACAAGTAGGTGCCTTAGGCATGGTATATTGTCGATGTAACGATGACGGAAGTTTTAAATCTTCGGTTGATAAATTCTACGACCAAGAAGATTTAGCAAAATGGGCTGAAGTTACAGGCGCTAAAGCGGGAGACTTAATCTGTGTACTTTCTGGCGCCAAGAATAAAGTAAGAGCGCAACTTAGTGCTTTACGAATGGAATTAGCCGAAAGACTTGGGTTACGTGACCCAGAGGTATTTGCTCCTTTGTGGGTTGTGGATTTTCCATTATTAGAACTTGATGAAGAAACTGGTCATTACCACGCAATGCACCACCCGTTCACTTCTCCGAAACCAGGACAATTAGAATTATTAGATTCTGACCCAGGTGCAGTGCGTGCGAATGCATATGATTTGGTATTAAACGGAAATGAAATTGGTGGCGGTTCTATACGTATTCACGATAAAGATATTCAAGCAACGATGTTCAAACATCTTGGCTTTACCCCTGAAGAGGCGAAAGCACAATTTGGCTTCTTAATGGATGCTTTTCAATATGGAGCTCCTCCACACGGAGGTATCGCATTCGGATTAGACAGACTCGTAGCTATTTTAGGTGGACAGGAAACCATTCGCGATTTTATCGCTTTCCCTAAAAATAATAGTGGTCGTGATGTAATGATTGATGCCCCAGCTACAATTGACGATGAACAGTTGAAAGAGTTGAATTTGAAAGTAGAATTATAAATTAATTCTAAAATCCGCTTTTAAATTTTTAGCATTTAATTCTTAATGAGAATTAGATACCTTTGGCATCGTATAAATGGCCTACACCAATGCCAACCAAGATAAATTCATTAATTAAGCGTGCCTTAAAATGGAGGTACAAAAATATCTCACACAAGACCTTTGTGTATATCATGAGTGTTTTTGTAGGTCTATTAGCTGGCTTAGCCTCAGTAACCCTTAAAAACTTTACCTTTTTCATAGAATCAATTCTTTCAAAAGGTATTCTAATATCGAACAATTTCTATTTTATCCTACCCATTTTAGGACTCTTTTTGGTCTTCCTTTATATCAAATTTGTACATAAAGAAAAACTACAGAGTGCCATATCATCTATCTTATTTTCGTTATCAAAAAAGAAAGGAATTATAGCTCCCAAACAAATCTACACGCAGCTTTTAGCGGCACCACTAACAGTTGGTTTTGGTGGTTCGGTCGGATTATTGGGCCCTGCTGTTGCTTCCGGAGCAGCTATTAGTTCCAATTTAGGTCGAGCGTTCCGCATCAATGCTAAAACAAGATCCTTACTAATAGCATGTGCCTCTGCTGGAGCCATTTCCTCAATATTCCAATCGCCAATTGCGGCCATTATCTTTGCAGTTGAAGTTTTTAGTTTAGACCTTACTATGCTTTCTGTATTACCGCTTTTATTAGCCTCCATATCAGGTGTACTGACCTCCTACTTTTTTATGGGCAATGAAGTGCTTTTCAAATTTTCATTAATTCAAAGTTTTGAAATAAAAGACACTCTTTTTTATATCCTTCTAGGTGCTGGCACGGCAATTGCTTCCGTGTATTTTACACGTATGTATTTCGGTATAATTAAATTATTTGAACCACTAAAAAGTCCGAAATACAAATTATTGGTTGGCGGAATTGCTATTGGAATCATGTTATATTTTATTCCACCACTTTATGGTGAAGGTTTTGGTTTTATCAATAATCTATTAGAAGGAAATCACTCTGCAGCGTTAGGTCAAACCCCATTCGATAAATACATTAGTAATATTTGGGTTGTAATAGCCCTTTTATTTGGAATAACAATTTTTAAAGCAGTAGCAATGACTACCACCCTAGCTGCTGGAGGTGTTGGTGGTATTTTTATTCCCACCTTAGTAATGGGCAGTGCTCTTGGCAACGTGATGGCTAAGGTTATTAATAACTCTGGATTAGGTTTTGCAGTATCTGAAAGTAATTTTACACTTATTGGAATGGCTGGTTTAATTGCCGGGGTATTGCACGCACCATTAACTTCAATTTTTTTAATTGCTGAAATTACCGGTGGATATGAGCTTTTTGTACCCTTAATGATTACCGCTTCAATTTCATATTTAGGTAAGAAACAAGTAATGGAGCATACTATTTACACCAGAGAATTAGCCGAACAAGGAGCATTATTAACTCATGATAAAGATGAAAATGTACTTAACATTATGCAACTTGATGATGTAATTGAACAAAATTTTAAAGTGGTTACACCAAATATGTTGCTCGGAGAAATGTTACATGAATCGGTCTCGAAATCAACTCGAAATATTTTTCCGGTTGTTGATGAGTATAAAAGGCTTGTTGGAATAATTTTACTCGACGACATTCGCGAATTTATGTTCGATTTATCTTTGTATAAAACTACAATAGTAGCAGCTTTTATGCATGATCCACCAGCCATTATTGAATATGAAAAACATTCGATGCATAAAGTTATGCAGTTGTTTCAGGAAAGTGGCGCCTGGAATTTACCTGTAATTAAGAACGGTATGTATTACGGTTTTATATCAAAATCGAAACTATTAACAGCTTACCGAAAAGAACTTCTTAATTTTACACGGTAAGTTTGCATACTAGATATAAATAAAAAACGATGAAATACTTCATTCTTTTATTGGTCATAGTTTCTTTGGGTTTAATTATTTACGGATTTTCGTTGGATGCTTCTTTAGAAAATCTTGCCAATAAATATATTGGTTCAGGTACACTACTAATTTTCTTAGTTGCAATGCCTTTATTTTTATACAAACAGAGTAAATCAAGAAACTTCAAAGATTATATGCTAACTGATGAGAGCGTTAGACGTATGCAAGGGAAAGAGCCTAAAAAACCTGAAGATTCTTAGTTAAGATTTCTCTTTTTGACGAAGAATTTTTTTAATAATGCAGCAGCCTCATCTTCTAGAACCCCTCCTTTTACTTCTGTTTTGGGATGCAATTTCGCACCAATAGCTTCGAAACCACGTTCAACATCTTTAGCAGCATATACTATTTTCGAGATTTGACTCCAATATAAAGCACCTGCACACATTTGACAAGGCTCTAGTGTTACATAAAGCGTACAATTGCGCAGATATTTACCTCCTAAAAAATTAGCAGCAGCCGTAATCGCTTGCATTTCTGCGTGTGCAGTAACATCATTTAATTGTTCAGTAAGATTATGTGCTCTAGCTATTATTCTATCTTTTACTACAATAATTGCTCCAACGGGTACTTCATCCTTTTCAAAAGCGGCTTCCGCTTCTTGTAAAGCTTTCTTCATGTAATAAGCATCATCGTAGGGTAGCATCATAAAGGCTAAAATACAATTCTTCATTAATGATTAAAAAAAAGGAAGAAAAAAACCCTACTTAAAAAGTAGGGTATATTCTAGAATATGTCTAACAATTGACATATTATTCACTAATTATAATTAATCTTTTTATATAATGGAATTTTTAATCCTACATAGACATCGGCATTTTTACTGTTTTCAGAAATTAAATTTGTTAAAACAGAACCAGAACCAAATGTTAACGGCCCTAATCTAAATCCAAGTCCCCAGGCCAAATCACCATATTGACGTATACCTATTGGAGAATAAACACTAACCCATTTAGATTCCCATCTTGGCGCTAAAGTCGCTGTATTAATTATGTTATTAACAATACCGCTGGTAGATTTACGCATTGAAAGTGACGTATGCAATCCCACATACCATTTATGACCAACATAATAATCTGCCATAATTTGCATAGCTGTAGGCAGTAATATTTTCTGTTCACCAGTAGTAGTTGTTCCTGTATAATTATCTTCTAAAACCTCATCTAAATCTTTAGTTTCAAATTCTAACGCATTAACATTTCCAGTAGCATCATAGTCGGTACGTTCGGTATCTTTATAATTAATACTACCAATATCAGTAATTGCCAGTGCTACCTTAAATTTATATTGTTGCGGAATCGTACCTTGGACGTTGTCGTCAATAATTCTTTTTCTAAATTCATATACTAACCCTAAATCCACGCCAAAACCACTTTGCAAATCACTAAATTCAGGGGAGTCACTTTCAAATCCTGGAGTACTTCCATAGGCTAATGAACCTTGAGTTGATAAAAAATTTGTGGTCCCATTATAATTACCGCTTAACTCTGGAGAATCAACAAAAAGGCCACCAGCTCCCATAAGATATTTAAAAGTTACACCACCTTTGATAAACTGATCTTTTGTTTTTAATATCTCTCTTCCGTAGGTAAGTCCTATTTCTGAAAACACATGGATAGTTGTGTTCAAATTATTGGAGTCGAAATTAAAATCATTTCCGATTTCAAAACCATCCGATATTCGCTCATACAAGTTACCATCAATATTATTTAAGTTAAATAGACCTCTAACCCTAGTTGTTAAAGCAATACTCTGCTTTTCCCCTACATTAAGCATAAAAGAGGGACCTAACACATCTACATTACCAAAGAAATGATTATTTGATAACGGATATCGTTCGGCATCTGTATCAAAATCAAACTCACCATTGGAAATTAAATCAGAGATTGACATACCAATAAAATCACTTCCCACAAAACCACTAGCAGACACTAAATTGATATCACTGCTAAAAGGAGAATCAAAAACATTTGCCGGATTAACAATTACCCCATGAACACCTGCATAATTATCCATTACATTACCAACATAACTTTGGGCGTTTAAATGAGAATGAGAAAAGACCCCTATTATAGCCAAGCCAAATAGGTGAAATGCATTTATAACCTTATTATATTTTCGTATCATAATCACACATTAAATAGCACTAAAAGTGAATTTCATTAGGCTATTGAACGTGTAATTATTAATTAAATTATAATTGTTAAGTAGGATTTATACTACAATTTTAGTGATGTATAACAAAATGCCCTTTGGTATACAATCGACTTATTCTAATCAACTTAGAATATCTGATTCTGATTGCAATAATTTATTATCTCTGAAGAAGAGTTAAACTTTAATTTTGATAATATGTTTTTTCGGTGCGTTGCAGTAGTATGAATACTAATATTTAATCTCGTTGATATTTCCTTGGTAGAATGGCCTTTTGCTAATAAACGGACAACATCAAATTCACGATTAGTTAAACAATCAATAAGAAGTGATTCAGAGTAATTCTTGTAAAACAAGGTTTCATACTCATCGTTAGCATTCAACTTTTTACAAACTCCAACCATTGGCTGTTTCTTTACATTACCTAAGATAACATTCTGAGAATAACCAAGTATTGGTTTACCCTTTTTATCAAAATATAATGGTGTTTGATGAACTTGAATGTTCACATATTTATTTTTGCTGTTTTTTAATCGATAGTTCCAAGAATATACACAATTTACTCTATCCTTTTTCTCAACTTTATTCATGGTGTGAATCATAAGATCATCTAATATTTTCAACCAAATAGGCACATCCTCTGGATGAATTTTAGAAAAATGAAAAGACATCCCATTTTCAACCACATCACTTTTTTTATACCCTAAAAGTTTCTCATAGTTCTCACATATATATTCATACTTCTGATCAACGGTATTTTGAACTAATATATAAGACTGTAATTTTGGCAAATATTGGTCTAGTTCAGCTAGTTTTTTAATATGCTTGTCAACCGCTGTATAATCTATTGTAGCGTTTGTACTAAATGTTTTTTCGTATGATTCTAAATTCATATTTCGTTCTAATAAATTTGCACCATGGTGCTGAAATTCAAATAAATTAAAATGTTTTTAAAATAGAAAAAAGGAAAGTTCAAGGCAGGGGTTTTATTTGTTCGACAAAATAGATATTAAAATATGGTTTTTATATACCCTCCACAGGGTATATTTAAAGGATTCCATTTTTCTTACAGAATAAAATAAGATCCTGGACATGGCTTACACCTGCTTTTCTAAAAATTTTCTTTCGGTGCGTGGCAACCGTATGCTTACTTATATATAATTTCTCTGCAATTTCCTTATTTGTACTTCCATCATTTATAAGCGCTATTATTTCTTTTTCTCGATTGGTAAAGTAATCTTGGTACACCGAATAAACAATATTCTTAAAAGACTGTATATCCAATTCATTCGCCTCAAAACTCCATTCAACGCAATCATTACTATCCATAAATGAAATATCTGTTAGCAATGAAAAATTACTAATCATTTTTCCTTCATTATTTAATTCATAAGATGAAGATTCTCGCAAAACCTTCATGTAAGTACCATCTTTCTTACGTAACCTAAAAGTGAGAAACAAGTGAGCTGGCCCCTCACTTAAATCAACAGCTATTGCATGTTTAATTACTTCTTGGACAATATTCATAACTAATTCCCGATCATCAGGATGTATATACTCAATTAAGTCTTCGGTATTAAACTCTTCTAAATCATATCCCGTTAGATTTTTAAGTCCTTTTTCAAATACATTTCCACCATGCAACCAACATGCAACATATATACACTGCTTGCTATTTATAGGAAAATTATCTAAATGTTCATAGGATACCTTATTGCATTCATAATTAGAAACAATACTTTTAATTTCTGATTTAAAAAGTTGCATATTTTTTCTATAGTCTTGCTTCATTACAAGTAGTTGTACTGTTTTATAGGTGTTATAATTTTGAAGAGGGGAAATAACTCTTAGTGATTTCATTGAATTATAAAAAAATTGACTTTTTATGGTCAACTATAATAAGGGCATTATTCTTGATAAGGAAATACAATAAATTTCAAATTTTGAAGAGATGGTGCACCGTTTGTATTACGGTTTTGATAAATGTGGTGAGGGAATATCATATTATTGTCTAGGTTTGGATTTTCAATTTAGCAAAAAGTACTCAAAACCAAAAACTTAGAAATACATTTGAGTTGAAATGTATAATTAACAAGTTATTTAACAGTGCTTTTAATATTACCCGATTAAATTTGTAGTTCGCAGATGGCTTTACTTTCGCAATTAGGTTCTCCAATAGACCTTCGTAAATTAAAAATTAACGAATTACCTAAACTCGCCCAAGAACTACGTGCTTTTATAATTGATATTGTTGCAACTAAGGAAGGACATCTAGGGGCAAGTTTAGGTGTAGTTGAATTAACAATAGCCTTACATTATGTTTTTAATACTCCAAATGACAATCTCATTTGGGATGTTGGTCATCAAGCTTACGGCCACAAAATATTAACGGGCAGAAAAGAAATTTTTGAAACCAACCGTCAATTAAATGGCATTAGTGGATTCCCTAAACGAAGTGAAAGTGAATATGATCATTTTGGCACTGGTCACAGTTCAACTTCAATTTCCGCTATTTTAGGCATGGCTATCGCCTCAAAACTAAAGGGGGATTCCAATAGAAACCATATTGCCGTAATTGGTGACGCTTCTATCGCTAGCGGAATGGCTTTTGAAGGGTTAAACCATGCTGGCGTAACCGATGCTAATATACTCATAGTATTAAATGATAATGCTATTGGAATAGACCCAAGTGTTGGAGCATTAAAAAGATATCTCACCAATGTAAAAAAGGGAACTGCTAAGGATGAAAATATTTTTGAATGCTTAAATTTTAATTATTCGGGTCCTATTGACGGTCATGACCTAGACACTTTGATTAAAGAATTTACGCGACTAAAAGCTATCCCAGGACCTAAACTTTTACATGTTATTACTACAAAAGGTAAAGGGTTAAAAAAAGCTGAAGAAAATCAAGTTGTTTATCATGCACCAGGCAAATTTGATAGCGAAACTGGGGAGTTAGCGCCAAAATCAACCGAGAATTTACCTCCAAAATATCAAGATGTTTTTGGATATACATTGCTTGAACTTGCCGAAAAAAATGAAAAAATAATTGGAATAACTCCAGCCATGCCCACTGGTAGTTCCATGAAATATATGATGCATGCATTTCCCAATCGTGCTTTTGACGTAGGTATTGCCGAACAACATGCGGTTACATTAGCAGCTGGAATGGCGACAGAAGGCCTTATTCCTTTTTGCAATATATACTCAACTTTTTTGCAACGAGCCTACGACCAAGTTATTCATGATGTAGCACTTCAAAATCTCCCAGTTATTTTTTGCTTAGATAGAGCTGGTTTTGTTGGTGAAGATGGGGCCACACACCATGGAATTTATGACATTGCATACTTGCGCTGTATACCTAACCTTATTATTTTTACACCTATAAATGAAGAAGAGCTACGGAATATGATGTATACAGCTCAGAAAGGTTTAAAAAATCCAATTGCTATTCGATATCCTAGAGGTAGCGGAACTACACAAGATTGGAAAAAACCTTTTCAAAAAATAAATATAGGCGAGTCCTTAGAACTAAGAAAAGGTTCGGATATAGCAATCTTATCGATTGGACCTATTGGGAATACTATAACCGAAATTATATCCGAACTTGACCATAATACAACCATTGGTCATTACAATATGCGTTTTGTAAAACCATTGGATGAATCTTTACTTAAAAATATATTCAATAATTACGGTTATATCATTACTGTTGAAGATGGTTGTAAAATAGGAGGTTTTGGCTCTTCAATTCTTGAATTCGCCAATAATCATAATTTTAAAAACACAATCAAAATCTTCGGAATTGAAGATTCCTTCTTCGAACATGGCACTACTCAAGAATTGTATCAACTTGCTAAAATTGACAACACAACTATTAAAAAACATTTACAGAAATTAATTGAGACCCTATAATATGTTGAAAAAAATTGCACTCCTATTTGTTTTGTTTTTAAGCTTTTTGAACCTAGTTGCACAAGACGAATTACCGAACGAACAAAAAACGGATTCTATAAAAACAGCTCCGTATGTAATGGACACAACCCTCATTGACACTATTGTTATAAGAAGGATGCAATCGAGGATTAAACAAAGAACTGAAAGTGTAAACCTACAAAACACTACTATTTCGTTCAAAAAAACGAAACCATTAAAAGAAGGGTATAAAAAATTTCAAGTTCCAACATTTTGGCAAAGTGTAAACTTAGTAGGCTTAAATTTTAGTCAAGCTGCTTTTGTAAACTGGAATGCTGGGGGTAACAATTCTATTTCTGCTCAAACTAATGCTCGTTTTGAGCGCAATTACAAATTCAGGTATTTGCAATGGGAGAATATTTTAGAAACCCAATACGGCATCAACTTACAAGAAGGTCAGAAAATAAGGAAAACCGATGACGCCATTCGTGTAAGCTCTACTTTTGGTTACCGAAGAGATACTATTAGTAATTGGTACTACTCTATGAAAGCGAATTTCAACACTCAATATACCGATGGTTATACATATCCCGACAGAGAAACACCAATTTCTAGAGTGATGAGCCCTGGTTACTTTTTCTTAGGCGCGGGTACCTCTTATATATCTGAGGATAGAAAATTTAATTTTTACGGCTCACCACTTACTGTAAAATCAACCTTTGTGCTTGATCAAGACTTAGCAGATAAAGGTTCTTTTGGTGTGGAAAAAGCAGTCTTAGATACTGATGGAAATATTATAGAAGAGGGAAAGAACATATTTTTAGAGGTTGGTTTACTCGTCACTAATAATTGGGAAACTCAACTCATGGAGAATATTGGTGTCAAACATCGGTTGAATCTATATACGGATTATCTGCAAAGCTTTGGAAATATTGATGTGGATTGGGAACTCAACTTCAGCCTAAAGGTCAATAAATATATTGTAACAAGTTTAGGAACAAATGTAATTTATGATGATGACATTCTATTTGACCCTATAACAAACGATGCTGGTATTGTAACGTATGCCGGTAAACCTAAAATACAGTTTAAACAACTACTTGGTGTAGGGGTAGCCTATAATTTCTAACTATGATGGGGTTTAAGCTATTATAATTCAATACAAAGCTTAAACCCTTTCTGATAGTTATATTTCCAAACCAGATATTTTTCTGTGAATATGTACTGCAGCACTGTCAGATAAACTGGCTACATAACAACAGCAGTTTAAAAGAATATTATACTTAGAAGCTTCTTTATTATGGTACAATTTTGGAAATGTTTGTAACATTAATTTATCGTAGTTAGAGGCATTATTTTCTTGTTCTCGAATAAGTGCACCTGTATAAACATCAAGTATATCAGAAATTATTTTATATCCTGCGATTTCTTTTTCCAGAACTTCAGTCGATTGATATACCTTTTCAACACTTAACGAAATAATATCACTTATTTGAGCTTCGTATGCACTCTTATCTAATAGAGAAACATCAAAATCACCCTTTAAAATAGCATCCTCATTCGCAATAAAAATCTTTACTGCATCATTGATCAAAGTACTAATTGCTAAAGCTCTTAAATAACTCAAACGATCAGCTTTGAATTTAAGTGAGTGATACTTTTTAGTATTAATATTATCTTTTACCAACTTAATTAAATACTCTAAGGCATATTCTTCAGAAATTAAACCCAAATTAATTCCATCTTCAAAATCGATTATGGTATAGCAAATATCATCAGCTGCCTCAACCAAATAAGTTAACGGATGTCTTGCAAAAGAAATATCATCGCCTTTCCTAGTTTGCAACAAGCCTAGCTCCTTAGCAATATTTTCAAAAGCATTTTTTTCAGACTGAAAAAAGCCAAACTTTTTATCAGCAATATGCTTTGTAGGTTTTTTTGGAAGCGATTCTTTTGGATACTTCATAAATGCTCCCAAAGTAGCATAGCTTAAACGCAAGCCACCAGCAACACCTTCTCGCGATTCGGTAAGTAATTTAAACCCGTTAGCATTGCCCTCAAAATCAATTAAATCTTGATATTCTTTTGCTGATATTTCAGATTGGTATTTTTGGCCATTTCCATTTTTAAAATACTCGCCTATTGCCTGTTCTCCACTATGCCCAAAAGGTGGATTGCCAATATCATGTGCTAAAGCAGCAGCAGCTACTATAGCTCCAAAATCATTAAATTGATACCCATGCACCTCTCGTAAGTGCGGATGCTTCTCTAAAATCTTCTTTCCAGCTATTCTTCCCAAACTTCTGCCTACAACAGAAACTTCAAGACTATGTGTTAAACGCGTATGTACAAAATCTGTTTTTGAAAGTGGGATTACCTGAGTTTTGTCTTGAAGACTGCGAAATGAAGACGAAAAAATAATTCGGTCATAATCCACTTCAAAACCCAACCGGGTTTCATCTTGTTCTCTACGTAATCTTTTATTGGTATCGCCTTGTCTTTTTAATGAGAGTAACTCTTCCCAGTTCATTAATAGTGATTTCTGTGCAAGATACATCATTTTACAGGCGCACAGAGTCATCATTATAATTCACTTAACATTCTCTTAACGATCTAACAATTAACTAACATAAAAGCAATACACATTTAACCTCCGCATCATACCACTTTTACAAGTGACCACTTTATTTGCAACGTATTAAAAATGAGCAGGTGCTCAAAACAAACTATAACAATACATAAATTAAAACGAGACAAATGAAAAAGTTATTTTTATCCTTATTAGCTACTACGGCATTGGTTGTATCATCATGTAGTGATGATGATGAACCGGCTATTATAGATGCTCAGGCAACTTGTAACGATGGTATTCAAAACCAGGGCGAAACAGGTGTCGATTGTGGTGGTCCAAATTGCCAAGCTTGTGTTTCTGATGTTGACCCAACAGCTACATGTAGCGATGGTATTCAAAATCAAGATGAAACTGGAGTAGATGAGGGTGGAGTTTGTTCTGAAATAATTACTGTCTCAGGTGAGATTGCTACTGACACAACCTGGGAAGCTTCAAAAATGTACTTATTAGCAGGTAAAGTTGTTGTTGGTACAGGTGTTACTTTAACTATTGAACCAGGTACCATTATTAAAGGTAAGCCAGGTTCAGGTTCTTTAGCTTCTGCTTTAATTGTTCAAAGAGATTCAAAAATAATGGCAGAAGGTACTGCTGAAGCACCAATCATTTTTACTGCTGAAGAAGATAATATTGCTATTGGTTCAACTGCCGGCACAAACTTAGATCAAAACCAAAGAGGTAAATGGGGCGGTTTAATTATATTAGGAAGAGCAAACGGTTCTTTTAAAGGTGATGTTACGGAAGTACAAATAGAAGGAATTCCTGCAGATGATAATTTTGGTCTTTATGGCCCTGGAGATGCTCAAAACGACGCAGATAATTCAGGAATCTTAAATTATGTTTCTATCCGACACGGTGGTGCTTTAATTGGAGAAGGAAATGAGATTAACGGACTTACTCTTGGTTCTGTAGGAAGTGGTACTGTTATTTCCAATATTGAGGTTGTTGGAAACGTTGATGATGGTGTTGAATTTTTTGGAGGAACAGTAGACGCGACTAACCTAATGGTTTGGGCTCAAGGTGATGATGCTATTGATGTAGACCAAGGTTATTCCGGTACAATTAGCAATGCAGTTGTTGTTGCTGGTGATGTTTCTGATCACGCTTTCGAAATTGATGGTCCAGAAGGTACAGCAGATCCTACAACTGACTCATTCATTATTGAGAACGTTACAATATTCGGTAGTTCAGTTGCACCAAACGGAGAGTATGCTGATTACAGAAGTAACGCTATGGGTATTACTAAAAACATTTATGCTTCTGGTTTTCAAGATGGTAAAGATGTTGAGTTAGATGCTAATGATGTAGCGCAGAATTATATTGATGACTTATTAAACTTCGAATTCTGGGAAGTAACTGGAGCTGACTATACCATTTTTGCTGAAAAAGTTGCTAAAGATGAAAACGATGTTGAAATCGAATCTACAATCATTGCAGATCCAACTTTCACTGAAGCAGCTGAAGACTGGACTACTACGGTAGACCAAGATGCTAATACTGTCGGAGCTACTTTAACAGACTTTAGCTGGACGTATTCTAACACTAAAGCTGGTTTAGGATTCTAATACAATATCAACAATAACTATATCCTTTTGCTCGCCTTTTCAAAGGCGGGCATTTGGTTTATAAAGAGATAACCTTTATTTCAATGAAAATAAATTTTAAATTACTAGCCCTCGCCCTTTTAATTATTCAATCGGCTTTCTCACAAGAAGGAGAAGTTACCGGAAAAATTATCGATGCAGATTTCCAAGACCCGGTTGCATTTGCCAATGTTTTAGTTAAGGGAACTACTACTGGTACAACTACAGATTTCGATGGTGTCTACACCCTCTCATTAGAACCTGGCACTTATACTTTAGAGTTTTCTTTCTTAGGCTATAAAAGTGTAGAGATTACTGAAGTTGTAATAAAAGAAGGAGAAGTTGCAACTGTAAACTTAACCATGCAAGTCTTAGCTGAAGGGTTAGATGAAGTAGTAGTTTCAGTATCTGTAAAGAAAAATACAGAAACGGCTGTTTTAGGTATTCAGAAAAAAGCCGTTAATGTACTTGACGGGTTATCTGCTGAAACTTTTAAGAAAACTGGATCTAGCAATGTTGCTAGCGCGATTAAAGCAGTACCAGGAGTTTCAGTGCAAGGTGGGAAATATGTTTATGTAAGAGGTCTCGGAGATCGATACACTAAATCAATATTAAACGGTGTTGATATCCCCGGACTCGATCCTGACAGAAACACCATACAATTAGATATTTTCCCTACTAATATTATCGATAATGTATTAGTATTAAAATCTGCTTCTGCAGATTTGCCAGCAGACTTTACAGGTGGTATCGTAAATATCATTACAAAAGATTATCCTACGAAAAAAGAACATACTCTTTCTATAAGTGGAACTTATAATCCAGATATGCACTTTAATAGTGATTATTTAGATTATGAAGGAAGTAAAACGGATTTTCTAGGTTTCGATAGTGGCCGTAGAGATGTGCCTATTAATTCAAATCAAGACATTCCAAGCACATCAGCCTATGATTCTCGATTAACGACTATTACAAATAGTTTTAGCCCAACTTTAGCTGCAATGAAAAGCAGTAATGGCATGGATTATAGCGTAGGATTCACTACCGGAAATCAATATATAGTTGGCAAAGAAGAGGTTAATCGTGTTGGATTTTTAGCTTCCGTGTCGTACAAAAACACTACTACTTATTATGATAATGCACAAAACAATTTTTATCGAAGAAATTCTGATACTTCAATAAATGAGCTCGAAACTTTTAGAACCCAAAGAGGAAATATTGGAACGAACAATGTATTGGTTAGCGGTTTATTAGGTACTTCCTTTAAAACAGAACGTTCTAAATACAAATTAAATCTTTTGCATTTACAAAATGGAGAGTCAACTGCAGGCATATTTAGCCAAACGCTCAATTTTACAGACTTTGTAAACTTCTCTAAAGATAATTTAGAGTATACACAACGCTCTATTACAAACGCTCTTTTATCTGGAACGCATACCAATGAAGAGGCTACTTGGACAACGGAATGGGCGCTTTCTCCTACCTTATCAAGAATAGAAGATAAAGATATTCGTACTACATCTTTTCAAGTTGAAGATGGTATTTCTTCAATACCTCAAAACAACCAGCCTAAAAGGATATGGAGAGATTTAGAGGAGGTTAATGGAGTTGCAAAATTAGATTTAACTAAAAGATATCAAATAAACGAAAAAGATGCTAAACTTAAATTTGGCGCCTATGGATCTTATAAAGCTAGAGATTTTGGTATAATAAATTTTGAAATAGAAAGTAATGCCTCTACCCTAATCTATGATGGCATGGCTGATAATATTTTAAAAGACGAAAACCTTTGGACAACTGCAAATCCTGTAGGTTCTTTTATTGACCCCGACATTTCTATTAGTGAACCTGCCAACTCGTATGAAGCGGTACAACAAAATATTGCAGGTTATGTTTCAAATGAATTTAAATTGGGGACAAAACTAAGAACGGTACTTGGAGTTCGAATGGAGAAGTTTGAAGCTAAATATACTGGAGAGGATAACCGTGATGCTAGCGATCCGCAAAAAGTTATATATGATGATCAAACAATAATTGACGAATTCGATTTTTTCCCTACTGCCAATTTAATTTACGAATTAACTGAACAAGTAAATTTAAGAGGTTCTTTTGCCAGAACAACTGCAAGACCCTCATTTAAGGAAGCGTCCATTGCAAAAATTTTCGATCCATTATCGAATAATACTTTTATAGGAAATATCGACTTATTACCGACGTACATTAATAATTTCGATGTTCGTGCTGAATGGTTTGGAACTAATGCTGAGATGATTGCTATAAGTGGTTTTTACAAAAAGTTTAAAGACCCTATTGAACTTACTTATTTTGAATCGTCTACCGACAATTTTCAACCACAGAATTTAGGTGATGCAGATGTACTTGGTGTAGAAATTGAAATTCGTAAAAATTTAGGTTTTATAACTAGCGCACTCAACAACTTTAGTTTTAATGTAAATACTTCTTTCATAAAATCCACTCAAATATACAGCGAGCAAGAACGCAACTTGCGTACATTAGGTTTAAGAGACGGCGAAACACTAGGTGAAGATCGTGAATTACAAGGGCAATCTCCATTTTTAGTAAATGCAGGTTTAAGTTATGAAGGAGAAGAAAACAATCTTCAAATTCGATTATCATATAATGTACAAGGTAAAACATTACAGGTTGTAGGTAATGGATTTGCTCCAGATGTATATACTATGCCTTATAACAACTTAAACTTTAACCTATCTAAAGGCTTTGGAGAAAACAACAATCAAAGTATTAATTTCAAGGTTACTAATTTATTAGGTGATGACGTTTTAAGTGAATATGAATCGTTTGGCGCAACCAATAAAATATTCTCTTTAAGAAGTCCAGGAACGGCTTTCTCATTAGGATATAGTATTAAATTTTAAGTAAAAACACCCACTATACATATGACGTCCTTGCTCAATTCGCAAGGACGTTATTTTTTGCTTTTAATAGAACACACTTCTTAACCTTTTTGCAACCTACTATTAACTTACACCTAACTTTAACTTTACATACAAGAACTTTCTTTGCCTTAGATAATATTATCTTATGAAAAATATTTTGGCGTTAGTTGTTCTTTTTTTTTCTACCGGCTTATTTGCTCAACAGGGAGCAATTAGAGGTACTATTCTAGACCAAGAAATGAATAACGAACCATTATTGCTTGCTAACATCTCTTTGAAAGGAGACAACATAAGTAAGCAAACCAATCTTTTCGGAAACTTTGAACTTGATAATGTTCAACCAGGAGATTATATTGTTCAAATTAGCTTTGCAGGGTATAACACCAAAGAAGTTGCCGTAAATGTTGTAGCGAATGAAACTATTGTAATACAAGAAACATTATCAGCTCTTACATTTGAATTTGATGATACAACACTAAATTCTAAAGCAAGTAATGAAGAAAAAATTGCTGCGAATACAAGTAGGAAATAGAACTATATTAATATAAAGCATAAAAAAATCCGTCAGTTTAAAACTGACGGATTTTTTTGTTTCATCAAACTAATTTCAATTTTTAGTTACACGCACTGAACTTTCTTTATTAACTACACTAGCAATTGCATTGTTACTAAATTCAACTTCTTTTAAAGAACCTTCGTTCCAAAAATTCCATTTACCAGTTTTCATACCATTCACATACGCACCTTCCGAAATTTTTTCACCTGCTTCATTATAACTAATCCAGTTACCATGTAATTTTTTATCCAAATTAAAAGTGCCTTGTTGACTAATCTCACCATTTTCATGATAATAAGTAGCTTCTATTAAATTAGTTTCAGTATTCATTTTCATCTCTTTCTCTTTTTGAGCAAAGGCAGAACTTGATACCAACAATATGGTAAGAATTAAATATATATATTTCATAATAATCTGATTTATTTTAAATAATAAATTTAAAGATACGTTTTAGGTAACATTTAAGCAACTTTTTGATAACATTAAATTTACATTAGAAACCTTTTATATTGATTATTAGTATGTTACCAAAAACCTATTTATGAATAAAATTCTCTTTCATCTACATTTACTCCAGTTTTAACGCCATAATAATTAATCTTTCTTTACACAATATCAGTATGTTATATATTCATTTACTCAGGAAGAAATACAACTTCAATAGTTTACTATCAACCTAAATAATGTTCAATATATTTTTAAATTTTTTACTTTCAAGAGTATTACGTAATATTTACATTACATTAAATTAACTTTGACAAAAACGCTATTGAGACAATTATTTCAAAACCTCAAATGAAACTCAAGCATACTTTTTTAGGACTATTCCTGTCCATCCAATGCATTTCGTACGCTCAAGAAACTAAATCCAGTACATTTGGAAATGGCTTGTTTAATTTGATTGGTAAAGACAGCACCTGGTCAATGAAAGCAGGTCTTAGAATGCAATTTCTTACGGTTGCAAATTGGGATAAAAATATAGATGGTGGATTTGAAAATCTGCAGGAAAATTTCTCAATCCGAAGAGCCCGTGTGAAATTTGATGGATTCGCCTATTCACCTAAACTTAAATATAAAATTGAATTAGGCCTTTCAAATAGGGACATTTCCGGCGCTTCAGAATTCACGAGCAATTCTCCCAGATATATTCTGGATGGCGTTTTAATGTATAATTTCTATGGTAATTTCGAGTTTTGGATGGGGCAAACTAAGCTTCCAGGAAACATGGAAAGGGTAATTTCTTCAGGTAACTTGCAACAAGTTAATCGTTCATTATTAAACAGTAAATTTACTTTAGATAGAGATCAAGGCATTCAAATAAGACATCATTTCAAACTCTCAGAAAAATTCTTAATCAAAGAAAAACTAGCGCTCTCACAAGGTGAAGGCAGAAATATTACAAGTGGCAATCTAGGAGGATTACAACATACTGCACGCATTGAGATCTTTCCTTTTGGTGATTTTAAAGCATATGTTGCCAGTGATTTAAAAAGAAACACGAGCCCAAAACTAATGCTTGCTGCTACCTTTGATTACAATAAGGATGCTGTAAAAACACATAGTAATCAAGGAAGTTTTATGGTAACTGATATCGGCTTTTACGAAACAGACATTAATACCATATTTGTGGATGCCATGTTTAAATATTTAGGGTACTCCTTTATGGCTGAATTTGCCTACAGAAATGCCACTGACCCAATTGCAATAAATTCGGATGGCACACCGACAGGGGATATCGTTCAAATAGGCAGTGGACTAAATCTACAAACTGGATACTTACTAAGTAATAACTGGGAAGTATCTGGTAGATTTACAAATATTGACTTGGATGAAGAAATTACTGGAATAAGTGCACAAAACCAATATACATTAGGACTTTCTAAGTATATTGTTGGTCATAAATTAAAAGTACAGACTGATTTGAGCTACTTATCTGAAACTGTTGACAACGATGAATTAATGTGGAGATTACAAGTTGATATTCACTTTTAAAATATAACCTTTAGATAACATTGTACAAAGAACAGTTATAGATATTTGCCAACTATTTTTTGAGTTCACTTATGGATAATTTTTACTTATTAATGATTGTTGCTCTTGTAGCTCTTGCAATTGCAGATTTGGTAGTTGGAGTTAGTAACGATGCGGTGAATTTTTTAAATTCTGCAATTGGCTCAAAAGCCATTTCCTTTAAAACAATAATGATTGTTGCCAGTTTAGGTATTGGTTTTGGCGCAATATTTTCTAGCGGTATGATGGAAGTAGCTCGTAAAGGGATTTTTAACCCTGGTGAGTTCTATTTTGACGAAATCATGTTCATTTTTATGGCAGTAATGATAACCGATATCTTACTCCTCGATTTCTTCAATACACTAGGAATGCCTACCTCTACAACAGTTTCAATTGTATTTGAACTTTTAGGGGCTGCTGTAGCAATGGCACTTATTAAAATAGGTGCTGATAGTGGAAATTTTTCTGATGTTGTAAATTATATTAACACAAATAAGGCCACTGAAATTATAATCGGCATACTACTCTCAGTAGTAGTCGCATTTTCTGTAGGCGCAATAGTTCAATGGTTATCGCGGTTGTTATTATCATTTAATTATGGTAAAAAACCGAAATGGGTTGGAGCACTTTTTGGAGGTGCTGCCCTAGCTGCAATCACCTACTTCATTTTAATGAAGGGCATTAAAGGAACTGCATTTGCCAATGAAAACCTTGATTCATTGGATGGGCAAACAATAAAAGATTTTTTAGAATCAAACTGGTTCGCAATATCCGCTGTTAGTTTTGTTTTTTGGTCGATACTATCCTATGTATTGGTTCAATTTTTTAAAACTAATATATACAAATTGATTATTGGAGTTGGCACCTTTGCGCTTGCATTAGCATTTGCTGGTAACGATTTGGTTAACTTTATTGGAGTACCTATCGCCGCATGGCAGTCATACGAAGCTTGGTTACTTTCGGGGGTAGACCCAACGGAATTTAGTATGGGAATACTTGCTTCTAAAGTACCTACTCCCACCTTAATGCTATTATTCGCAGGAATGATAATGATAGCAACTCTTTGGTTTTCGAATAAGGCTAAAGGTGTTGTAAAAACATCAATAGATTTATCAAGTCAAAGTGAAACTAAAGAGCGTTTTCAACCTAATTTTCTTTCCCGAGGATTGGTTCGCGCATCTATTGCAATAGCTAAATATACAGGTACGATTGTTCCAAATACGTGGAAGAGCTCTATAGACAAACAATTTGAAAAGCCGGTAATTACTTTATCAAAAGATAGAGTTCACGAATTACCAGCTTTTGACTTAGTTCGTGCCGCAGTAAATTTAATGGTAGCTGGTATTTTAATTTCTATCGCTACCTCATATAAACTACCGCTATCTACAACCTACGTCACTTTTATGGTGGCCATGGGTTCTTCGCTTGCTGATAGAGCTTGGGGCGCAGAAAGTGCTGTCTATCGCGTTGCTGGTGTACTCAATGTAATTGGCGGCTGGTTTATGACTGCCATCATTGCCTTTATAGCATCAGGCGCTATTCTTTCGCTAATTAGTTTTGGTAAGGGTGCTGCTATTGCCATTCTGTTATTTGTAGCTATTCTTTTATTGGCTAGAAACTATATCAATTACAACAAAAAATCAAAAGAGATAAAAGAAGAAGACCAATTGCAACGAGCAGAAAGCAGCTCAATACAAGGTGTAATAGAAGAAAGTGCCACGAATATTTCAACTGTAATTAAACGTACAAATAAAATTTATACCAACTCTATTAACGGTCTTGCAACACAAGATTTAAACCTACTTAAGAAGAATAAAAAGCAAGGAGCTAAATTATCTGACGAAATAGATGGACTTCGCGATCATATTTTCTATTTCATTAAAAACTTAGATGAAGCAAGTGTTGGTGCAAGTAACTTCTATATTAATGCCTTGGCGCATTTAACGGATATCTCTCAATCTTTAGAATACATAGGGAAGGTTAGCCACAAGCACGTGTACAATAATCATAAAAAATTAAAATACAATCAAATTAAAGAGTTAAAGGAAATTGATCACAAACTGGACGAGATTTTTACAAAAACCCAGAAAGCATTTGATTCACATTCCTTTGAACAAATTGGAGATATATTAGGTGGCAAACAAGAACTATTTGACCTTGTTTCGCAAAAAATAGCAAAGCAAATTGCACGTACAAGAACTGAAGAATCTAGTCCAAAAAACACTACACTTTATTTTTCAATTCTTTTAGAAACGAAAGATTTACTAACAGCAACTACTAATCTTCTAGAACAGTATTTCCAGGAACATGATAGTAGTATTCCACCGGCAAAACCAATAATTCCTGAAGAGTAATATTTTTCGTCGTTCGTCGTTTCATCGAAAAAATATCACGTTTTAAAGAATTCTGCGTTAACATAGCAAATCCAAATCGTTATGTATCGCTTCTTGCAACGCTCTTATTTCTTTTCAGCTATTCTATTATTTATTGTTCTTGCTTCTTGTAGTAAAGATGATGAAACGGCCATACCTCCTGAAATTGAAACGGATAATGTTGCACGAGCAACCGCCAAAACGCTATATCAAGATTATTACGAAGCTTCTAAAACCACTTCTTCAGACGCGCAATGGAATGGTGATTCGGCCAATTGTGATGCCGGATCAATCACAGATGGTATAATGTCGAAAATTTTTCAACGAGTACATTATTTTAGATTAGCCGTTGGGTTAAATAACACTTTAACTGAAAATTCAGGTCAAAGCGCAAAAGCTCAAGAAGCTGCATTAATGATGAAAAGCAACCAAGAACTCGATCATTTTCCACCTTCCAGTTGGTCCTGTTATACTGATGACGGAAGTGAAGCAGCAGGAAAATCAAATTTAGCTATGTCGAAAAATGCAGAAGCCGTAGACCTATATATTAGTGAACCTGGGAGTGCAAATGGACCAGTAGGCCATAGAAGATGGCTGTTATGGCCAAGGCTTCAATCAATAGGAGTAGGAAACACAGATAATTCAAATGTATTATGGGTAGTTGGTAATTCTGGCACAGCCCCGGAGGACCAACCTGACTATATTGCATGGCCGCCAGCAGAATATGTACCCAACAACCTAGTATATCCTAGGTGGTCCTTTTCCATTAAAGGTGCCGATTTTAGTCAAACTACTGTCTCAATGGTTGATGAAATGGGGAATTCTGTATCTATAACAATGGAAGATTTAAACACTGTTTATGGTGATCCAACTATAGTTTGGGTACCTCAAAACATTAATACTAATGAAACAGAAGATACCGCCTATGTGGTTAACTTAACAGATGTGGAAATCGACGGAGAACTTGAAAATTTCGAATATACTGTAATTCTTTTTGACCCAAATCTATAATTTTATAGTCATAAATTCTTATGCCATTATTCTCGATACCTACAAATAAAACAAGGGTTTTTTAATTACTATCCTATGGATTATTGTATATTTCGCTGGGCATTTTTTACATCATGGAGATTATACCAAGTACAACTCAGCAACTTATTGCGAAACACAAATTAAATATAGGAACATTCCTTTTTTACACTAATATTGTGGTAGGCGAATTTGACGAAGGTGTTCATGTAACCAAAGAAAATGCTATTGAGCCAATATATCTTTGCCAAAAAATTTACGGGGATTATAAGCCAATTATTTATATATCTCATCGTTTGAACTCCTATTCTGCAGACACTATGGGCTACAAGGAGGTTATTGAAATGTTTCCAAATTTTAAAGGCTTTGCTATAGTCTCTAATAACAAATATCGACGCATGCTAGTTACTTTAGAAAAACTATTCATTGCAAAACCAATAGGAGTATTTGACAATATTGATAGTGCTTTTTCTTGGGCTGAAAAGGTGTTAGAAAAAGGTTCTTAAAATTCCTCAATATACCAGTATTTTATATCTTCAAAGGATTATTGATCTTTTAAGAACATTCGTATAATGAAGCATATAAAAGCACTCAAAAATTTCTTTCTATCTAGTTTAATTATTGTTTGCACAACATTCACGTGTTTAGCCCAAAAAACAGACGTTTCTTTTGAAACTAATATTTCTAAGGATTCTTCACGTACATCTATACCTTATTACTCAGGGATGAATGGATATCATGCTTTTAGAATACCCACAATAATTCAAACAAAAAACACCTTAATCGCATTTGCAGAAGGACGTAAAAATTCTACAAGTGATTTCGGTGATATAGACATAGTTTACAGAAAATCTATAGACCATGGTAAAACCTGGCAGCCTATGAAAGTGCTTTATGATTTAGATACAATGGCAGTTCAAAACCCTGTACCCATTCATGTGGAGCATGAAAACAAAATTGTATTCCTGTTCAATACTACTTCAATGAGTGAACATAATATTTTAAATAAAGATTATGAGTTAAAAGATGAGCGTATGGCCTTTATGACCTTCACAACCGATGAAGGCGTGACATGGGCTCCCATAAAAAACATAACACGCACCGTAAAACGCAAACATTGGCGGTGGCATGCTATTGGTCCAGTACATGGTATTGAACTAAAAAACGGAAGCCACAAAGGTAGATTAGTAGTGCCTATAGCAAATAGCATCGAAAAAGGAAAAAAAGCCTATTGTATTGCGTTAATTTATTCCGATGATTCGGGCAACACATGGCAAATTGGAGCAGAAGACACTAATTTAACGGATGATATACAAGCCAATGAAACAACGATAGCTGAATTACCTGACGGCAGCATTTATGTAAATACCAGAGATCAACATGGAGGTTCACCTGTAAAAAATAGAGGTGAAGTATTCAGTTTAGACGGAGGAGAAAGTTTCGAAACTGCAATTATAGAATCTAATAAATTTCCCAGTCCAGTTGTGCAATCTGCATTATTGAGTTGGCGAGGCAAAGAAGAATTACTCTTATTTTCAACACCTTCAACTTTCAATAAACGTGAGAATCTAATTATAATGTCAAGTACAGACAATTCTAAAACTTGGAAAACACTTTTTAAAGTTCACAAAGGTTATGCAGCATATTCAGATTTAGTGCAATTAGACAAAAATAATTTAGGCGTTATCTACGAAACTGATGATTACAAGAAAATACGGTTTACAAGAATTCCAATGGAATGAATTTTAATAAGAATTGAATGAGCTATTTCTATGACCTATAGAAATTCATCTCATCTAAATATTCCCACACGGCCTCTGGTAATAATGGCCTAATATTATTACCTGCCTTATGGTTTTTACGAATAAAAGTTGAAGATATTTCCATAATAGGAGCATTCACTTTATTAATTTTAGGATGTCCTTTAAAACGATGTTCTATTTTTCCTTCAGATATTCTCGGATAAACAAACAACTTATGGTTTTCTAGAATAACCTCATAATTTTTCCATTTGTGTAGCCCTTTTAAATTGTCTTCTCCCATGATAAGACAGAATTCGTAAGAATTGCCATATTTCTCTGTTAAATGTGCCAAAGTATGCACTGTATAATTAGGTTGCGGCAGTCCAAATTCAATTTTAGATGGTTTTAATTTGGTATAATCCTTAACGGCTTCTGAAACCATTTGATAGCGATGATTATCTTTTAAAAGCGACTGCTTTACTTTAAACGGACTTTGAGGTGTTATTACAAACCAAACTTCATCTAACTCAGAAAACTCAACCATATGATTGGCAATCACTAAATGACCAATATGTATTGGATTAAAGGTTCCAAAATAAAGTCCAACCTTCTTCACTTCTAGTCTTTTGATGCCGATTTAGGTTCTTGAATAAAATCTAAGACTAATTGTTTCGCCTCTTGTAAAGCTACATCAAGATCATAGTTCTTGATGATTTTATCGAATTGAGGCGCTGTAGCCAACTCTACTGAAGCTTTGGCAATTCGCATATTAATTTTATCCTCACTTTCAGTACTACGTTTTTTTAACCGTATTTTCAATTCATCAACACTAGGCGGCTTTACAAAAACAGCTAATGTTTGGTCGGGGAATTTCTTTTTTATTCGTAACCCACCTACAACATCAATATCAAAAATTACATTTTTTCCTTCTGCCCAAAGTCGTTCAACTTCAGTTTTGAGCGTGCCATAAAAATTATCTCTATATACTTCTTCCCATTCTAAGAAATCGTCATTTTTAATATGATTTTTAAATTCTGAAATAGAAATAAAATAATAATGCTCGCCGTGCTTTTCTTTTACTCTTCGCGGCCTTGAAGTAGCTGAAACTGAAAATGCTAAATTAAGTTCTGGCTGGTTTAATAAATGCCTTACTATCGTAGTTTTACCACTACCAGAGGGTGCCGAAAACACTAAGAGCTTACCACCTTTCATTAAAGTACGTTTAGCATTTGTTCTTTAATCTTTTCTAATTCGTCTTTCATTTGCACCACTACTTGTTGCAAAGGAGCATAATTGGCTTTAGAACCAATAGTATTGATTTCCCTGCCTATTTCTTGACTAATAAATCCTAGCTTTTTACCATTAGAATCGGCAGAATTTAGAGTACTAGAAAAGTACTCTAAATGATTTGCCAATCTCACTTTTTCTTCAGTGATATCATACTTTTCGAGGTAGTATATTAATTCTTGTTCAAATCGATTAGCATCAACCTCAGCTTGTAAATCAGCCATCGCTTTTTCTAAGCGTTCTCGAATAGTATCAATTCGATCAACATCAATTTTTATAACCTCTTGTAAAAGACTTTCAATATTCTTTATGCGATTAATAAAATCGGTTTCAAGAACTTTTCCTTCTTCTGATCTAAATATATTTATCTCTAATAACGCTTCCTTTAAAACTGATTGAATAACTGCAAAATCTTCATCATCTAAATCTTCACGTTCGGTTTTCATAGAATCCGGTAATCGCAAAGCCATTTCTAACAAATGAATATCATCTCCATCTGCAATAGACTTAAGTTGTTGCATATATTGCTTTACTACTTCTTCATTTACAACCGCTGAAGTTTCTGCTCCTGTTAATTCTACATATAAGCTAAAATCTATTTTTCCGCGCACTAAAGAACTAGCAATCACCTTACGTAAATCCAATTCTTTAGCACGATAAGCCTGCGGCATACGAGCATTTAAATCAAGATTTTTACTGTTTAAAGATTTAAGTTCTACAGTAATCTTTTTTGAAGGCAGTTGGGCTACATGTTTCCCAAAACCGGTCATTGACTGAATCATAGACAGCTATTATTTTCAACAAAGATAGCCAAAATTAGCTCCTTGCTCTTGATATTCATTGGCATTTCAAACAACTGATTTTAGGCAAATAAATATTAAAGTTCTTTAATTTTAATATTCTTAAAGGCTACAACATTGCCATGATCCTGCAGACCTATTTTACCTGTTTTAGCTTTCGCAAAACCATCCCAACCATCAAATTTAGACCCTTTAAGCAAAGAATCTAATTCTATGCCATGCACAGGAAAAGTCGCAACTTCTATTCCATTTAATACAGATGATCCTTTGTTTGTATTATGATTTATAGTAATTACGGCAGTATTCCACTCGCCTACGGGTTTTGTAGCTTCTTCAGATGGTGAAACTAAATCATATAAAGCCCCGGCTTGATGCGATGTTCCATTCTTACCATCCGGATGCTTATCATTATCAAGAATTTGAATTTCTAAAGCTGAATGATAAGGCTGACTATATTTAGCATCTTCAACAATGCCCCAGAAAATACCTCCGTTACCAGCTTCAGAAATTTTCCAATCTAAAGACAGTTGAAAACTTGTAAATGCTTGTTTAGAAACCAGATTAAAACTTTGCTTTTTACCATTCTCATCTTTGCGTTCTTCATCGGTTGGTGGAATAAAAACCATTGCTCCATCTTCAATTTTCCAACTGGCAGGCACATCGCCTCCCATATAAGCCTGCCATGCATCTAAGGAAGTGCCATCGAATAATGTGATCCATTCAGACTTAGGTTGCTCAGAATCTACTGCCACATTCCCTTCATCAACTGCTTTTTCAGCTTTTTCTTTACAGGAAATACTTACAAAGATTAGTAAAACCGTTACTATTAATTTTTTCATGAATTGTTTTATTTATGTTCCTAATATTTTCTTTAACATCTCTTTATCTACTGCTGTTCCAGCAAAATCATCGAAAGTCTTTTCTGTAGCTTCAATAATATGATCTTGAATGAAAATAGCACCTTCTCGAGCACCTTGTTCAGGACTTTTTATACAGCACTCCCATTCCATAACTGCCCAAACATCACAACCATACTGCGTTAATTTTGAGAATATGGTTTTGAAGTCAATCTGACCATCACCTAAAGAGCGATATCTTCCAGCACGATCACCCCAATCATTATATCCACCAAAAGCTCCCTTCTTACCTGTTGGATTAAACTCAGAATCTTTTACATGAAACGACTTAATAAACTCATGATAATGATCTATATATTCAATATAATCCAGTTGTTGTAATACAAAATGACTTGGGTCATACAGTATATTTACACGTTTATGATTTCCGGTTGCTTCTAAAAATCGCTCAAAGGTATCACCATCATGTAAATCTTCACCAGGATGTATTTCATAACAAACATCCACGCCTTCTTCATCAAAATGATTTAAAATAGGCATCCATCTTTTTGCTAGTTCTTCAAATCCCATTTCCACTAAACCTGCCGGTCTTTGTGGCCATGGATGCCATGTGTGCCATAACAAAGCTCCAGAAAATGTAGCATGCGCTTTAAGACCCAACCTTCTACTTGCTGTAGCTGCTTTTTTAACCACATCTACAGCCCATTCGGTCCTCGCCTTTGGGTTGTTTTTTACACTATCAGGTGCAAAATTATCAAACATTAAATCATATGCTGGATGTACAGCCACTAATTGGCCCTGCAAATGCGTAGAAAGTTCTGTTATTTCTAAACCATAAGAATTAACCTTGCCTTTCAATTCATCGCAGTAATCTTGACTCTCAGCGGCCTTATCTAGATCTATTAAAAAATCTACCCAAGTAGGTATTTGAATGCCTTTATACCCCAAATCTGATGCCCATTTACATATTCCATCTAATGAATTGAATGGAGCCTTATCATCTACAAATTGCGCCAAAAATACGCCAGGACCTTTAATTGTCTTCATATATAATTAATTCTATTATGTTAGTTGAATTTGGTTTTATTGTGCTGTTTTTAGGAATAAACCCTATATTTAGATTTGAAAAATATCCAAACTTCTTTTTCTTTGAGAAGATATAAATATAGGAAAACCATCAGAATTAATACAATAAATTTATGAATCTAGATGAGCAGTATGATGCCATTGTGGTAGGAACTGGAATTAGTGGCGGATGGGCAGCCAAAGAATTATGCGAAAAAGGTCTTAAAACTTTAGTCTTAGAACGAGGTAGAATGGTAGAACATATTAAGGACTACCCTACTATGAATGACGACCCATGGGATGACCCACTAAAAACTCGCCTTTCTAAGGAGGATCAAAAAAATTATCATATTCAACATCGATTAAATTGGGCCCCAGACAATACAGATAAGCACTTTTTTGTAAACGACTTGGAGCATCCTTATGTACAAACCAAACGTTTTGATTGGATACGGGGTTATCATGTAGGTGGGCGTTCGATAACTTGGGGAAGACAAAGTTATAGATGGAGCGATATTGATTTTAGCGCTAATAAAAAAGAAGGTGTTAGTATTGATTGGCCTGTTCGTTACAAAGATATTTCACCATGGTATGACAAGGTGGAAGAATATATAGGTGTCAGTGGCCAAAAATTAGGATTAAAACAACTACCCGATGGCAAATTTCAACCACCAATGAAACTCAATTGTGTGGAAGAAAATTTTAAAGAATCTGTTTCAGAAAAATTCGATGACGGGCGATTAGTTACCATTGGCAGAACGGCTCATATTACCGATCCCGATGCCAAAATAGAGGGAAGAACGCAATGCCAAAATAGAGACCGTTGTAGACGAGGCTGTCCATTTGGAGGTTATTTTAGCAGTAATTCTTCAACCTTACCGGCTGCCGAAAGAACAGGAAACATGACATTGAGACCAAATTCAATTGTTCATGAAGTTATCTATGATGATAAAACTAAAATGGCAACAGGTGTTCGTGTAATTGATACTGAAACTCACGAAAAGCTAGAATTCAAAGCTAAAATTATATTCTTGTGTGCATCAGCAATGGCATCTGTTGGAATTTTGTTGCAATCAAAATCTGAGCGATTTCCTAACGGATTGGGTAACGATTCCGATGCATTGGGTCGTGGATTAATGGATCATCATTATAAATTAGGAGCTTATGCACAAGTAGATGGGTATCTAGACAAATATTATAAAGGAAGGCGAGCAAATGGATTTTATATTCCTCGATTTGCAAACCTAGATGAAAAAACTAAAAGAAAAGGATATTTGCGTGGCTTTGGTTATCAGGGATCTGCCAGTAGAAGTTCTTGGTCTGAAGCTGTAGCAGAAATGGGCTATGGCAAAGATTTGAAAGAAGAAATATTAAAGCCAGGTAAATGGACCATAGGAGTTACTGGATTTGGCGAGTTTTTACCGCATGATGATAACAGGGTGACATTAAGTAAAACTGAAAAAGATAAGTGGGGCTTACCTCAACTTGATTTTGATGTTGAATTTAAAGAGAATGAGCACAATATGCGAAAAGATATGGTGACTGATATTGTTGAAATGTTTAAGGCTGCAGGTTTTAAAAATGTTCAACCATACGAGGAATCTTCTTATCCCGGACTAGGAATTCATGAAATGGGTGGAGCAAGAATGGGGCACAGCGCAGAGACTTCGATTGTAAACAAACACAATCAAGTTCATTTAGTTCCAAATGTTTATGTTACGGATGGAGCATTTATGACCTCTTCTAGTTGCGTAAATCCATCATTAACTTATATGGCATTTACCGCAAGAGCAGCGGAACATGCAGCCCAACAATTAAAGGCTGGTAAATTCGCATAAATAGCAGGAAAAATAGGTTTATGACAAGTATTACTGACAATATTAAACAAATACAATACGTTTAGATTTCATGGAAAACACATCAGCTAATAACATGTGGGGAGATTATTTAAAAAATCACCTTGAGGATGTCTTTCACGAAGCACCTAAAACCATACTCTTTTGCGATAACGAACACGATGCTAATCAATGTGCTCAATTAGTGAAAGATGGAATTAAAAAAGCAACAACAGACTCTTTATTAGGATTACAACATAGAAATGAAAGACTGCCTAAAATAGGCGATTTTACTGTTGTAACTAATTGGGCCGGTGAGGCGCAATGTATTGTTGAAACCACTAAGGTTGTGCTTAAACCTTTTTTTAGTATCGACGAAGAATATGCACAAATTGAGGGTGAGGGTGACAAATCTTTAGCTTATTGGAAAAAAACGCATTGGGATTATTACACCCGAGAATTGGCAGAATTTGAACGTGTACCTCGCGAAAGTATGATTGTTGTTTGCCAAACTTTCAAAAAAGTTTTTGAACGGAAAAAATAATCAGACAAGTTAGATAAAATATAAAAGGCCTGCTAATCAATGGATAAGCAGGCTTTTTAATTTATACGATTACTGAAGTTATTTTACCAACTTCACCCAAGTATTATTATTCTTATTAGATTCCACAGTAGCTTCAATAAAGCTCATACCGCGAACACCATCTTCCATCGTTGGAAATTCACCATCGTTGTACTTTCTACCTCTAATTGCCTTTGCAGCTCCTAAATAAATATTAGCCATAGAATCGAAAATTCCCTCAGGGTGACCCGCTGGTAATTTCGTTCCATTTAAAGATAGCTTAGAATTATAAGCATGTCCTGGTTTATATACCTGCATTGGCTGAGTATCACTCTTTACATACAAGAAATTTGGATCTTCTTGTTCCCAATGCAAGGACGCTTTTTCTCCGTAAATTGAAATAGCTAATCCATTTTCGTCACCAGTAGCAACTTGACTACTTCGTATTACACCTTTTACATGGTCATCCATACGAATTAAAACCGTGCCATCTATATCCATTTTATTATCCTTGTACAAATAATTAAAATCACAAAGTATAGACTTCACTTTTAAACCTGTAGTATATTCTACTAAGTTAAAAGCATGTACTCCGATGTCACCCATACAAGAGCTAATCCCTGCTTTTTTAGGATCTAGTCTCCACACAGAAGAACGTTTTTTCTTATCATGAATAATAGTATTAATCCAACCTTGATAGTACTTAGCATCAACTTTATGTATTTTTCCTAAAGCACCAGATTTAATCATTTCGCGCATTTGACGCACCATAGGATATCCAGTATACGTATGTGTTAAAGCAAAAACTTTTCCTGATTTCTTATGTGCTTTTTGAAGAATTTTTGCTTCCTCTAGTGAAGTCGTCATCGGTTTTTCACATATAACACTAAAACCGTTATCGAGCAATTTCTTAGCCATCGGGAAATGCAAGAAATTAGGAGTTAAAATAGAACAAACTTGTATTCTTTCATCTTCCGGCAACTTTAACTCTTCTTCCACTAACGTATCAAAATCTTCGTAAATTCTGTTTAATGGAACATCTATTTCACGGGCAAATGCCTTATTAGCTTTAAAATCCGGATTGAAGCAAGCACCTACTATTTCATAATTATCATTTATTTGAGAAGCAACTCTATGTAAAACTCCTATTAGAGAATCTCCGCCTCCTCCTAAAACTCCTAACCTTATTTTCTTTGGCATAATACTTAAATATTAATGTTATAAATAATCAATTGTATTCTATCTCTTCGTTTTTAAAGAAAAACAAAAATATCACAAAAACTGCTCCTGCAAAAATCGCGGGGAAAATCCATATTTCTTTCCAGCTATGTACATTTTCCGAAATTAAAAACTCATCAGAAATTATACCAGCAACCCAATATCCTATTAGCATTCCCACTCCGTATGTAGCCAAAGTTATTAAACCTTGAGCTGCGCTTTTTACTTTTTCACCAGCTTTGGAATCTGTATAGATTTGTCCAGAGACAAAGAAAAAATCATAGCAAATACCATGCAACCCTATCCCTAAGATTAACATAAAGAATAAATCGCCAGCATCGCCAAAAGCAAATAAAACATAGCGTACTCCCCAGGCTAACATTCCAAAAAGTATCGTTTTCTTAAACCCATATTGTTTGAAAAAAAAAGGCAACAACAACATAAACATTACTTCCGATACTTGTCCTAAGGTTGCCCATGTTGTAGAATTTTCAACTTTATATTCTGTTAAAAACAAACTTAAATTTTGATAATAAAATGCTAATGGAATACATATCAATATGGATGAAAGAAAGAAAATTAAAAAATTTCGATCTCGCAACAACTTTAATGCATCCAGACCAAGAATATCAGAAATACTTATTTTACCATCACGCTTAGCTGTAGGTGGAGTTTTTGGCAACGTAAAACTAAACAAGCCAAGAATTCCCGATGCTATTGCCACCATTAAAAAAGTATTCGACAAGGCTCCTTGCCCAATATTCTCTATAGAATCCCACTGAAAACCAAAACTAATAACCCAACCTGCAATTATCCACCCCGCTGTACCAAAAACCCGAACAAATGGAAATTCTTTACTAGGATTAGTTAATTGCCTAAAAGAAATTGAATTTACCAAAGCTATAGTCGGCATATATAAAATCATATAACCCAGTACATAAGGATAGAAAAAACTAAACTCAGTTGCTTGCGACATTTGATACATTAGCAATGCCCCTATAATATGTAATATTCCAAGTATTTTTTCTGCATTAAAATAACGATCAGCAATTAAACCCACTATAAATGGTGCAATAATAGCGCCCCACGATTGTGTTGAAAACGCCATTCCCGTTTCAACCCCCGTAGCATTTAAATTATTACTTAAATAAGAACCTAGAGTAACGAACCAGCCTCCCCAAATAAAAAACTCAAGGAACATCATTATAGAAAGTTGCACCCTAATTTTCGGGTTCATAATTAATTATTTAACGTTTATAAAAAACATAATCTAAAGGCATGGGTTCTATATTATTTGCTCTTAAATTCATTGAAATTTGTCCTCTATGATGGGTAGAATGATTAAGGATATGGAATAAAATATCTTTCACGTTATTGGCAAATAAACGTCCTTTCGAATTTTCGTAATCAATTCTTTTGTCAAAATCATCTACATTCGAAGTAATTTCGAATGTAGACCTTTGATTGTCATAATGAATATCATTCCATGAAGTTATAGTATGAATTTGCCATACATCAAACTCAGGTTGTTTACCTATTATTCTCGAATTCCAGATGTGATGCGCATTTAAAATATGTGAAAACAACTCAATAGTTTTTTCAGACACATCCGATTCTCCTGCACACAATTCAATTATTTTTTTATTACAATAAAAATTATAATCAAAAAGCTGATTAAAAAAGACTTTCATCTACCAATCACATTTTAACTTCTGTAGTTCCTCATCAGGGGAAATAAGTTGTGCACTTATATGAATTTGTCTACTAAAGTAAATTTAATAAAGGCAAACCTTCATTACACTATACATTTTTTATCCTATTTTAATTCTTTAGCCACTTTCAACATTAAATCTTTTGTAGCAATTATACCTTCTTCTTCACTTAAATCTTTACCCTCATATTCCACGCCAATAAAGCCTGTGTATCCAGCATCTTTCACAATTTGAAGCATTTTTTTGTAATCAATATTTACTTCATTCCCATTCTCATCAAAGTCATTCGACTTAGCACTTACAGCCATTGCGTGTGGCATTAATTCAGTTACACCTTTGTATATATCATACATTTCCGCACAGTCCCAGCTATCTTTTTTTCTAGTAATACAAAAATTACCAAAATCAGGTAGGCTTCCGCAATTATCCATATTTACTTCTTCCATAACCGCTGCGTGCATTGCTCCGTTTGAAGATAGTCCACCATGATTTTCAACTAAAATTTCAATATTCTTAGTTTTAGCGTACGTTGCTAGTTTAGTTAAACCATCAACCGAATTGGCATGCCATTTTACTGGATCCGATTCACCATTTAAATTAACACGAATTGCATGACAACCCATTGCTGCGGCCGCATCAACCCATTTATGATGCCGTTCTACTGCAGCATCACGTTCAGCTTTATCACTTACCGCTAGATTCCCCTGTCCATCAATCATTATTAATACATTCTGCATACCATGCTTCTTGGCTTCAGCATTAGATTTTTCAACAAACGCCGCCATTGCTTCAGGCGAATATTCATTATCTTCTAAATCTGCAGGATATAACTGACTTACATATTCTAAACCTGTAAAACCCCATTTCTTTGCCTTTTCAGCAAAAGTGTATGGATCCACTTTATCTTCTCTAATCATATTATGAATAGACCATTGCGCCAACGATAACTGAAAAAAGGGACCTGTAGCTTCTTCACTAACTTCTTCTACAGCTGCTGCTTCAGCCTCTTTCTTTTTCTCTTTACATGAGTATGTAATAGTCGCTATTAACGCCAACGCGATAATAGAATTTAATCTAAATAAGTTCTTTGCTTTCATAATAATTTACAATGTGAATAAAATTTATATTTGAGGAAACTACTATATTATTAAATCTCCTTGAATTCTCCTCTAAAACTAGCTACAAATTGCTATATATTCAAAAGAGTTAAGGTTTAAATGTAGAAATTTAATTTAATATTTAATAAATTTAGACGATAAACAATTTATACATGAATAATTTCTATTACAACGAAGTACAGGAGTCTTATGATGCAATTGTAGTTGGCTCAGGTATAAGTGGAGGATGGGCAGCAAAAGAACTCTGCGAAAACGGTTTAAAAACCCTTGTGTTAGAGCGCGGCAGAATGGTTAAACATATTGATGATTATGAAACCGCTAACATGGATCCTTGGGATTTTCCAAATGCAGGCAAACCAACCCAAGCAGATATAGCCAAACAAGAAAAACAAAATAGAACTGGCTATACTACTAATGCCGCTAATAAAATGTGGTTTGTGAATGATTTAGAACACCCTTATAATGAAATAAGACGTTTTGACTGGATGCGTGGTTACCACGTTGGTGGACGTTCATTACAATGGGGTCGTCAAAGTTATCGCTGGAGTGATATAGATTTTGGGGCGAATAAAAATGAAGGTATTGCCGTTGATTGGCCAGTACGATATAAAGACATTGCACCTTGGTATGCTAAAGTGGAAGATTATATTGGAGTTAGCGGTGAAGCGCTAAACCTTCCACAATTACCTGATAGCAACTTTTTACCTCAAATGGATTTAAATTGCGTTGAAGAACACTTTAAAGAACAAGTAAAAGCAGGATTTGAAGATAGACCCGTTACTATTGGACGTGTTGCGCATATAACTGGTACCAAGAATTTTGATGGAAGAACTAAATGTCAGTTTAGAAATCGTTGCATTCGTGGATGTCCTTTTGGAGGTTACTTCAGCAGCCTTTCGTCCACTTTACCTGCAGCAGAAGCAACTGGGAATTTAACCTTAAGGCCAGATTCAATAGTTCATGAAATTATTTATAATGCTGATACAAAAAAAGCTATAGGTGTTAAAGTAATTGATAGAGTTACCAAAGAATCACATGAGTTTAAAGCAAAAGTAATATTCCTTTGTGCTTCCGCAATCGCATCTGCTTCAATTCTAATGCAATCCAAGT
>NZ_JBDVFA010000050.1:0-25589 GCF_039941195.1 Aurantibacter sp. | reverse complement strand
TCATGGTAATGCCAACCCGGGAGTTATATATGGAAAGGAAGCAAATGATAATTTCGATTCCGTTCAGAAATACAAGCATACCAATGAGTGGATTTTAAATGGTATAGGAAAAGAAACATCTGTATCTCAACTAAAAGAAAGAGTAGAATTCGCCAATATTTTTGCATTAACTGACGAAGAAGCTAAACTTTTGTTGAGTTATTATTCCAAATTACAGACTGAAGAGGGACTATACAACCCAAGACACCTACCTTTTAAAGTATTAGCAGAAATACAAAAGCAATACAATTCTATAGGTTGGATTAGCATGCAACATTCAGCAGATTATGTTGAATTAGCTATGTATGGTCCTGGAAGTGAGCTGTTAAAACCGTTTGTAAAGAATACAGATCTTCATTATTTAATGTTGGAAGCTGCGGAGGTAGAAAGCTAAAGCAAAAAAAAGTCCTTGCGTAGTTAATTACACAAGGGCTTTTATTATTAATTCTTAGATATTTTTGGCTAGCCAATCGCCAACTTCACTGGTTTTATATGCTTTACCACCTTCTGCTAAATCTTCAGTGACAAATCCTTCAGCTAAGGATTTATTTACGACATCACGAATCGCTTGTGCCTCAGCAGTTAAATCCATATCTTCAAATAACATAGCTGCAGATAATACTGTTGCTAACGGATTTGCAATATCTTTTCCTGCTGCTTGCGGATACGAACCGTGTATTGGCTCATAAAGCGATACTTTGCTTCCAACAGATGAAGAAGGCATTAAGCCCATAGATCCAGCAATAACGGAAGCTTCATCGGTTAAAATATCACCGAATAAGTTGGCTGTAATCATTACGTCGTAATCTTTTGGCCATTGTACCAAACGCATTGCAACAGCATCAATAAACTCATACGATACTTCAACTTCAGGATAGTCTTTTTCCATTGCCTGAACTGTTTCTCTCCATAATCGTGAAGATTCCAAAACATTGGCTTTATCAACACAACAAAGTCGTTTTGAACGCTTCATTGCCATTTCAAAACCTTTAGTTGCCAAACGTTCAATTTCAAAACGTTGGTAAGTCATGGTATCGAACGCAGTATTACCATCATCTTTTCTTCCACGTTCACCAAAATAAACACCACCAGTTAATTCACGAAGAATAATTAAGTCGGTTCCTTCAATACGTTCTCTTTTTAATGGAGATTTGTCAATTAAAGAAGGAAAAGTAAAGGTTGGTCGCACATTGGCAAATAAGCCCAATTTCTGACGCATTTTTAATAAACCTTGCTCTGGACGTACTTTAGCCGTTGGGTCATTGTCAAAACGAGGATGGCCAATGGCACCGAATAATACAGCATCTGCATTTGCACAAACTTCATGAGTAGCATCTGGATAAGGCTCTCCAACGGCATCAATGGCAGCAGCACCAGTTAAGGCAGGTTGCCAAGTGATATCGTGACTGTATTTCGTAGCGATTGCATCACATACTTTCACAGCTTGATCAATTACTTCTGGGCCGATTCCATCTCCGGCTAAAAGGGCAATATTTAATTTCATTCTTTTTTGCTTTACGCGAAATGCTCTACGCCTGACGCTCTTTTTTATTCTTTACTTATTTTCTTCAAATTCCTTTGCGTTATTGTATTTGATTGCGCTCAGGATAATATTTAATTCCCCATTAGGGGTTAAGGGGCTTATATTATATTCAACATCTTTTCAGTTGCCTTAATTGCAGACACCGTTTGGTCAGAATCTAATCCTCTTGATATAAATTCTTTTCCTTCTGCTTCCCATGTAATTATAGTTTCACACAAAGCATCCGAGTTACTACCCGGTGGAATACGAACTGCATAATCAACCAAAGTTGGCAATGCTACTTTCCGTGAATCATAGATTTTACGCAATGCATTCATAAAAGCATCATATTGTCCATCACCAGAAGCGTTTTCCTCATAACTTTTACCATTTATTTCTAAAGATAGCGTAGTGGAAGGCTGTAAACCTTTGGCATGTGTTAAAACATATGATTTTACAAATACTTTTTGTTGATAATCTGTATCCAATACATCGGATATAATATATGGTAAATCTTCTTTGGTAACACGTTCTTTTTTGTCACCCAATTCAATTATTCTTGCAGTTACTTTTTTTAGTTCATCGTCATTTAACGTTAAGCCAAGTTCTTGTAAATTCTTTTGAATATTGGCCTTTCCTGACATTTTTCCGAGTGCGTATTTCCGTTTACGGCCAAAACGCTCAGGCATTAAATCACTAAAGTATAAATTGTTTTTATTGTCGCCATCTGCATGAATACCAGCAGTTTGTGTAAATACACTATCACCAACAATTGGTTTATTTGATGGAATTCCAACACCTGTAAATGCCGAAACTAACTTGCTTACTTTATAAAGAGCTTTCTCAACTACCTGTATCTTAATTTCAGGTAAAAAGTCGTTAATTACTGCAATAGTACTCGCCATCGGAGCATTACCCGCGCGTTCACCCATTCCATTTACGGTAAGGTGTAAACCATGACAACCAGCTTTTAAGGCTTCCATAACATTTGCTACACTTAGATCGTAATCGTTATGACCATGAAAATCAAAATGTAAATCAGGATAGCGTTCAACTATTTCAGAAATAAATTTAAAAGTCTCGGTATGTGTTAAAACACCTAATGTATCTGGTAATAATATTCTTTTTACCGGTTGTGTAGCTAGAAAGTCGAGAAACTGGAATACATATTCAGGAGAATTTCGCATCCCGTTACTCCAATCTTCTAAATAAATATTATTGGTAATTCCTTTTTTCTCAGCCTGCGAAAATACCTTAGCAATTTCAGAAAAATGTTGTTCAGGAGTCTTTTTTAGTTGATGTGTTAAATGGTTTAAGGAGCCTTTGGTTAAAAGGTTTTGCACTTTGGCACCAGCTTTTTCCATCCATTTAAGCGAAATGCCACCATCTGTAAAGGTTAAAACCTCAACATTTTCTATATGACCATTTTCGGCGGCCCAATTGGTAATTTGCTGTACAGCTTCCAATTCTCCATCAGACACGCGTGCAGAGGCAACCTCAATACGGTCTACTTTTAACTCTTCTAAGAGTAATTTAGCTAATGTTAATTTTTCGGATGCTGAAAATGAAACTCCGGATGTTTGTTCTCCATCGCGGAGTGTCGTATCCATTATTTCAATGGTTCTTTTTTTCATTGTGTTTCTACTCAAGTATAAATCTACTACTTGATTTGGGGATTTCTAAGGACTATAAAGGTGTACTTTTTGCAAATGTTTCAATATTGCCCTTAATATTCAATAAGTAGTCAATATCGTCAAAACCGTTAGTCATGTTCCCTTTTTTGTAGTCATTTATATCAAATGATTCACTTTCACCTGTAGCAACAATAGAAACTTTTTGATCTAGTAAGCTTACTTCAAATTCAGCATTAGGATCCTCCTCAATTGCAGCGAATATTTTTTGCAAGAATTCAGCACTTACTTGTACTGGTAAAACACCAATATTTAGGCAGTTACCTCTGAATATATCCGCAAAGAAACTTGAGATTACACAACGAAATCCGTAATCATAAACAGCCCAAGCTGCATGCTCTCTTGATGAACCTGAACCAAAATTGGCTCCTCCAACAAGTATTTTACCACTATATTTTGGATTGTTTAAAACAAAATCTTCCTTTGGTGAATTATCTTGATTATAGCGCCAATCTCTAAAAAGATTATCGCCAAAACCTTTGCGTTCCGTTGCTTTTAAAAATCGAGCTGGTATTATTTGATCGGTATCTACATTCTCAATTGGAAGTGGAACCGCTGTTGATTTTAATGTCGTGAATTTATCGTATGCCATTTTTAATTCGTTGTTCGTTAATAGTTGTTTGTTGATAGTTTTATTTATTAGTTGCCGTACGGACAACTGATAACCATTAACCAGCAACCATTTCTTTCATTAATTCTCTTGGATCTGTTACTTTACCGGTAACCGCTGCTGCTGCTGCAACAAGTGGACTAGCTAATAAAGTTCTAGAACCAGGACCTTGTCTTCCTTCAAAGTTTCTGTTAGAAGTACTAACTGCTAACTTGCCAGGTGGTACTTTATCATCGTTCATTGCTAAACACGCAGAACATCCAGGTTCACGAAGTGCGAAACCAGCTTCGGTTAAAATATCTAAAATACCTTCTTCTTTAATTGCAGCTTCTACTTTATGACTTCCAGGAACTAACCATGCCGTAACATTATCAGCTTTTTTCTTTCCTTTAACTATAGATGCAAAAGCCCTAAAATCTTCAATTCTTCCGTTCGTACAACTTCCTAAGAAAACAAAATCAATAGGTTTTCCTATCATAGAATCACCTTCGCCAAATTTCATATAATCAAGCGATTTTTTATACGTAGAAGTTCCACCTTGAACATCAGTAGCATTAGGAATATCATTAGAAATACCCATACCCATTCCTGGGTTTGTTCCGTAAGTAATCATAGGTTCAATCTGAGAACCATCAAAAGTCAATTCTTTATCAAATTCTGCGCCTTCGTCTGTATAAAGTGTTTGCCAGTAATCCATAGCAGTATCCCAAGCTTCTCCTTTTGGAGTGAATTCTCTTCCTTTTACATAATGGAAAGTTGTTTCATCTGGAGCAATCATTCCTCCACGAGCACCCATTTCAATACTTAAATTACAAACGGTCATGCGGCCTTCCATGGTCATGTTTTTGAAAACATCACCAGCATATTCAACAAAATAACCAGTAGCGCCAGAAGTTGTTAATTGCGAAATGATAAACAGCGCAACATCTTTAGGCGTTACACCATATTGTAAATCTCCAGTAATATTAATGCGCATACTTTTTGGCTTCGGCTGCATAATGCACTGTGTTGCCAATACCATTTCTACTTCAGAAGTACCAATACCGAAGGCAATTGCCCCGAAGGCACCGTGTGTAGAAGTATGCGAATCGCCACAAACGATAGTAGCACCTGGTTGAGTTATCCCGTATTCAGGACCTACAACGTGCACAATTCCGTTTTTTTCGTGACCGAGACCCCAATATGAAATACCATATTCATTGGCATTTTCTTCTAGCATTTTCAACTGATTCGCTGAAAGTGGGTCCTCAACAGGCAGATGTTGATTAATTGTTGGTGTATTATGATCGGCGGTTGCAAATGTTTTTTCAGGATGCATTACACGAATCCCTCTATTTTTAAGTCCTAGAAAAGCAACAGGGCTTGTTACCTCATGAACCATGTGGCGGTCGATGAACAATACATCTGGGCCATTTTCAATCTGATGAACAACGTGTGAATCCCACACTTTGTCAAATAATGTCTTTTTCGTACTCATTGTCTTTGAATTCTAAGCTAACAAATCTAGTGAAAGTGCTTGTTTTAGGAAATTATTGGGATTCAAAATTACGATGTTCAACAACTTAAATGCAAATTCATGGTGTAACATGACAACTATCATATAATTTGTTATTAAGTTTAAATTATATTTAGATTAGGAACCTGAACCAACCAATAAATTAAGTCGATGTAAGAATATCTGTATTTATACAATATTGTTGGAGCTAAAATTTTTAGAAAGAATATGAAATTAGAGTATGAAGATTTAAAAAATATTAAAACCAGAAATGAGCTCATTAAGCTAGCAAAGCAAAAAAAGGTTTCCATATCCAAAGTCCTTAAGAAAATTAAATATGAAACCGAATTAGAACAATTACAATCTGAATTTGTGAATTTGCAAAAATGGATTGCTAAGAATGAGATGCGGGTAGCTATAATTTTTGAAGGAAGGGATGCAGCTGGTAAAGGAGGTTCTATTAAACGATTTAAGGAACATTTAAACCCCCGTACTTCACGAGTGGTAGCACTTACAAAACCTACCGAAGAAGAAAAGGGACAGTGGTATTTTAGGCGATATATTAAAGTTTTACCTAATCCTAAAGAGATTGTGTTTTTTGATCGCAGCTGGTATAATAGGGCAGTAGTAGAACCTGTAATGGGTTTTTGCACACAAAAGCAATATAATAAGTTTATGGTGCAAGTGCCTGAGTTTGAACATCTTTTGTATGAGGATGATATGAAAATAATTAAATTTTGGTTTTCGATTTCAAAAGAAGAGCAAAAGAAAAGGTTTGACGACCGTTTAGATAACCCGTTAAAACGTTGGAAATTTAGCCCTGTTGATATGAAAGGTCAAGAATTATGGGATGACTACACGCATTATAAAGAACAGATGTTTAGTAAAACTCATACGAATTTTAGTCCATGGATAATTGTAAAGACAAATGATAAAAAACAAGCGCGATTGGAAAGTATGCGCTATGTTTTATCGAAATTCGATTATGATCGAAAGGGTGAATCTGGCATTAACTTATTACCAGATCCGGATGTAATTACAAGATACCACCGAAGTGCTATTCAAATTGATATTTAAAATTTAGGATGATGAAAGAAAATGAACCTACGATGGAAGAAATGGACCTATTAAACAGTAAGTTAGGTCTTTATGCTTTGTTGAAGAATAAAAAAGTAAATGTTGATAAGGCATTAGAGAGTACTAAACATACAGTGAAATTAAAAAAAGCGCAAGAAGAACTTATTAAGTTACATAATTGGGTTATAAATACGAATCAGAAAGTGGTGATACTTTTTGAAGGTAGAGATGCAGCTGGTAAAGGTGGGGCGATTAGAAGAATTACGGAATATATTAATCCACGACATTTTAAAATAGTAGCGCTTAATAAACCTAATAGTGATGAAAAAGAACAATGGTTTTTTCAGCGCTATATCAACCATTTACCAAAACCTGGGGAAATTGTGTTTTTTGATCGGAGTTGGTATAATAGAGCTGGTGTTGATCCAGTGAATAATTTTTGTACACAAGAAGAATATGAAATTTTTATGTCGCAAGTAAACGATTTTGAAAAAATGCTACTTCAGTCAGGGACCTATTTGATAAAATTTTACTTTTCAATTTCAAAAGAAGAACAAAAGAAACGCTTTGATGAAATTAAAAAAAGTCCTCTAAAACGTTGGAAAATGACGGATGTTGACCGCAAAGCTCAAGAATTATGGGATGATTACACCCGATATAAGGAACGTATGTTTGAAGAAACGAATACCGAAATAGCTCCTTGGGTAGTAATTGAAGGCAATAATAAGCCGAAGGCAAGAATAAAAGCAATTCAACATTTATTGGAAATGATTCCTTATGAACATGATTAACTAATTAGGAATGTTTTTCTTTTTTCTCGCATTTGTTTATTAACTAATGTAGGTCCATATATTCTTATGTTTGATCAATTGTGCATAGGCGTGACGTATAACCGCATTATCTGGTTTTCCTAAAGAGGGGTCTTCCTTAAGACATTGGATAGTATAATAACGAGCTGTCTTTAAAATATCATTGTCTTTTACAATGTCAGCAATTTTTAAGTTGAGAACACCGCTTTGTTGGGTGCCCATTAAATCTCCTGGTCCGCGTAGTTTAAGGTCTACTTCTGCAATTTCGAATCCATCATTAGTAGCTACCATAGTTTCTAGCCTTGTTTTTGCTTCAGCAGAAAGTTTATGGCTCGTCATTAAAATACAATAACTTTGATCAGCACCACGTCCAACTCGACCTCTTAATTGATGCAATTGTGATAAGCCAAAGCGTTCGGCACTTTCGATAATCATAACAGAAGCATTCGGTACATTAACGCCAACTTCAATTACCGTTGTTGCGACCATTATTTGTGTTTCCCCTTTTACAAAACGATTCATCTCATAATCTTTATCCGCTGGTTTCATTTTACCATGAACAATAGAAATTTGATAATCGGGTAATGGAAAATCGCGGGCAACACTTTCATAACCATCCATTAAATCCTTATAATCTAAAGCTTCAGATTCTTGAATTAATGGGTATACGATATAAATTTGACGACCTTTTTTTATTTCATCGCGAATAAATTGAAAGACTTTTAAACGATTAGCATCAAACCGATGTACTGTTTTTATAGGTTTTCTGCCCGGTGGTAATTCATCAATCACTGAAATGTCTAAATCTCCATACAAACTCATTGCTAAAGTCCTGGGAATAGGAGTTGCCGTCATTACTAATACGTGAGGTGGGATAAAAGCCCCTCTAATCTCCCGGGAGGGGAGACTTTTTATTAGTGTTATTATGCTTAAAAGTACATTGTCAATGTCTCCAATTATTTGTTTATTGGTATATCTAATAACTTTAAAACCAGCTTCATTTAATATTTGAATACGTAAACTATCCGCTTTTTTTTGTTCAGCGGTATTATGATAGCCTCCATCTATTTCAATTATTAAATTCTTCTCTAAATAAATAAAATCAACTATGAATTCATCAATTATATGTTGTCGTCTAAATTTAGAATCTAATTTTTTATTTCTAATACATTCCCATAAAATTGATTCCGCTTCAGTGCTATGTTTTTTGTTTTCTAATTGAAGTTCTTTAAATAAATTGTAGGTAGAAGGACGAGCTGTCATATATTTTTGACGCACTGCTTTTAAGTCCTCCCTTTGGGAGGATATAGGAGGGCCTTTATGCCATAATTTAGATCGCTGTGCTACACCAAAACGATGTTGTTCATCTACAATGGCGAGCCCTAAGTTTTGGAATTGTACTTTATCTTCTAACAAAGCATGGGTTCCAATTAAAATCTGCAACTCTCCACTTTCTAATTGTTCGTGGATCGGTTTTCGAGCTGATTTTTTTACAGAACCTGTTAAAAGCGCACATTTAATTCCGGTGCTTTCTAATAATTCTTGTACTCCTGTAAAATGTTGATTTGCCAATATTTCAGTTGGTGCCATTAAGCAAGCTTGAAATCCGTTATCGATAGCTAAAAGCATAGCCATTACCGCAACAATTGTTTTCCCTGAACCAACATCTCCTTGTAATAATCGATTCATTTGGGCATTACTTCCTAAATCTGCTCGAATTTCTTTAATTACTCGTTTTTGGGCATTGGTTAACTCAAAAGGTAAATGGTTTTGATAAAAATCATTAAAAAGCTCTCCAACTTGGTCAAAATTGAAGCCTTTAATTTTTTGTTTTCGCAACATCTTTTTAGATATCAGTTGCAATTGAATATAAAATAGCTCTTCAAATTTTAAACGAAATTGAGCCCTTGACAAAAGCTCTTGATTTTTTGGAAAATGAATATTGAAAAGTGATTCGTTTTTGGGTAATAGTTTTAATTCTTCTAATAATTTTTTAGATAATGTTTCTGGAAAACGACCTTGTGTATCTATAAAAAGCTGTTGAACCAATTTGTTGATTACGCGGTTGGTAATGCCTTTGTTGCTTAATTTTTCTGTAGAAGGATAAACAGGTTGCATTGAAATTTTGAGTCCCTTTTCATGGTCTTTTAATAATTCCATTTCTGGATGAGGCATAGAAAATTTGCCACTATACCAATTGCACTTACCAAATATTACATAGGGTTCATTAAGTTTTAAATTTTCGCGAATCCATTTTTGTCCTCGAAACCATACCAATTCCATTTCGCCAGTTTCATCAATGAATGTTGCTACTAAGCGTTTGCCTTTTTTCTGTTCTACAGTTTTTATATGTACAATCTTACCCTTTATTTGTACATCTGCATTGCTTCGTTGTAATTGAGCAATTTTGTAATATTGAGTTTTATCAATATACCGATTGGGAAAAAGATTTAATAAATCTTGAAATGTTTGAATGCCTAGCTCTGATTGTAAGGTGTCAGCTCGATTTGGTCCAACTCCCTTTAAATAAACAATCGGTGTTTGAAGATTAACATTCATGCGACTAAATTAGTTGTTAGACCTTAACACGACAAACTAAAACCTTAAATTTGGTGTGGACTTTGTAGTCTTTATAATTATGAAACGAATATTTATACTTTTTTTCTTTGCGCTTTCTTTTTCTGCTTTCGGGCAGCACCAAGATAAAGTGGATTTTATTAAGGCCACAGTTTCCGTTGAACCAGTTCCTTTAAACAAGCAAATAATTGGAAGTGTTCTTTATGAGTTTGATGTTTTACAAGATGTGGATTCTGTTTTTTTAGATGCTAAAAGAATGACATTTAAAACTGTTCAAATTAATGGAAAAAAGGTTAATCATGTTAATGATAGCAGTACAATTGCGGTTTTTAAAAAGTTTAAAAAAGGAAAAAGTTATAAGCTAAAGCTAGATTATTCTTGTACTCCAAAACAGACCGCTTATTTTTTAGGATGGGATGATACCATAAATGGTAATGAACAAATTTGGACACAAGGTCAAGGTAAATATACAAGCCATTGGTTGCCAAGTTTCGACGATATGGAAGAAAAAGTGGAGTTTGATTTAAGTATTAAATCTTCAAATTCTTATGTAGTTATTGCTAATGGAAAGTTGATAAATAAGACCAAACAAAAAGACGATTTAATTATATGGAATTTCGATATGCTGAACCCCATGAGTAGTTATTTGTTAGCCTTTGTTGTTGGGAATTATAATAAACATGAAATTATATCTAACAGTGGAATTACTATTGAAAACTACTTTTACCCAAAAGACAGCTTACGTGTTGAACCAACATATCGGTATACGAAAGAGATTTTTGACTTTCTTGAAAATGAAATAGGAGTGGCTTATCCATGGCAAAATTATAAGCAGATTCCTGTAAGCGATTTTTTGTATTCTGGAATGGAAAATACAAGTGCTACCATTTTTTCAGATCAATTTATGATTGATTCAACTGCATATGTGGATAAAAACTATTTTAATGTAAATGCACATGAGTTGGCACACCAATGGTTTGGCGATTTGGTGACCGAAAAAAGTGGTGAGCACCATTGGTTGCAAGAAGGTTTTGCTACTTATTATGCTTACTTGGCGGCACAGCATATATTTGGTGATGATTATTTCTTTTGGAAATTATTTAATACTGCAAAAGCGCTGCAAAAAATTTCTGATGATGGAGGAGGACAAGCATTAACAGACCCAAAAGCTAGTAGTGCGACTTTTTATGAAAAAGGTGCATGGGCGCTTGTAATGTTAAAAGAAGAAATAGGAGCAGAGGCATTTAAAAAGGGAATAGGTGCATACTTAAACAAGTATAAGTATGATAACGTAACCATTGCCTATTTTATTAAAGAAATGGAAATGGCATCCGGACAAAAATTAGATGCTTACAGGGCTAAATGGATTGAAGCAACTCAATTTCCCTCTGAAGATGTTAAGACTTATTTGATGACTTATAATGCATCTTTAAAATTGTTTTATGATGCAGAGAAAATGTCTAATGAGGCGCTAAATAATGTGTTGAAAAATGAGAATCAACCAATTGGGTTTAAGAAAGCTATTTTAAGTAAATATCAGGCAAGTTCACCAACTGTGGTGTTAACGAAATCTATAAAAAATTCGAATCTAGAAGTTAGACAAAAGGCCCTGGAGTTATTGGATAAGATTCCACATGATTTAAGAACAGATGTGGAAAAACTACTTTCTGATAAGAGTTATGTTACGCAAGAAGCAGCTTTATATAAATTATGGTCTAGTTTTCCAGAAAAAAGGAAAGCATATTTAGACCAAACTAAACACATAGAGGGGCTTCCAAATAAAAATATAAAATTACTTTGGTTAACGCTAGCTATTTTAACAGAGGGGTACGAGTCGCTGAAAACAAAGGAGTACTTTCAAGAATTGAGTGGTTATACAAGTCCGGAATATTCTTTTGAAATTCGACAAAGTGCCTTCTTTTATCTAAAAGACACTTTTGGTTTTAATAGATTAGCTTTATCAAATCTTGTAAAGGCAACAAGTCATCATTCATGGCAATTTAAAAAGGTGGCAAGATCTATTTTAGATAATTTAATAAAAGATAAAGAATACGAATCTCGATTAATAGTGCTTTCAAAAGAACTAAAATCTGAGGAAACACGTTATTTAAAAAGTAAACTTAAAGAATAATGCGCGCATTAGTAATTTCTGGAGGTGGTAGTAAAGGTGCCTTTGCGGGCGGTGTTGCTCAATTTCTTATTCAAGAGGCCGGAAATGAATATGAGCTCTTTGTTGGCACTTCTACTGGTAGTTTACTTATTTCCCATTTAGCATTAGGAAAACTTGATAAAATCAAGGAGATTTATTCCAATGTAGATCAGAAAACCATATTCAATAATTGTCCGTTTGTAATCACCAAAAAATATGGTGTTGACGAGATATCTATTAATCATTGGAATGTTGCTAAAAACTTAATTCGTGGTAAAAAAACATTCGGAGAAAGTGAAAATCTTAGAAAGCTTATTCGCGATAGTCTTACAATTGAAGAATTTGAAGAGTTGAAAAACGGCCCTAATGATGTTGTCGTTACTGTTTCTAATTTATCGCTTAATCAAGTAGAATATAAATCAATAAATGATTGTACCTACGATGAGTATTGTGATTGGATATGGATTTCATCGAATTATACACCATTCATGAGTTTGGTTCGGAAAAATGGATGTGAGTATGCCGATGGTGGATTAGGTAGTATTGTTCCAATAGAAGAAGCTATTAGACGAGGTGCAACCGATATTGATGTAGTGGTGTTGCATACTGAGGTTAACTATATGAATCGAATGCCTTCACGTAATCCATTTGAGCTGTTAACGACTATGTTGAGCTTTATTTTAGACCGTATAGAAAATCAGAATATTAGAATTGGAAAATTGGTTGCTAATCAGAAAAATGCGATTATTAACTTATATTATACGCCTACTATATTAACTACAAATTCTTTGATTTTTAATAAAGATAAAATGACTCGTTGGTGGAAACGTGGGTATTTGTATGCCAAAAATAAAAACGAAGAAACCAATCCTATTGAGCCAAATGAATTGGAATAGTTTTGGTTTCTTACGAAATCAATTCGTTAATTATCTTACCAAAGTTGACCTATTTCTTTTTTCACAAAAGCTAAAGCAGTGCCTGAAGGCGAGCTTTTATCCATTGTTTCTGTTAAAACATCTTCGCGAAGTTTATCCGCCGAATCCGTTTCACTTAGTGCTGCTTTACGAATCATTTGAATCGTAGCGCTTTTAGCCGCCTTTATAATATTCCAACATTCATCAGATAGATAGATTTGTTGTGACAGATTATGCTCAAACTCGTTCTCAATAGTTTTGATTAGTAAATTTTCATAGGCCGCTTTATCAGCACTCTGAGGAGCAGTACGTACTACTAAGTTTGGTATAGCAATACGCTCTAAAAATAAAGCCATACGTTCATACGCTTGTAATCGTATAGGTAAAGTACTTGCTTGTGTTTCTTTTTGTAACATAAAACGACGACGTCCTTCCTCGTTTTTTGTGTGCATTTTAAAAAAATAATAAGCGACAACACCTGTTACTACTGCCGGTAATAAAAAACCGAACAATTGTAGAATTCCTTCTTCTTGCATTTTGGTTGTGGTTAATTGGTTTCTGAAAATAGAACGATGTTTTTTTTCAAAAAGTATTTGTGCCAAGTAACTCCATTGTTTTAATGAGCTTAACTTTGCAATTCAACTAAATTATTGTCAGTTGTTCGAATGAATTACACTAAAAAATAAGTGTAATACGTTAGAGGTTTATCAAAACTTAATCCTCTTAGAATGCGACAGAAGTTAGCTATAGTAATTGTTTTTTTAATTTCTTTTTATTCTTGTGAACAAACTGAAGACCCAATAACTAACATTCCTAAAGATGAAGATTCAACAGAAGATATTAATGAAGAACCTGTTGAAGTCGATGAAACGGCACCAATTTTAACAATAGCGGGATTTACAGATGTTATAGAAACTATCTCTGACGTATCAATTATAGTTGAAGACGATTCTGCCGTAGAAACTAAAGTATTCTATGAAGGAGAAGAGATTGCTGCAAGTTTAGATAAGCAATTAAATTTTAAAGTAAATCCGTATACAATACCAGTCGGAGAAATAGATTTTGAAGTTATTTCTATTGATGATTTAGGCAATGAAACTTCAGAAATCCTTACTACAGAAATTAAACACCTTTTAATGATTTATAATCAAAGCGCTATAAATAATGCCAATAATTTTCCAAACTGGCTATTCTTTAATAGTTTGGGGGGTGTAGAATTAGCAGTTGTTGAGCCAATAATTGGTGATTTAAAAATATATACCGATAAAATTATTCTTGAAGATAAAGTTTTATATTCATATGCTCGATTAGAAGAATTTACATACGGTAGTGGTAGTGATAGACAACTACATATATCAACATATGCCATTAATTTGGGGGGTACTAAAGTATCACCTGATTTATCAACTGTTTATGAAGATCCTGAAAGTATTTTAGAGGTTACAATAAACAATGTACCATTTCAAAACTATAGTCCAGATTATACTTCTTCTGGTTCAGGTTATTATACATCTGAATTTGAAGGAGATGAAACACACACTATTTTAACAATTAAACATGTTGCAGATAATAACCCTATATATTTAGTTCCGAATTATTATGGAAGCACATATTTTGATGGAAAAAAAGAAAATTATAAATATGCAAAGCTCTTGCCAGAATCAGGAAATTCTTCTATGGAGGTAGATATAAATGAATTTTTGCAAGCGGAAGATAATTTTAAAATTGATATACCTGAGCATGACGCTGGTACTTTGTTTTTTTATCGTAAGGGTATAGAGAATTATGAAGAATTTAATGAAAGATTATTCAATATTTATTGGATGGATGAAGATGAAGAACAAGAATTAGTAACTTATTTAGATTTACCGAAGTTTTCTACTATGAATGAATATAAAAATGAAATAGGCTATTCAAAGGATGGAGTTTATTATAATAGTATTGGTAATGATAGTAATGTTGAAGTTGATTTCCCAAACTGGAATTCGGAAATCGAAGTAACTGAAACTGAAATTAAATTAATAGAAAATAACCCTGATGTTGATTATTATGCTATTTCTTTAGATAAAAGACAGTTTGAAAATGGACAAGGTAGAGTTTTAAATTGGAAGTATAGTGTTTTCGGTAAAGACAATGGTATCAGAAATGTTAAACGATTAGCATTGCCAAATTTAATATCTGAAGAGTTGAATGAAGCATTTTTTGAAACAGGTGATGATTTAGAACTATATAGAGAAGTAAGATATGACTATAAGAATATTGAAACTTACGATGAAATTTTAGACATAGATGTTTTTCAACAATATGTACCTAATCAGCCATTATTAATACGAAGTACCAATGAAATGTTTCCTACATCTTTTTCAAATAAAAGTACTCAATTGAATAATAAAGCATTTATACAAAACAAGAAACAACAACGGTTTGGAATATACTCTGATTTTTAGATTTTCATAAATTAGCTAGTTCATTGAATAAAAAAAAGCCACTATAATTAGTGGCTTTTTTTATTTAATATATAGAACATTTAATTCTTCATTTCCTCTTTAACCATAGTGTAGAAATCGTCGTAATTTGGATGAATTTTAAGATTAATGCCTTCTTTTAAATTTCCATCTCTACCTAAAGATGATATGCGCTCAGGAGCAATTTCGAATTTGTTTTTTAATATATTTTCAATGGCTAATGCCTGTGCTGCTGGAGTAATTAAATCACCCGTCATACTGAGGCCTTCAATTGTTAATGAAGTTTTAGGGTTTGCTACTAACATCGCTGCAATTTTACCTAACCATTCTTCTGAGCTAGCCGTTACATTCTTTCCAGTGTCACTTCCAAATACGGTTGCAAGTTTTTCAGAAATAATTACGGCACCATTGGAAACTCCAATTTTAGCATTTTCACCCAAAGTTTGCTTTGCATTAGTTAAAACGATTAAAGCAGTAGAATCATGACTAGCGAGAGCGGCTTTAATTTTTTTCAATTGTGCTTCTTTTGCTTCAATAGTCGCCATTGCTGTATTTACAATGCTTGTATTTTTGTTTGATACTTCTGCAAAACTATTTAAGTTTTTCATCAAAGTCAGATTCGCATCTTGTAATTCTGTAACTTGTTTTTTATAGGTAGCCGCTTCGTTTAAGCCAATCTTTTCGTTTTGTTTAGCTAGTGCAACTTCCGAAGAAACCGAATCTAATTGCGTCTTTAGGGTTGCTACTTCTGCAATTAAATCACTTTTTCGCTGTGCGTTTGTAATAGTGCATAAAAAAAGAATTGCACAAAAAGTAAGTATTTGTTTAATCATATTTGATACTTGTTTATTTTTTAATCTCTGTTCTTACAAATATACAATTGTATATTATTTGAGTGATTCGAATTTTGGTAATTAAGTCCTCATAAAAAAACGAATCTATCAATTCTTATACATCTAACGAAAAGCAATGGCATTTCATATATGAATGAATTAGGTTATTTTTTATTTAAGAAATCTAAACTCATTTGAGTTAATGTTTTTACACCTAAAAGCATTCCGGCATCATCAATTAAAAAATCAGGCGTATGATGTGGAAAAGACTCAGTATTACCAGGTGTCATTCCGCCTAGAAAAAAGAAAAACCCTGGTACTTCTCTCTGAAAATAGGAAAAATCTTCAGCTCCTGTAACCGCCTTTTGTAACTGTACATTTTTAGTCCCAGCAACCGATTGCATAGTTGGTAACATTTGTTCAACTAAATCTGGATCATTGTAAGTGATGTCCGTTGCGTCTTTAATTATGCATGTAGCCTCACCTCCGTACGCTTTTGCAATGTCACTTACCATTTCTACCATACGCTTATTAAGCTTTTCTTTCATGTCATAATCCAATGTCCGAATAGTCCCTATCATTTCTGCTGATTCAGGAATAATATTAAAGCGCACACCACTTTTAATCTTTCCAACGGTAATAACTGCAGCTTCTTCTGTAAGTTTTGTTTCTCGACTTATTATGGTTTGTAAACCATCAATAATTTTTGCACTAATTAGTATTGGGTCGATTCCTGCCCAAGGTTGTGATCCATGACTTTGTTTTCCTTTTACATTAATCACAAAGCTTTGGGCGGCAGCCATTGTGCCTTCTGGTTTATAACGGATAACACCAACAGGTGTTTGCGAGTTAATATGTAATCCAAAAATAGCATCAACGCTTGGGTTTTCTAGTACACCTTCCTTTACCATTAATAATGCGCCACCTTCTTCCCCTGGTGGTGGACCTTCTTCGGCAGGTTGAAAAATAAATTTTATGGTTCCTTTAATTTTGTCTTTGTGTTTTGAAAGTATTTCAGCTACACCCATTAAAATAGCAGTATGTGTATCATGACCACAAGCATGCATTGCGCCAACTTTTTCACCACGGAATTCAGAAGTAACATTAGATTTAAAGGGTAAATCATTTCTTTCGGTAACCGGTAAGGCGTCTATATCTGCTCTTAATGCAATTACTTTACCTGGTTTATTGCCCTTAAGTAGTCCTACAACACCAGTATGGGCAACACCGGTCTCAACTTCTATACCTAAGGATTTTAAATGATCCGCTATTTTCTCAGCAGTTTTAAATTCTCTATTACTTAATTCAGGATTCTGATGAAACCAATGTCTCCATTCAATAACCTTGCTTTCTATAGCAGAGTACTCTTTTTCTAAATTCTGTCCTTGAATTTGAATTGAACATCCTAAAATAATTAGAGCTATTAGTTTTTTCATATTATAAATTTATAACTAATTATATTTCACTTAAAATCAGCAACATAAAAGACAAGTTAAACTAAATACAAATCTTAAAATACTGTACGATATTCATCCTCTTGGAATTGAATTAAAGCAGTCATCGCAGAAAGTGAAATTTGCACACCCGGTATTAAATCATTCCTTAAATAACCCAATGAAGAAAAGGTTTGACCACAAAAAACAATATCTACACCCACATTCATTAAATCTTTTAACATTTTTTCATTCGGATTCACTACACCATATTTAGCCTTATAAGCTTTAGAGTTTAGTAAATCTTTGGATGAATTTCCGTGTACGACCAAGGCAACCTTTATTTGTTCTAAGGGAACACCATCTTGAACATGCATGTTTAAAAATCGTGCAGCTGTTTCCAAACTTCCATTTAGTTTCATTTTGTCTTCTGGAGAATACGACACATCAAAAAGTGCTTTAAAAGTATTGGATTTATTTGTTTTAAAATCTAAATGGTCTATTTTCCATACTTTACCATAATCTTTTATAACTGGTCCAGTTTTTTGAGCACTGATACATGCCGTAGATCCTAATAAAATAAGTATTAATACAATTGATTTCAATGATTTTCTTTGCATAGATAAATAAGATTAAAAGCTAAATATATTCAAATTGAAAGAAAATACAATCCATTGTTTATAATTCTAAAAAACAACATTTTTCCTATCGCTATTTATTGGCTAAATTCACGCTCCTAAATGAAAGTATATTGAATAAGTATATAGACGAATTGAATGAAGCCCAAAAAGCGCCAGTTTTACATAAAGATGGCCCTTTAATGGTGATTGCTGGTGCTGGTTCAGGTAAAACGAGGGTTCTTACTTATAGAATTGCATATTTAATGGATCAGGGTGTAGATGCGTTCAATATTTTATCGTTGACGTTTACTAATAAGGCTGCACGCGAAATGAAAAAGCGTATAACCGATATTGTTGGTACTGAGGCCAAAAATCTCTGGATGGGTACTTTTCACTCTGTTTTTGCAAAGCTATTACGCTATGATGGTTCTAAACTGGGGTATCCGAGTAATTTTACAATTTATGATACGCAAGATAGTCAGCGCCTTATTTCTGCCATTATTAGAGAAAAGGCATTAGATAAGGACGTTTATAAATATAAGCAGATACAAAATAGAATTTCTTCATTAAAAAATAGTTTAATTACGGTAAAAGCTTATTTACAGAACCCAGAACTTACTGAAGATGACGCCATGGCGAAACGCCCTAGATTGGGTGAAATTTACCAAGAATATGTAGAGCGCTGCTTTAAAGCTGGTGCGATGGATTTTGATGATTTACTATTGCGGACTAACGAATTATTAACACGCTTTCCAGACGTTTTGATGAAGTATCAAAACCGTTTTAGATACATTTTGGTAGATGAGTATCAAGATACAAACCACTCGCAATACCTTATTGTAAAGGCATTGTCAGACCGTTTTCAAAATATTTGTGTAGTTGGAGATGATGCTCAGAGCATCTATTCTTTTAGAGGTGCTAATATTAGTAATATTCTTAATTTTCAACGAGATTATGAGAATGTAGGTGTTTATAGATTGGAGCAAAACTATCGATCGACTAAGAATATTGTAAATGCTGCAAACTCTATAATTGCCAAGAACAAAAATCAATTAGAAAAAGTAGTATGGACCGCAAATGATGACGGACCATCGATTAAAGTTCATCGAAGCGTAACCGATGCCGAAGAAGGTCGTTTTGTGGCCGGTTCTATTTTTGAGAATAGAATGCAACAGCAATTACCTAACGGTAATTTTGCAGTCTTGTATCGTACGAACTCTCAATCTCGTGCTATTGAAGATGCTTTACGAAAAAGAGATATTCCGTATCGTATTTATGGCGGATTGTCTTTTTATCAACGTAAAGAAATAAAAGATGTATTATCGTATTTGCGATTGGTAATAAATCCAAAGGATGAAGAGGCACTTAAAAGAGTTATCAATTACCCAACTAGGGGTATTGGGCAGACAACCGTTGATAAACTTGTGGTTGCTGCAAATCATTATGGACGTTCGATTTTTGAGGTGATTCAAAATCTTGATAAAATAGATTTACGAATTAATGGTGGTACTAAAAGAAAATTACAAGATTTTCTAACCATGATTCAGAGTTTTCAGATTATGAATGAAAATTCAGATGCATTTACACTTGCTGAACACGTTGCCAAAAAGACAGGTATTTTAATAGAATTTAAAAAAGATGGTACTCCTGAAGGTATTGCCCGTATGGAGAATATTGAGGAACTTTTAAATGGTATTAAAGATTTTGTTGAAGGGCAAAAAGAAATTGCTGATGCTACCGGAAATATTTCAGAATTCCTTGAAGATGTGGCGTTGGCTACTGATTTAGATAAAGATACTGGGGAGGATGACCGTGTTGCACTAATGACCATTCACTTAGCAAAGGGACTAGAATTTCCATACGTGTACATCGTTGGTTTGGAGGAAGATTTATTCCCTTCGGGAATGAGTATGAATACGCGTAGTGAATTAGAAGAAGAGCGTAGATTGTTCTATGTGGCTTTAACGCGAGCAGAGAAACAGGCCTATCTTACGTATGCACAAACGAGATATCGCTGGGGTAAGTTAATTGATTCGGAACCGAGCAGATTTATTGAAGAAATTGATGAAAAGTATATCGAGAATTTAACTCCAATAGAAAATACATACCGCTATAAATCTCCAATTGATGCTGATATTTTTGGAGAAGTTGATAAGTCGAAATTAAGGCAAGTGAAACCTAAAAAAGGAGTAGCACCAACTATCGGATCTCCAAATGCTTCGCAATTGCGAAAACTTAGAAAGCTAAAACCTGAATTGGCAAAACCTATAGCGAATACCAATGTTATCGATGCAAATTTGGCGGAAGGTTCTTTAGTGAATCACACGCGTTTTGGTCGAGGTAAGGTTTTGAAAATTGAAGGTGTCGGTAATGACAAAAAGGCCGAAATTCAATTTGCGCAAGGTGATATTAAAAAATTGTTACTTCGCTTTGCAAAATTGGAAGTATTAGGTTAGGCTGTAAATATTTAAAATAGAAAGACCTTGAGCCCATAATGTCTCAAGGTCTTTTTTAATTAATTAGCTATGAAAGGTGCTTTCTTAATAAATAAATTGGAATCAATTTGCTCAATAAGAAAATCTGCTAAATCTGTACTACTAATTGAATCTCCTAAACAATCTTCAAGACTAATTTTAACTTCTTGTTGTTCGTCTGTCATTATAATTAGTGGTAAACGAACTAGTGTCCAATCAATTGAGCTTGCTTCTAATAGTTCGTATTCATATTGTCGATCTTTAGTTGACTCAGGGAAGTTGGCATACATCCAATCTGTCCCAGCTTGGGTTATGCTTCCTTTTTTATCATATTTCGTATCAACATTTAAACCTGTAATTACAATATACCGCTCTAAATTTAATTCAGACATTGCTCTTAAAATGTTCTTTGTTGCTTGACTAAAAACACTAGGTTCACTTAATGGTGTTCCTCCTAAAGTACTTATAACTATAGAACATCCATTTATTAAGGAATGTATGGTTGCATAATCGCGAACATCGCCATATACGATTACTATTTTAGGACTATTTATTTTGAAATTCTCTTTAGTTCGAACCAGTGCTTTAAGTTCAAAACCACTTTTTAATAATTGTTGGACAAGATATCTTCCTGATTTTCCGGATCCACCGATAACGGCTACTTTTATTGTATTATTCATTTTTCTCTTTATAAAATTATGGTACTAATAGTTTGACATCAATGCAGTTGTGATGTCTAATAAGAAGTGCTTAACTTCTGAAGATGTATATGTTATAAAGAGAATCTAATAGTCTAAAATTAAATAAATTAGAATTAGTATTGATCAATTTTTTAAAAAATTTACAGATTAGCTTGAAAAGGGATGTTTTAGACAGTTATTTTATTGCTTACTTTGTACGAAGGTTTTAATTAGTTAAATATGGCAGATCTCATAAGAATTTATGAAGAAAATCCTAACCCTAAAGAGATTAAAAGGGTAGTAGATGTGCTTCGAAAAGGGGGAGTTGTAATTTATCCTACAGATACTGTTTATGGTATGGGGTGTGACATTACAAATAATAGAGCCTTAGAAAGATTGGCACGTTTAAAAGGAATAAAACTAGCAAAGGCCAATTGGTCTTTCGTTTGCTCAGATTTGAGTAATCTCTCAGATTATGTTAGACAAATTGATACGAGTACATTTAAAATTTTAAAACGTTCGTTGCCCGGACCTTATACTTTTATTTTACCAGGAAATAATAACCTTCCAAAAGCTTTTAAAAAGAAAAAGACAGTAGGTATTCGTGTGCCGAAGAACAATATTATTTTGTCTTTAGTTGAAGCGCTTGGAAACCCTATAGTATCTACTTCGATTTATGATGAGGATGAGTTGTTAGAATATACAACAGACCCAGAATTGATTCATGAAAAATGGGATAAATTAGTTGATATTGTTATTGATGGTGGATATGGCGATAATGTGGCCTCTACTGTAATAGACCTTTCTAGTAGCGAACCTGAAGTATTAAGAGAAGGAAAAGGAAGTTTGGATATCTTCTAATTTTTTTAATAAAAAAACCCTGACCATATTGATCAGGGTTTTTATTATTTTGAATTCTTATTCTTAGTTGTTGATAGCAGGATCGCTCATGCCTTCTTCAATCATACTATAGAATTGATCAATTTTTGGAAGTACAACAATTCTTGTTCTTCTATTTTTAGATTTCTGTGTTTGAGATACAGGAATAAATTCAGCTCTACCTGCAGCAGTCATACGCTTAGGGTCAACATTATAGTCTTTCTGTAGTATACGTACAACAGCAGTTGCTCTTTTTACACTTAAATCCCAGTTGTCTAATAAAATACCACCTTTTCTATAAGGTACATCATCAGTATGACCTTCAACCATAAATTCGAAATCTGGTTTGTTGTTTACTACCTGTGCAACTTTTCCTAATACCGTTTTTGCTTTGCTAGTTACATTGTAGCTACCACTACTAAATAAAAGCTTGTCAGAGATAGATACAAAAACAACACCTTTTTCAACACTGATTTCAATATCCTCATCATCCAAGTTTCCAAGAACACCTTTTAAACTTTGAACTAATGAAAGGTTTACAGAATCTCTACGTGTAATTGCATCTTGCAATTTTCTTATCGTTAAATCTTTCTCTTGTAAACTTTCTAAAGACTTCTCTAAATTTTCAGCACCTTTTGTAGTTAGGGTAGTTAAATTACCCATGTTGTTAATCAATTCTTGATTATTTGCTTTTAAGAAAGCATTCTGATCGGTAAGTGTTTTTAATCTTGAATCCGCACTTGCTTTTTCCTCTAAACAGTCGTTTAATTTTACTGTTGCAGAATTAAGTAAATCTTTCGCCTCCGCAGCCTCTGCTTGCGCATCTTTAAATTTTTTCGATGATACACATGACCCCAACATAAGAGTCAATCCTAAGCAGCCTAAAATGATTTTTTTCATAATATTAGTCCTTGAAATTAATGTTTGTTATTTGTTTTGTTTATTGGTTTTGCCGTTTGCGTATGCTAAGTTAAATAATAGCGTTTTTACGTGTTGGCAAAATTAGTTAATCTTTTATTAAAGCGTTAAAATTATTTATCTGATGTACGAAGTGAGACCATACAATGGACTTTACCACATAATATTTTAGCATAAAATTAGCTTTTTCTCTTTTGCGGTACATCTTTCTGAATTGCCTATAAAAGCTAAGGTGCGCACGTAAAATGGCAAAGCAGTGATTAAATTTTAACTGAAAAATAAATCGGAGAGCAGCTATGGCATCAAGTATTAACCTTAATAGAATTATAACAAATGCTTTCCTTCTTGGTAAATTTTTTGTGATTGAAAAAAGAGAATTTCTAAAATTTAGATATGTTTTTTTAGGGTTCATATTATTTAAGGTAGAACCACCTAAATGATATACATGTGATTGCCCTGTATAATAAACAGAATATCCCAAATTTTTAGCGCCCCAACAAAGATCAACCTCTTCTTGGTGCGCAAAATAATCTTCATCAAATCCTTCTAGTTCTTCAAATACAGTTCGTCTAATAAACATACAGGCACCAGTAGCCCAGAATATTTCGCGATCATCATCGTATTGACCATTGTCTTTTTCTAATGATTGAAAAATTCTTCCTCTGCAAAATGGATACCCTAACTGATCTATATATCCGCCAGCAGCACCAGCATATTCAAAATACGCTTTATTTTGAAGGTCAAGTATTTTAGGTTGAATAATCGCCACTTTATTCTTTGCTTCAAATAAGGGAATAATAGGACTTAACCAATTTGGTGTTACCTCAACATCAGAATTAAGCAGGCAATAAATATCTGCGTCGATATGTTTTAAACCATCATTATAGCCTTTAGCAAAGCCACCATTTTCTACATTCTGAATTATTGAAATTGTAGGATAATGTTCCTTAACGAACTGAACAGAAGCATCTTCAGATGCATTATCAATAACATAAATGGATGCATCTTCTGTATAGTTTATCACAGAAGGAAGGTATTCTTCCAAAAGTGATTTTCCATTCCAATTTAATATGACTACTGCTATTTTCAAGATGGTGGCAAATTAACGGCTAAAATCAGGAATTTGCCTTAAAAATTCATACTTTTCTTCATCATAATTCATTTGGCAATAATAATGATCATGACCATTAGTAACCATAAGGTACTTTGCATCTAATTGCATATTATATCGTGCTATTTGGTCAAAAGTATGTTGGTCTATTTTTATATTCGGTGCTTTACACTCAACTAGCAAATGAATTGTAGCATCGTTGTTATAAACAACAACATCATATCTTTTTTTTAATTTATTGACAGTCAGTTGTTTTTCTACATTTATTAGATTTTTAGCGTAACCTTTGTCATAAATTAATTGATGAACAACGTGTTGTCGGACCCATTCTTCTGGTTGTAATACGATAAATTTTTTGCGTATTACATCAAAAATTTGGACTTTATTTTCGCTACTTTTAAGGCGAAAATGATAAGAAGGAAAGTTTAGTTGTACCACACTGTAAAATTGATGATTTTTTTTGAATGGATGAAGTAAAACGTATTGTGGCTGATATTCGAGCTGGAAATATAAAACCTATTTATTTTCTTTTTGGAGAAGAACCGTATTATATAGATAAAATCTCAGAATTTATAGAACAAAATGTTCTGGCTGAAGTGGAGCGAGGTTTTAATCAGATGGCTTTATATGGTAGGGATGCTAGTGTGGACGACATAGTATCTAATGCGAAGCGCTTTCCTATGATGGCAGAAAGACAGGTGTTGGTAGTTAAAGAGGCTCAAGATTTATCTAGAACAATAGAAAATTTAACCTCGTACGTAAATAACATTCAACCTAGTACTGTATTGGTAATTTGTTATAAATATAAAAAATTAGATAAACGTAAAAAGTTGTACAAAGCTGTACAGAAAGCGGGAGTATTATTCGAAAGTAATAAACTTTATGAGGATAAGATTCCAGAATGGATCCGCAAAGTACTGCTAGGACGCGGATATACCATTACCCCAAAAGCAGCCGTGTTGTTGGTTGAATTTTTAGGAAATGATTTAGGCAGAATAAATAATGAATTGGAAAAGTTACAAGCTATTTTACCGAAGCAAACGGAGATTACTCCAGAATTGGTAGAAGAGCATATCGGAATTAGTAAGGACTATAATAATTTTGAACTTAAAAAAGCAATTGGTGAACGCGATATAGTTAAGGCTACCCGAATTATAAATTATTTTACGCAAAACCCTAAGGCAAACCCATTTATTCTTACCATAAGTTTGTTGCAAATATTTTTCACGCAACTTTTAAAATATCACGGTTTAAATGATCATTCGCAAAGGAGCGTAGCTAGTGCCTTAAAAA
>NZ_JBDVFA010000049.1:0-46012 GCF_039941195.1 Aurantibacter sp. | reverse complement strand
TAAATTATCAATCAACCCCACAAAAAAAAGATTTAAATTCTTTAGCAGAAAAGGTAATATCTGAAAAAATACAAAGATCAAAATCTGCACTAATATTCGATTCCTTAATAGGGGTAACCCAACTAGAAGAAGTAATAGTTGAAGATGTTTTTCTAAATCCAAAACGTAAAAAAATCTATGAAAAGTTCGGTGAGCCCGATCTAGTAATTAAAGGAGAAATTTTACGCAAACAAGAAAAAAAATGGTCGTTTGGATTGTTTAGTCTTCTAATGTTTAATTATGGTGACCAAATTACTATTGAGAAATTTTCTGATGGATTTATGCTAGCACATATAAATGCAGGGCAAAAACAAGAGGAACCAACATTATTAGCTGTTGATGGACGATTATTGCAACCGCACGAATATGAAAACGCCCCATTTATGTCATCTAAAATTATTGAGGATATTGAGTTAATAAAATACGCAAAGTTTTTTAAGAATAAATATTTACAAGTTTTTCAAGGTTCCTCCCCTTTAGAAGCTCCCAGTTTAGGTCATATAATTTCCATTTACACCAAAGGTGGAATAGGGGTACGTGGGTCAAGCAAACCTTTGCCAGGAACATTAAGTACTACGATTGACGTTTTTACACCTGTAAAGGAATTTTATACTCCGAAGTACGATAATCCAAAAACAAGCGAGTATCAAAGACCAGATTTACGTTCATTAGTGTATTGGCAACCGAATATTAAAACAGATAATCTTGGAAAAGCAAATATCAAATTTTTTAATAACGATGTCAGTGGGGATTACATCATAATAGTTGAGGCGATTTCGAAAAATGGTAACATAGGCTACCAAGAATTTGAATATAGTGTGGTAAAATAATTACTCAAATATGCCTGGCTCTGTGTATTATAGTATTTTCAATTTTTACTGATTATGTGTTATTTTTGAAAAACGCGGTATCATCGTAGTTAAAATTTTTATTCATTTATTTAGTGGATATTGGTTGTCTAATTGATTTTAATTCCCAAAACTCATAGAATGCTTATTAAAAAAGTAACCGGAATAGTAGTATTTCTTATTTCAACAAGTATTTATGCCCAAGAAATGGGTTTTGAAGAATATAACCCAAAGTCGACATTGGTAGTTCCCGAACATGTTGTAAAACGAGCTAAATTTCCTTTTATTGATATACATAGCCATCAACGAGACATGTCAACAGATGCGCTTAAAAGTATGCTTAAGGATATGGATGCTTTAAATGAGGGTTTAATGGTAAATTTAAGTGGGGGATCTGGAGAACGCTTAAAGAAAATGGTTGAAAGTATTAATGCTAATTATCCGAATCGTTTTGCCGTATTTGCGAATGTAAATTTTGAGAACGTTGGCGAAAAAGGATGGACAGAAAATGCGGTAAAGCAATTAGAAGAAGATGTAAAAGTAGGAGCGAAGGGGCTCAAAGTCTTTAAAAGTTTAGGTCTTCGTTACAAAGATACGGATGGAAATCGTGTGGCAATCGATGATACTAGATTGGATCCAATCTGGGCTAAATGTGGTGAATTAGGTATACCTGTTTTGATTCATGCAGCAGATCCAAAATCTTTTTGGGATCCAATGGATTCTGATAATGAACGATGGCTAGAACTTAAAACACATGCGAGAAGAAAACGAACAGATACAAATCCGGCTCCATGGCAGGAAATTATTGACGAACAACATAGAATGTTTAAGAAACATCCAAACACCAATTTTATAAATGCCCATATGGGATGGTATGCCAATGATTTGGGTAAATTAAGTCAATTGCTTGATGAAATGCCAAATATGTTCGTTGGTATTGCAGCGGTTATTGCTGAACTTGGAAGACAACCAAGAAATGCCAACGCCTTTTTTACAAAATATCAAGACCGTATCCTTTTTGGAAAGGATAGTTGGAACCCAGATGAATTTCCAACTTATTTTAGAGTTTTAGAAACTGAGGATGAGTATTTTCCGTACTACAAGAAATACCATGCATTCTGGTCTATGTATGGCATAGGTCTTACTGATGATATATTAAAAAAGGTGTATTATAAAAACGCTTTAAAGTTACTTCCACATATGGACACAAGTATTTTTCCTGAAAATTGATAGTTGATTAAAGGATAAACAGTTGTTTTTCGATATAATCTTGAACAAAAATCCAATTCATTTTCAATACTAATGCAGCTGAAGGAAGGTTATCTTCTTCAATTGCAGCAATTATAGCATCATGCTGTTCATTTGAATTGTAATGAAATGAGTCATCAGACATAAATTCACGTTCATAGAAGAAAACGCGACTTTTTAAATCTTTTAATATTTGTTGAACAACAGAATTATTATAATTAGCAGTTAAAAGCCTATGGAACTCCATATAGCCATTTACACGTTCTAAAGGTTCATCAGTTTCAGCGATTAAAGTTCGTTGTTTCTTTAGTGCTTCAATAGCCGCTTCATCAAATGTAGATTGTTCTAATGCCAGTACCTCTAAATGGGCCACAAGCTCGTATAAGTTTTTTGCTTCTTCATGATTTACTTCAGCAATTATAAATCCGCAATTTGGAATGGCTCTAACAATATGAGATTGTTGTAATTGAGTTAAAGCTTCACGAATAGGAGTAACACTCACTTTTAAAACTCTAGCTAAAGCAGCAAGGTTTATACGATCTCCAGGATCCAAAGCACCTTGCTGCATTTGTTTTAGCAAATGCTCACGTACTTGATTTCGTAAAATAATTTTACTAGACATGATTCAAAAATAATAATCGTATACGATTTATAACGGCTTTTTCCTGAAAAATAGTACGTTTAACAAGATATTTTACATTTTAACAACTAACAAATTCGATGAATGGATTTTAATTAATGAAGTATTTCATCGAAAAAATTGTCTTTTTACCGAAAATCACATTCTTTTAACAAGAAGTCAGCACTATCCCTATTATTCCATCGTTAAACACCCTATAATCCAAACTCTATAATAATGAAGGCAAAGTCTATTTGTAAATTACTTTTCGTATTTGGTTCAATGGCGTTAATCACTAGTTGTAGTGATGATGACAAAGACGTAGTTGTAGAAGAACAAGAACTTTCGCAAACAGAAGTTAAAACAATTTTAGAATCTGACTCATATGCGAAATCTTTCGATAATATAATTTCAAGTGTTTATCAAAACGAAGGTAATTCAGGTAAAACGGACGAATGTTATGTTGCAGAATATTCAGATACTGGTTTTACCATTGAATTTGATAATTGTACGGTTGAAGGTACATCAAATGTAACGGGAACTCTTTCTGCAGTATACACATCAACAGGTGATACTATTTCGTATACAGCAACTTGGACTGATTTTAATTTTGGAGGTATTATTTTAAATGGTACAAGAAGTTATACAATGGGTTCAGAGACTGACAATTCGATTACTTTTTCAGCCACGAGCGACTTTAGTGCAACCTTAGGCAATGGTTCAATAATAACAGAAAAAGGGACTAAAGAAATCGGAATTACATTTGGTAGTAGTCTCGAAACCAGTATTTACACATTAGATGGAAGCTGGACAGTAACCGCAGATGGCTTAACGTATGTAGTAACGGTAGATGATACAATTGAAGGTAATCTTGCTTGTTCATATTTAAATGAAGGTTCAATGACCGTTGAAAAGAGTGGCCTGCTTGTAGCAGTAGACTTTGGCGATGGTGAATGTGACGATATGGCTACAGTAGAATATCCTAATGGAGATACTGAAGAGATTTCCTTAAGAGATTAAGAAAAGTTAACTCGACTTTTTCGACCCTGCTTTCTTATATAGAAAGCAGGGTTTTTATTTAAATAATCTTTTCATCAACAATCAAAATAAAATAACTTAAATGAATTTAAACTATATTCGAAGCTGACGAATTCTCCAAAAACAGCAACGAATAATGAAATCATTTAGCATTCAGGAAATTAACGCCATTATAGAAGGAACATTAATTGGTGATACTTCTAATAGAATCAACGGACTTGGTGAAATTAAAGAAGCCTCTGAAGGTCAAATCACCTTTATCGGAAGTTCTAAATACGCCAAATTTTGGTCGGATTCTAAAGCCACTGCGGTTATCGTAAATGAATCAGTTAATTTAGAATCAATTGATTCTCGTCCGATTATAAAAGTGAAAAATGCTGATTTAGCTATGGCTAAGTTACTTGAAGTTTTTAGTCCGGCTGGACCTGAATTTGAATTTGATATTCATCCTTCAGCCGTGGTGCACCAATCCGCAAAAATAGGTGAAGGCGCCAAAATAGGTGCAAATTGTTATGTTGGTAAAAATGTAATTTTAGGAAAAGGAGTGCTCCTGTATCCTAATGTTTCTGTTTTTGATGATACAACAATCGGAGATAATACAACGGTTTGGTCTGGAACAGTTATCAGAGAGCGTACGCAAATAGGGAGTCATTGTATATTTCATAATAATGTAAGCATTGGTGCAGATGGTTTCGGATATCGCCCCAGTGATGACGGTAGGGGCTTAGTGAAGGTACCTCATATCGGAAATGTAAAAATAGGGCATTATGTAGAGGTGGGCGCTAATTCGTGTATTGACAGGGCTAAATTCAGTTCTACCATTGTAGGAGATGGGTGTAAAATTGACAATTTAGTTCAAATAGGACATAATTGTGTGATGGGTCGCTTTTGTATTATGGCAGGAAGCAGTGGTTTAGCTGGTTCTGTCACATTAGGAGACGGTGTAATAATTGGAGGTAGCGCATCAATAAAAGACCATACAACAATACATTCTGGCGCTGTAGTCGCTGCAGGTTCTGGTGTAATGAAAGATGTTCCAGCAGGTATGACCGTTTTAGGATATCCAGCTGCAGAATCTAAAGAGAAATTAAAACAATGGGTTGCATTGCGTAAATTAGCAAGAAGTTAATGATTCCAATTAATCTTCGAATTCCAGTTTAGTTATTAAATCATCGTAGTTATTAATCTTTGTGAAAAGTTTTCCGCCTAAATTTATTATTGGAGTTTCTAAAGAATCTAGTTGCATAGTATTCGCAAATGAACGGTTTAGTTGATTTTTCATTTCAACATTTTCGTCTAGTTTATGCATTTGATATAAATACTTACCGTCTGCAAGTGATTGTAAAAGACTATCACATTGATTACACATAGAAGGCACATAAACCGTAATATTCTTTTTAGGCTTAATTTTAATAGCTGTAGCTTCTTTTTTAACCGCTCGTTTAGAAAGACTATCATTTACCACCAAATCATAAGTATACTGGGGCGTTTTACCACGAAGTAACATTATAGTTTTTAAATGAACCTTTGAAATTCCAGGAACTCGTATTAATCTTGGACGAGCTTTACTTTGTCGAAAGTTTGTACCTTCAATTGTAATCATAACATCCAAATCTTCCTCATTTTCGTTAACAGCATAGAAAGCCAATCGATTAGGAATTTCTTCAGTAATTACTTTTATTTTAGAATCTTGCGCCCAAACATTTGCACTAAATAATGTAATTAGAACAATTAATATATTTTTCATTTTCCATTTTCTTTGGTTCAATATATCAATTTATCTTCATTCGTATCCAGTATGCCGTCGATAAAGGGGTTAATTCTTACTTCATCTAAATTTTTGAACGTTAATCTATTTTTTAGAAACAAGATATTCTTAATATTGAAACTTCTAAACAACCGTATGGCTTATGGAACAAAAATCAAACACTGTATTAATCGTACTTGCATTTTTCTCCATTTATGTAATTTGGGGTTCTACTTATCTTTTAAATAAGATTGCCGTTCAAGAGCTACCACCATTTATGCTAGCCGGTTTTCGTTTTTTTATTGCCGGTCTTTTAATATTCATCATATGCAAAGTAATGGGTATTCCATTGAAAATAACCCCAAAACAACTGAAGAATACAATAATAGCTGGTTTTCTATTTTTAGCATATGGTAATGGCGTTGTAGTATGGGCTTTACAATATATTGATTCCGGATTTGCAGCGCTAGAAATCTCAGCACAACCTTTAGTAGTATTGCTTTTAATGCGCGTATTACAAGGAAAAAAGATACAAGCTATGTCGTTGGTAGGTATTGCATTAGGTTTTATTGGAATCTATTTATTGATTAGTCAGAAATCGATTATTAGTCAAGAAAATTCTGCATTTGGAATGATTTTAGTTTTCTCAGCTATGATTAGTTGGGCTTATGGCAGTTTATTTGTAGGTAAAGCAAATTTACCAACTAATTTTTTTGTAAATACTGGTTATCAGATGTTTATGGGAGGTTTTCTAATGTTTATTATAAGTGTTTCAACCGGAGAAAAATGGTTATCACCATTAGTTTGGTCTAGTAAAGTTCAATGGGCAATGGTACTTTTAATAGTTTTAGGAAGTATTGTTGCCTTTACCTCATTTAATTATTTATTACGGAATGTATCACCAGAAAAAGTGGCGACTAGTACTTACGTAAATCCAATAATTGCCTTGCTATTGGGTTGGTATTTCTTAAATGAGCAAATTACAAAACAATCCATTTTGGCTGCAATAATATTATTAACAGGAGTCTATTTTATTAATACTAAGAAAAAGCTAACAATTTACTCAAGGTTTAAAAGAAATTAGATTAATTCCGTTTAATTTTTCCATCAGAAAGTATTAAATTCCATGTTCGATGAGAACTCTAATTTTTTACTGCTTTATTCTTATATCTACTGTATCATGTAAATCGGAACCTTCGGTAAGTCTATTTAATGGTGAAGACTTAAATGGGTGGCATATTGATGTTCCTGAAATGGATTCTGTTCCTAGTGCGATTAATCCGTTTATAGTTAGAGACGGAATGTTGGTTAGTTTAGGGGTTCCTCGAGGTCATATAATTACTGATGCAGAATATGAAAATTTTAGGCTAGAAGTTGAATATCGCTTCGCAGGGGTACCTGGTAATTGTGGTGTTTTAGTATACGCCTCTACACCACGCTCGCTATACGAAATGTTTCCAAAATCTATAGAGGTTCAAATGATGCATAAAAATGCTGGAGATTTCTGGTGCATCGTTGAAAACATTGAAGTGGATAATATGTTAGCTAGAAGAGGGCCTAAAGAAGAATGGGGCGTAACCGAAGGGAAAAAACGAAGAATTTTGAATTTGACTGAGGATTCGGAGAATCCGGTTGGTGAATGGAATTCAATGATAATCGAATGTTTAGGAAATAAATTAAAAGTCTGGGTCAATGGTGATTTTGTTAATTATGGCTTTAATGCGACGGCCAGTAAAGGCCAAATTGCATTACAAGCAGAAGGCTCGGAAGTAGAATTTAGAAAAGTGGTGTTAACACCAATTAATGAAATAAGTAATTACGAAGATAAAAATTAGTATAATGAGAGATAAGTCTATAACGAAAACTTCGGAAAAAAGTAGAAGGTCATTTATAAAGAAATCGAGTATTGCCGTTCTGGGCGGTACAGTAATTTACCCATCAGGATTAATGGCATTTAACTCTTCTAAAAATGACATCATAAAAGTAGGTTTAATTGGTTGTGGAGGTAGAGGTACAGGTGCTGCTTCACAGGCATTAACTGCTGACCCAAATACCGAGTTAGTTGCCATGGGTGATGTTTTTGAAGATCGATTGTCGGGAGCACTTGAACAGTTACTTAAACTTAAGCCCAACCAAGTAAAGGTTGATTCAGATCAACAATTTATAGGCTTTGATGCATATAAAAAAGTTTTAGAATCAGATGTTGATGTTGTACTGTTAACAACTCCACCAGCATTTCGACCGGATCATTTAAAAGCAGCTGTAGAAGCAGGGAAACATACTTTTTGTGAAAAACCAGTAGCTGTTGATGCACCTGGAGTTCGAAAAGTTATAGAGGCTGCTAAGTTGGCCAAAGAAAAGAAATTAAATGTAGTTTCTGGGTTTTGTTTCAGACATGACACAATGAATATTGAAACAATGGACCGTGTTCTAGGCGGTGATATTGGTGAAATTAGAGCCGTTACTGCGTATAGAAATGGAGGAGAACTTTGGTATAAAGACAGAAAACCAGATTGGACAGATATGACCTACCAAATGCGTAATTGGTATTATCAAAATTGGCTTTCAGGTGACTTTTTAGTGGAGCAGGCAGTTCATAGTTGTGATTTAATTTCGTGGACTATGAATAATGAAATGCCAGTAAAAGCTATAGGTAGTGGAGGTCGGCAAGTTAGAACAGATGAAAAATATGGAAATATTTATGACCACTTTGCGACCGAATTCACATATGCAAATGGTTCTAAGTCTACTCTTTTTGCCAGACAACAGGCAAATACGCAAGGTAGAAATACAGTAGAAGCATTTGGTTCTGATGGTGTTTCGTATCTAAATCTTTATGGTAAGAGCGAGATAAAAGGTAAAAAACCTTGGCGATATAGAGGAGAACGAAATGATATGTTTCAGGCAGAACACGATAAACTTTTTGCTGCTATTCGAAGTGGTAATCCTATAAATGACGGTGAATTGATGGCTAATAGTACAATGATGGGTATTTTATCTAGAATGGTGGGTTATACTGGCCAAGAGATTACTTGGGAAGATGCCTTTAATTCTAAAGAACAACTAGGACCACATTTTGAAGATTATTCATGGGATTTAAAATTTAAAATGCCAGCAATAGCGGTTCCAGGTAAAACTAAGTTTATTTAAATTGAAATAATATTCATGAAAAATTATAAAAAGTTTACTGTATCAATTACACTCATTTTCAGTTTTATCGGATTAATTCATGGACAAGATGCTGATATTGTTTTTGGTAAAGAAATAGGCTTCGACGACTTAAATGATGGAGTTCTTAAAAAGTCAAAAGCTATAAACTGGATTAATGTTAATACCGCTGAAGATACTTGGAGAAATGAAGGCGAACTGCTTATTTGTAGAGGATTACCAATTGGGGTAATGCGTTCTGAAAAGCAATATGAAAACTTTATATTAGAAGTAGATTGGCGTCATATGGAAGCTGGAGGTAATTCAGGTGTATTTGTTTGGAGTGACGCAAGTCCAGATCCTGAATCGCGATTACCAGGTGGTGTAGAAGTACAAATGTTAGAATTAGACTGGGTAAATTTAAACACGCGAGATGGTAAAAAACCACCAATTGCCTATGTTCATGGCGAACTTTTTGGAGTAGGAGGTGTTACTACGGAAACAGATAACCCTAGGGGCACTAGAAGTAAATCTATAGAAAATAGAGCATTAGGAAAAGGAGAGTGGAATAATTATAAAGTAGTTTGTGTTGATGGTACAATAAAGCTTTCTGTAAATGGAAAATTTGTAAATGGCATCAGTAAATCGACCATAAAGAAAGGCTATTTATGTTTAGAATCGGAAGGTGCTGAAATACACTTTAAAAATTTTAAACTTATAGAATTGCCTTCTGGTGTTACTTCCGAAGCACAAACAGCCAAAGTTATCAAGTAAACTCTGGCCAATATTGTTTGATTTTTTTTCTTAAAAATTGAACACTACGTTCGAGTTGGTCCATGCCATCTACACCATCTTCTATACTTATCCAACCATCGAAACCTACACGCTTTAATTCGGTAAAAATTGCATCGTAGTCATTAAGTCCTTTGCCTATTTCACCATGACTTAATCGCTTTGCATATCCTACCGAACCCCCTTCTTCATTCTTTAAATCTTCAATAGTACCTGATAATAAATAGCGATCACTTGCGTGCATGGTAACCACTCGGTCCGATACTTTATAGAGTAAATCTAATGGTTCCTCTCCCGCCAAAAATGTATTACTAGGGTCATAATTAACTCCGAAATTTGGATGGTCAATACTATTTACGAGTTTACAAAATACATCCATTTGTTGGGCAAATTCAGGATATTCCCAAAAATCATCTTTGTAATGATTTTCTAGAATTAAAGTAATTCCCAATTCTTCAGCCAAAGGTAAACAGGCTTTAATGGATTCTGCAGCCAATTGGACGCCTTCATCAATGGTAAGCTCAGGTCTACGTTGTCCAGAGAGCACGCGACAATATTTTCCACCAAGAATATCGGTCATCCGTATCCAACTAAGTTGTTTTTCGATTTCTTTTGCTCTAAATGATGCTTCAGGATGCGTAAAATCGGGTGAACAACATAACATTGGAATTACTTTTCCATTCGCTTCAACTTCCTTTCTAAAAAGTGGCCAATTGGTTTTATCTTCCATTTCAAGAAATCCGGCGTACCATTCGATTCCATCAACTTCAAGTGCCGAGGCTAAAGTTATCCATTCAGAAACCTTCATAGTTCCATCTTTACAAAGTTCATGCATAAATGCTTTAGGAAATACTGCTAGTTTGGGCATTTTGTTCTAAATTTTAGTTTTGATTATAAATCACCTTTTGGTGGATTTCGGCCAATCATTGGAAATTGTTCGACTTCAAGAACTTGACCACTAATGGGTCCGCTTTCATCGGAAAGTAAATAAATAGCTGCCATGGCCATTTCTTCAGGTTTAAATATTCGTTTAGCGGGAGCAAAAACGTTGGATAGATTTTTAAACCAATCATCTCTTTTCCCTTGTTCTTTTTGATTTTGTTTTTCGTATTCTGTTAATACCCATCCTGGGTTTATTTGATTTACACGAACACCATGTTCTCTGAATAAAGAATCACCAAGATTACGACTCATGGTCATTAAAGCGCCTTTAGAAATACTATACGCTAATAAATTTTCTTCACCACTCCAAGAGTTTATCGAACCAATGTTTACAACGCATCCCCGCGTTTTTATTAATTCCGGTAAAGCCTTCTGAATAATGGCAAATGGAGCCAAAGTATTTATGGCTAACAATTTTTCTAGAAACTCGATATTCGTAGTATCAATATTTGAAGAAGCAACAATTGCAGCATTATTTACTACCGCATCTAATTTACCATAGTGGTTAATAGCCTTTTGAATTAACTTTTCAGGAGCTTCTTTCTCAGTAATATCGATAGTGTATTTAGCTATTTGCGATGGATTATAAGCTCCTACTAGATGTTGACCTTTCTCATCACGGAGTCCATTTACCAGTATTTTGGCACCTTCTTTTAAACATTGTTTTACGATTGCCTTACCAATACCTGTATAACCACCTGTTACAAGAATTACTTTGTCTTTTAAACGCATCTTAGTTTAGTTAGGTTTTAATACACTTTTTACTACTTTTCCAGTATGCATTTGTTCGAATGCTTCGTGCCAATCTGTAAGGTTCCAAACACCTCCTATAATAGGGTTCACATTTAATCGACCTGAAGTTAATAAAGAGAGTACTTTCTCCCATATTGGCCAATTATGACTAAAACTTCCTTGCAATCTAACATTCTTTTGCACCAATGGGTCAAGGGAAAAGTTTAAAGGTTTTGGACCCCATCCAACTTTTGTTATTTGTCCATTTGGCCGTACTAATTGCAAAGCCATTTTTAAAGTGGCACTAACTCCGGCAGCATCAATAACACAATCAACTCCAAGACCATCCTGTTTTTTCGCCCACTCACTGGCATCTCCAACTATTCCTTCACAGCCGTATTGAGACGCTATTTCTAATCGACCTCTATCTTGTTCTAAACCAACTATGGCAACTTCTGCACCACATAATCTAGCCATTGCAGCACACAAAATTCCTATCGTACCCGGACCAATGACTAGTACACGATCTCCTGGCTTGATATTAGAATTGACAACCACAGAATTATAGGCAACCGAACATGGTTCTGTTAAACATGCTTGTTCAAAAGGTAATTTATCTGGCACATTATGCAAACATCTAGCAGGTACTTTTACAAATCTAGTCATAGCTCCATTTACGCCATATCCGAAACCCTTCCGAGTAGGATCTAGGTTATATAATCCTTGTTTTGACATTGGATTATTTTGGTCTATAACAGCAGCTGTTTCACTAACAACACGGTCACCTTCTTTCCATCCCTGAACATTACTGCCAATTTCTGCAATATTTCCTCCAAATTCATGTCCAAGTACAACAGGATAATTTACGGGCCAACTATGGTCAGATGTCCATTGGTGAAGATCACTACCACAAACACCAACATTTGCAACTTCTAATAATACATCATCTGGCCCAATAATTGGTTTTGCAATTTCACGTATCTCAACACTTCCTTTTTCTTCTGCGTAATTTACAACAGCAATGGAGTTCATATTTCTTATATATTTTAATAGAATTTATACTTCTTCGAACGAATGTATTTTTTCACAAATCAAACGTAAGGAACCTTCAAGATCACCATCGGCAGTTTTAAATGCATCTGCATCGATAGTTAATGGTGCTCCTAATACAACTAATGGTGCTCCATAAATAGGACACTGAATTGCTTGTTCTAATGATAGTCCACCAACTGCTTGTACAGGAATGTTCACTGCTTCAACAATTTCTTTTAATTGATCTAATGGACTGGGCATTCGAAGTCCTTGAGCAGCTATTCCACGTCGTTCGTCATAGCCAACATGATGCACAATATAATCACAACCTAAATTTTCTAAACGTTTCGCACCGGCAATCATATCAGGGCATCCCAAGTTATCACCCATAACTTTAACATCAAAATCATGTCCAGCTTGAACTACAATTTTAATAGTTTCTTCATGCGCTCTAGCCATTACGACCACATGTGTAGCACCGGCTTTAGCCATCATTTCTGTTTCCAGATATCCACCATCCATTGTTTTTAAATCTGCTACAATGGGCACATTCGGAAAAGCTTCTCGCAATTTACGAACACCATGTAATCCTTCTGCTAAAAGTAGTGGAGTACCTGCTTCAAGCCAATCAACACCAGCACGTAAAGCAAGTGCCGCGGTTTCTAGAGCTTCATCAATATTTGTTAAATCGAGAGAAATTTGAACAATAGGTTTCATTAAGAATATAGATTTATGTATTCAAGAACCTTTAGTTATTAACAAGGGTCAGCGCTTGACAATTGTAGTATTCAGATTCTATAAATTAGTTTATTCTCCGTAAAAATACTTTATCAATTAAAAAAAGAAAGCAAGATAAATATCAATAATCTATAGAATTTTGACCCTTTAAATTATAAATATCATTATAAAACATCTAATATTTTTTGATATCTTAAATCTATACGCTTTTTAGTTTCTTCAGTAATATATTTTTTTTGATCCAATTGTTGTGGTTGGTCACTAGCACAAAAATAACTGTGAATACTCCGTCTAAATTTATTCGTATAGTTTGTGGTACCACCATGCCATACGTGTGAATTGAAAATATAAACGGAACCTGCCGGAGCTTGAATTAAAACTTGATTGGGATGTGATAAATTAACATCATCCATAACTTCATTTGGAAGTAATTTTGACTTATGTGTACCTGGAACTATTCGAGTGGCGCCATTATTTTCAACAAAATCATCCAATAACCAGATAGAATTACAAACTTTATATTGCCCATCGGCAATAGAATTACCATAATCTACATGTAATTTTTGATGCCCTAATCCTGGTTTTGCTGCTCTATAATTTAAAGAGCTAAGCTTAAAATGTTCACCTAAAACTGCAGAAATACCAGCTAAAACTTTTTCATGGGTGTAAAAAACATCAAAAATAGCACCCTTGTTCACCAAATCTGCAAGGCGATCTGCACCTTCCTCTTTTGGATGTCTTATATATTTAGATTCAAATAATTCAGAACCAGCATTTTTCCCTTCAATAAGAATAAGCTCATCTATAGTATTATTTATCGCTTCAACTTGTTCCTTGTTTAATAGTTGCCCTAAAGAAACATAACCATCTCTTTCAAGAGCCTCAAATTCATTCGCTGTTAACATTTTTATCTTTAAAAAATTACGCTCTAATTTAATAAATATCTAACTTCAATTATCTTAAAATAATTAGGATTATGAGTTATATTTGAGAGAATAGAACTTTATACGGGAACAATCGTTTTAGATTATAAAATGATAAATTGGAGGAGTTTCCTAATATAGTATTGTGCTTAATTTATGTGTTACGATATCAAAGCGGGTCTTGAAGCCCAGTTAAAAAGAGCTCAAAAACATGGCGATTTGCAAGCCATTGATGAGATTATTCAAAAACTAGTTCCTTTAACAGATTTACCGCTGCATCATGCTACGGGATTCAATCATCCCGAAGTCTTAATTTATACAAATGAATCTCCATTCTTTCCTATGGTAGCCACTTGGGGACTAGTACCACCATGGGTTAATGACGAAGTACAACTTAAAAAAATATGGAATTCAACTATTAACGCAAGGGGTGAAACCATTTTTGAAAAACCTTCTTTCAAAAATGCTGCAAATAATAATCGTTGTATTATTTATATAGATGGTTTTTATGAACACCATCATTTTAATGGTAAAACTTTCCCTTTTTTTATAAAAAACAAGACTGGTAAGCCTCTAGCATTAGCCGGTTTATATAGTCTTTATAAGGATGGTAATGGCGGTAAAATCACAACTTTTACTATAGTTACGACCAAAGGCAATTCTTTGCTTGAAAAGATACATAACAACCCTAAACTTTCAGAACCAAGAATGCCATTAATACTAACAGAAGAAGATGAAGATAAATGGTTAAATCCATTAATCGAAGATTTAAAAGAGAGTAGGATAAAAGAACTAAAAAAAGAATATCCTGCAGAAAAATTAGAAGCATATACGGTTAAACGGTTAAGAGGGAAAGCATATGTTGGAAATATAGCAGAAATTTCTCAGCCCTTTAAATATGAAGAATTAACGAATTTTTAATCATCTACTTTTTCACTCGATTTGCATTTAAAATTATCTAAAAAATTATACTACACATCAGATAAACAAATATTAAATTCTTTAAAACATTCGTCGATAAAATAACAGAATTCGTATAGTCATTTAGGTCAAACTTCTATTCTCTTTTAATAAGGAAGTATAAAGTTTCACTTTTGAAGTGTTAATTGTAAATACATTTTAAATGAAACTATATATCGCCATAGCAAGCTTCTTATTTGCACAAGTTGTTTTTACGCAAGAAGTCTTAACCAATTCCGATTCGAAAATATGGTCTTTAGAAGATTGTATAACGTACGCTATTGACAACAACATCACCGTAAAAGATGCCGATTTAAATACTAGCATTTCAGAAGTTGATTATAATAAGGCTAAATCTGCAAAACTACCTAATCTCTTTGGTAGTGCTTCTCAAAATTTTTCGAGCGGAACATCTATTGATCCTATTACTAGTGATTATGTTTCTGATCAAATTCATAGTACCAATTTAGGCATCAATAGTTCAGTAACACTTTTTCAGGGAAATCAATTAAATAATCAAGTAAAGCAAAATAAGTTAGTAATTGAACAGAATAGCCTGCTAGCAGAAGAGGCTAAGAACAGCATTGTGATTAGTATTTTAGAATCTTATTTACAGACTTTATTTAGTAAAGAAGGCATAACGATTGCTGAGAATAATTTGGATGCATCAGAAAAAGAAGTGCTTAGAGCTAAATCTAGATTGGATGCCGGTACCATTGCACTAAGCGATTATACTGAAGCCCAGAGTCAAGCAGCGACCAACAAATACAATGTAATTGCAGCAAAAAATGACTATGAGCTCAATATAATAGGCTTAAAACAATTATTAGAATTATCTCCTTTAGAGGATTTACAAATTGAAACTTTAGATGAAAATTTAGATTTAATAAATCTTGAGCTAAATAAGGAGCTGATTTATTCTAATGCTTTAGATTTTCTTCCAGAAGTAGCTGCTAGTAGCACAAATATTTCTATAAATGAGCAAGATTTAGAAATTGCAAAAGGCGGGTATCTACCAACATTATCATTAATAGGTAGTATTGGATCAGGTTACACTAGTATAAATGACAATACTTTTACAGACCAGTTAGATGTAAATTTTAATCAAAAAATTGGTCTAAGCTTATCCATCCCCATTTTCAATCGAAATCAGACAAAATCGGCGGTACAAACGGCCAATTTTAATATTGAAAAAGCAGAAATTCAAAAGCAGACTGTAGAAAAAGAAGTTATTAAGAAAGTAGAAACAGCTTACCAAAATGCACTTTCATCACAAGAACAATTAATAGCGGCAGAAGTTTCTCAAGAAGCAGCAGAACAGTCTTATAATTTAGCACAGAAAAAATACGAGTTGGGAGATTTAAGTACAACTGATTTAGTAATTAGCCAAAACACATTTACTAACGCCCAACAGAACTATTTACAATCGAAGTACCTAAATATTTTATACCATCAATTATTACAATTCTATCAAGGAAACGAAATTAAACTTTAATTAAAATGAAAAATAACAGAAAATTTATAATAGGCGGTATCGCATTGATTATTATAGCTTTTGTAGCCTATAGCTTTATTAAAGGCGATGAAAACGTTGCTATTGAGGCTAAAACTATAGCAGCCAAAAAAGGCGATGTAACAACTATGGTTACAGCAACTGGTACTATTGAACCAATAAACCAAGTTGATGTTGGAACACAAGTTTCTGGTGTAGTTGAAAAAATATATGTGGATTACAATAGTGTGGTAACAGAAGGACAGTTGATAGCCGAACTGGATAAAACTAATCTTAAAGCCGCTACCACACAAGCACAAGCTTCCTATGACAATGCAGTAAGTAATAGCAATTACCTACAAACTATTTACGAAAGACAAAAGACTTTGTATGATAATCAAGTAATAAGTAAATCTGATTTCGATGATGCCCTGTACAATTACGAAACGGCTAAAGGCACTGTTACACAACGTTTGTCTGACCTACAACAGGCAAGAACAAATTTAGGTTATGCCAATATTTATTCACCAATAAATGGAGTAGTGCTATCAAGAGATATTGAAGAAGGACAAACCGTTGCTGCAAGCTATAGCACTCCTACATTATTTACTATTGCTCAAGATTTGAAAGAAATGCAAGTTGAAGCAGATGTCGATGAAGCTGATATAGGTGTTGTAAAAGAGGGGCAACGTGTAAGTTTTACAGTAGATGCTTACCAAGGACAAGAATTTGAAGGTGAAGTAACTCAAGTACGATTGGATCCAACAATCACGTCAAATGTAGTAACCTATACTGTGGTAATAAAAGCGGACAATCCAGATTTAAAGTTAAAGCCTGGACTAACAGCTACGATTTCAATTTACACCTTAGAATTAAAGGATGTATTATCTGTAGAGGCGAAGGCGATTAACTTTAAGCCAACTCCTCCAGAAATGATGGCATATAATGAACAGGAAAATTTAACGGTTGAACGCCCACAAGGAGGACCAATGCCCGATGAAGATAGTACTACACTAGTGTGGGTATTAGAATCTAACGGCGCTATTTCTGCAAAAAAGGTAGAATTAGGAGCAAGTGATGGAGTAAACGTGCAAATATTAAGTGGTATTAATGAAGGCGATAAGTTGGTTTATAGTTTAAAATCTGAAGCAACACAATCTGGAGCTCCTGCAGGTGGGTCAGAAGAAAGTCCGTTCATGCCAAAACCACCGGGAGGTAAAAAATAAGCGTCATGAGTAAAGAAATTATAAAAATAGAAGACCTAAAGCGTGAGTTTACCATGGGCACAGAAACAGTTCACGCCCTACGTGGTATTTCATTTTCTATTAAAGAAGGAGAGTTCGTTACCATCATGGGTTCTAGTGGTTCTGGTAAAAGTACCATGTTAAATATATTAGGTTGTTTAGACCAACCAACATCTGGAACTTATGAGATTGACGGTGTTAGTATGAAGGATTTAAGTAGAAACGAATTGGCTACTATCCGAAATGAAAAAATTGGATTTATTTTTCAATCGTATAACCTTCTAGCTAGAACTTCAGCTATTGAAAATGTAGAATTACCACTTTTATACAATAGTAAAGTATCAACTGAAGAGCGAAGAGAGCGCGCAATAAAGGCATTAGAAATGGTAGGGTTAGGAGATAGATTAGATCATACACCATCACAGCTCTCAGGAGGTCAACAACAGCGTGTAGCAATCGCAAGGTCACTTGTGAACAATCCAGTAATGATTTTAGCTGATGAGGCAACTGGTAATTTAGATACTAGAACCTCATACGAAATTATGTCTTTATTTCAAGAATTGAATAAGCAGGGAATTACAATAACATTTGTAACCCATGAACCAGATATTGCTACATTTAGCAGTAGAACAATAGTATTGAAAGATGGAAATATAATCCAAGATTATGCCAATAATAATGTACAATCTGCGGCGGATGAATTAGCTAAACTACCTAAAGAACAAGACTAATTATGAGACTATTAAATCTATTAAAAATCGCATATAAAGCTATTGTACTAAATAAAGTACGAACATTATTAACAATGTTGGGCATTATAATAGGTGTAGCATCTGTTATCGCTATGCTTGCTATTGGTGAAGGCTCAAAGGAAAGTATTAGAAGTACAATTTCTAGTATGGGCTCTAATATGATTACCATTCGACCCGGTACTGATGATAGGGGTCCTGCAAGGGGTAGTGGTGGTGATGTTCAAACACTGACGCTTAAAAATTATGAGGTTATAAAAGATAAATCAACGCTATTGAGCTATATAACGCCTGTTGTGAATGGCGGTGGACAGGTTATTAGCGGAGCCAACAACTGGCCTAGTACCATTTATGGGGTAAATCCGCAATATTTAGAAATTAAAGTAGTTGGTTTACAAAGCGGAAGTATGTTCACCGATGCCGAGGTAAAATCAGCCTCCAAAGTGGTAATTCTTGGACAAACGGTTGTAGACAATGTTTTTCCTGACGGACAAGATCCAGTTGGGCAAATGATTCGTTTTGATAATATTCCGTTTAAAGTTATTGGGGTTTTAGAAGAAAAAGGAGAAAATACTTTTGGCCAAGATCAAGATGATGTTGTTATTGCACCATATACAACAGTACAAAAAAGAATTTTAGCTATAGATTATCTAAATCAAATAATGGCTTCAGCCGTTAGTGAAGATGATGCTCCAGATGCTGTAACAGAAGTGACTGAAATTTTACGATCCGAACATAAATTAATGGATAATGAGGAGGATGATTTCTCTGTTCGTTCTATGGAAGAATTAATCTCAACCTTCAGTTCTACTAGCGAAATGTTGACTATTCTCTTGGTTGCTGTGGCAAGTATATCATTATTAATAGGTGGCATTGGAATTATGAATATTATGTATGTTTCTGTAAAAGAACGCACAAAGGAAATTGGGCTACGTATGGCTGTTGGTGGTAAGGGTTCAGATATTTTAATGCAGTTTTTAATAGAAGCTATTTTAATTAGTATTACTGGCGGACTTTTAGGTGTAATCTTAGGCCTAAGCGCTACCGTTTTTATCGAAAAGTTCTTACATTGGCCAACTAGTGTAGCGCTGTATTCGATTATTATATCATTTGCGGTATGTGCAGTTACTGGTATATTCTTCGGATGGTACCCTGCAAAAAAAGCTTCGGCATTAGATCCAATAACGGCATTGCGCTACGAATAAGTAATTATGTATAAAAACAATAAAATACTATTTATACAGCACCTACTCATATGGTTGGTGCTGTTTAGTATGCCTTTTATCTTGTCTTACGGACAGGAACAGGATGTAAATAGGCTTATTGCCCATTTTTTCATTCCGATGTTCTTTTACGCCATCATATTCTATCTAAATTATTTTGTGCTGATAGATCGATTTCTTTTTACAAAGAAAACTTTACTTTTTATCGGTATCAATATTTTTATAATTGCATTTTTTATTCTTTCTAAAGAGTTCATTGAAGATAATTTCTTTTATGAATTCGTTAAAAAACCTACTACTGAAAATAGGAACGGACCTCCGTTTAAATTGTTTCTTTACATTCAAATGCTTTCATACGCAGCTCCCTTGTTATTTTCCATCGCCATAAAAGCGACTAAAAGATGGGTGAAAACGGAGGCCGAAAAAAAGGAAGCGGATAATTTTAAATTGCAAACTGAATTGCAACATCTTAAATATCAATTACAACCACATTTCTTTTTTAATTCATTAAACAATATCTATTCTTTGGTAGATATTTCTCCGGATAAAGCAAAATCTACAATTCATAGTCTAGGCAAATTAATGCGCTATCTTCTTTATGAAACGAATACAGAATTGGTTTCACTTTCGAAAGAAATTGAATTTATGAGGAAATACATCGATTTAATGAAACTTCGACTAACAGATAAAACGGAGGTTGAGTCTAGTTTCCCGATTAGTGACTCACAAATTAAAATTTCTCCCTTATTATTTATATCATTAATTGAGAATGCTTTTAAACATGGGGTTTCTGCGAATACGAATAGCATAATTTCAATAGATATGACTATAAAAGGTAATATCGTAGACTTTACCATTGAAAACCATAATTTCCCAAAACAGGATAGTGATAAAAGTGGTAGTGGTATTGGTTTACCTAATTTAGAAAAACGATTACAACTACTATATCCAAACAAACATACCTTCAAAAAAGAGCTTAAAGCAGGTGTTTATCGAGTTAATCTACAAATAGAAACGTAATATGGAAGCTATTCAAATAACTTGTATGATAGTAGATGATGAGCCTATGGCTGTTAATCTAGTGGAGAGTTACGTAAAAAAGACGCCATATTTAAAACTGATTAAAAAATGCAATAGTGCTATTGAAGCAATGCAGTTTTTGAATACAGAAAAGGTGGACTTACTCTTTCTGGATATTCAAATGCCAGATTTAACAGGACTTGAATTTTCAAAAATGCTTCCAAAAGAGTCTCGAGTAGTTTTTACCACCGCGTTTGATCAATATGCCTTAGAGGGTTTTAAAGTGGAGGCTATAGATTATCTATTGAAACCTTTCGACTATGCAGAATTTTTAACAGCAGCAAATAAGGCACAAGAATGGTTTTCATTGGTGAAGGGTAAGTCCAAAACTAAGCCTGAACCTGAAGAAAAAGAATTTCTTTTTGTAAAATCAGAATACAAACAAATTAGAATTAAGTTAGCAGACGTACTTTATTTTGAAGGTCTAAAGGATTACATAAAAATTTGGTTAAAGGATAATCCTAAACCCATCTTAACATTGATGAGTTTAAAATCCTTGGAAGAAGAATTACCTTCATCAAGTTTTATGCGTGTACATCGTTCGTTCATTGTCTCTTTAAAAAACATTGAGGTAATAGAGCGAAGTCAGATAATAATTAACAAACAACGAATTACAATTTCTGATCAATATAAATCTACTTTTTTAAACTTTATTAACAAGAACTCACTAAATAATTGAGTTAAATTTCTTCATTTTTTTCTCATTTTTACTTTTGGGGCAAATTATTGGGCTCATTTTTTTACAAAAAATAATCATTTTTAAAAAATATAGAATTGGTAAATTCTATATAGAAATATGTAGGAAATTCTACAGTTTAAAAAAGCTCTAAATATCGGTAAATTAAGGGCTTATTAACATATTCTTCACATTATTGTATATTCAGTACTTCTAAAATTTTAATATAAATTATTTATATAGAGATAATATTTATGTTTAAAAATTAAGAATATCACAAATAAATTAACACATTTTGTTTTTTATATTAATTGTATTCCTATATTAGTTGCATAGAAACGTTAACGTTAACGTTTCTATGCTCAAGCTCAAAATTTTACATCAACCAATTAACTAACTCAACAAATAAATGGAAAACTCTTTTAAAAGAGATCTACTCTATTTAATTCAAAATCAAAATTTCAACAATCTCAATTATTAACCCTAATCACTAAACAAGGAAAACTATTATGATTAAAAATCGCTTAAAGAAACTAATGCCAAAAGCGGCTGGTTATTTATTGCCAGCGCTGCTTTTCTTTCTCGGTATTTCGCAAACGTTTGCGAATACCACTAATTTTGAACCAGAAATCGTAATTGACGAATTACAATCAACCGTTACTGGGGTTGTAAATGATGAAGACGGAATCCCCCTCCCAGGTGCAAGTGTCGTTGTAAAGGGCACAAATCAGGGGGCAGTCACCGATTTCGATGGTAATTACTCCATATCGGTAGCTTCTGATGCTATACTAGTATTTAGTTATATTGGATATAAAACCGTAGAAATTGCGGTAGGCGGTAATTCTACTGTGAATGCAAATCTTGCAATTGACGCCGGAAAACTTGATGAAGTAGTAGTTGTAGGTTATGGTACGCAGAAAAAGAAGAATTTAACAGGTTCTGTAGGTATTGCAGATTCGGAACGTCTTGAGAATAGACCAATTACTTCAGCAGGACAAGGTTTACAAGGTGTTATACCAAACTTAAATATTTCTATTCAAAATGGAGATCCAACCAATAGTGCAGATTTCAATATTAGAGGATTTACTTCAATTAATGGAGGTAGCCCTTTAATATTAGTAGACGGGGTACCGATGGATTTGGAACGAATTAATCCAAATGATATTAAAAGTATTTCAGTGCTTAAAGATGCATCTGCCGCGGCTGTTTATGGAGCTCGTGGTGCTTTTGGGGTTATCCTAGTCGAAACTAAAAAAGGTAGAGTAGGAAAGACATCAATAAATTTTAGTACGCAACAATCGTATGCGAAGCCTATTTTCCATATCGATCCTGTTCAAGATCCTTATACACTTGTAAATTATATCAATGAAGCTACTATTAATACCAGTGGTCAGCCAAGATACGATGATGCATTTGTTGCGGGTACGCTGCGTTATTCTCAAAATCCAATTTCTGAAAACGAATGGGAAGTTGTAAATGGAAATCTTAGATATTATGGTAATAACGATTACAACAATAGAGCCATAGCAGATTTTGCACCGCAACAAACCTATGATTTTAGTATTAGCGGAGCAACTGAAAAAGCGTCGTATTATGCTTCTTTAGGTTATCTTAAAAAAGACGGCTATATCAACAATACTGAAAAAAACGAAAAATACAATCGATACAATGTTTTAATGAAAATGGATTTTCAAGTAAACGATTGGTTGAATTTAGATTCTAAAATTGTTTACAACAATCAAAACAGTGATAAGCCACATTTCTACAATTGGGATGTAAACATTAATTCTGTAGCTCGTGTATTACCTATTACACCTGTAGAATTTCCTGATTTACCATACTATCAAACACCAGGTGATCGCGCTACCTATGAGCCTTATATTGGTGAATACTTTAGTAGTAATATTTTCTTACCTTATTTGGAAGATGGAGGTCGTGATACTTTTGTAACAAGTGATTTATGGTTAACACAAGGAGCAACATTAGAGCCCGCTACAGGCTTGAAAATTAGAAGTGAATTTTCATATAATACTGTAAGTAGAAATGACAAAGATGTAGCAAGCAAGATTAATGTAGTAAGTACAGATTTAAATGCAGACCCAATGATTACCAATGGGTTGAGTGGTAATGACTACATCCAAGAATCAAATAATCGAAATGAATATTATGTTTTTAACGCTTTTGCGGAATATGAATTTAATGCAGATAATGAGGAAAAAGATCATATGGTAAAAGCGATGATTGGTTTTAACCAGGAATGGGGGCATAAGCGTTATTTCCAAGCTAGAGCACAAACTTTAATAACGCCATTAATTACCAATATAAGTGCCACTACAGGAACACAAACTACTGGTGGCAATGAGTCTGATTTCTCTCTACGTGGTGCTTTTTATCGATTTAATTACATTTACAAGGATCGTTATTTGTTTGAAGCAAATGGTCGATATGACGGTACTTCTCGCTTTCCTACAGATGACCGATTTGGCTTTTTTCCATCTTTTTCAGCAGGTTGGATTGTTTCAGAAGAGTCTTTTATGGAAAATGCTAATTGGTTAGATCAATTTAAGATACGTGGATCATGGGGTTCTTTAGGAAATCAATCCGTAGAAGAAGAATATGGAAATTACCCATACATTACTAGTTTAGGTTCTAGTACTTCACCATATATTTTAGGATCAGGAAGAACACCTTATGTAGGTCCTGGTGGTTTAGTAAGTCCTTCATTAACATGGGAAACGGTAGAATCTAAAAACATTGGTATTGATTTAGCACTTTTTAAAAATAAACTAGCAATCTCTGCGGATTATTATACTCGTGACACCAAAGACATGTTAATGTCTATAGATTATCCAGGTTTATTGGGTACTAGTGCTCCAGCAAGTAATGCTGCAGATTTGCGTACCAAAGGTTGGGAACTTTCAGTAAACTGGCGCGATACCTTTGGAGAACATGGTAGATGGGGCTTGAATTTAGCACTTTCTGATAACCAATCGGAAATTACGAAATACGACAATCCATCTGGAGCAATATCTGAATATTATGTGGGCCAACAAGTTGGTGAAATTTGGGGTTACGAAACTGCTGGCATTTTCCAAACAGATGCAGAAGTAGCCGCTTCTCCTGATCAATCACCTATTGGCAATAACTGGTCTGCAGGAGATATAAAATATGCAGATTTAAATGGCGATGGTAAAATTGACAGTGGTAGTTCTACCCTTGAAGATCCAGGTGATCGTAAAATAATTGGTAATACTACAGCTCGTTATTCTTTTGGAATCAATCCAGATATAAGTTATAAAAATTGGAATTTAAACATGTTCTTTCAAGGCGTTTTTAGAGATTACTTACCAAGTAATGGTAACTGGAATGCATTTTATCCTAATAATGCTAATCTTGTAGAAAACTATTACATTACGGAATCGTGGAGTCCTGATAATCCAGATGCATACTTTGCAAAACCACTTATAGGTACTTCTGATAAACGCAATATTCTTCCACAGTCAAGATATGTACAAGATGCTTCTTACATAAGACTTAAAAATATTACGTTGAGTTTTGACCTACCAACTACGCTAGTGGATAAATTGGGGATGAGCAAATTTCAATTATATCTTGCTGGACAAAATTTATGGGAGTCTACAAAAATGCATAAGCCATTGGATCCTGAATCCGTATTTACCGTAACTCAGGAATACTATTTACAAAGAATATTAACCTTCGGTGTGAATGTGTCGTTTTAATCAAAAGAATTTATATACTATGAAAACAAATAAAATAAAAAATATAATGTGGTTTGCGGCAGTACTACTGTTGTTTGGCTGCAACGATGACTTTTTAGAAAGAGTACCTCTAGATAGTGTTAGTGATGCTACTTTTTGGGCAACTGAAAGCGACTTACAGGTGTATAACAATAACTTTTACAATCTGGCAAGACAAGACCATACTGTACCACCTATGATGGGGCATTCTGATGGTTTTAATAGTCATAAGTACGGTATCTGGTATTTAGATGAATTTTCTGATAATATTACGGCACAACATAGTAGACATGACCGATACAGATCTGTTCGAGCCGGTATACATGTAGTGCCAAATAGCGCTCAGTGGTATGGGTATTCGGGTTGGAATTTTGTTAGATCTTTAAATATTGGACTACAGAATTATGACCTTGCTGATGTTGCCGAAGAAGTTAAAGATAAATATAGAGCTGAAGCACGATTATTTAGAGGCTGGTTTTATGCTGACAAGGTTTCTAAATTTGGAGACATAACATGGATGGATGAGGAACTTAGTACAGAATCTGAAGAATTGTTTAGTGCAAGAACTCCACGAGATGAAGTAATGGCAAATGTTCTAGCTGATTTAAATTTTGCAACTGCTAATATTCCAGAATCTTGGGGTGATGGTGGCAATCATGGTCGATTGAATCGTTGGGCGGCATTATTGGTAAAGTCTCGAATTTGTCTTTTTGAAGGTACTTGGCAAAAGTACCATGGTGGTACAAATAGTGAAATGTGGCTTACCGAAGCAGCCAATGCTGCCAAAGAATTAATAGACAATGGCCCATTTTCATTGTATTCAACTGGAGATCCATTACATGATTATAATGCATATCATCGTCAATTGGATTTAGATGGTAATTCTGAGGTTATTCTTTGGAGAAAATATGATCCGGGACAATATACAAACCACGTAATGTCGTATTGGAGAGGATATAATGGAGGTGCCACCAAAAGTATGGTGGAAGATTATCTATGTACCGATGGTTTACCTATTACCTTGTCAGATGAATACGCTGGTGATGCAACAATTGAAGATGTTTTTGTAAATAGAGACCCGCGACTAAGACAAACCATATTACATCCAGAAGATCGTGAATTCTATAACTTTGGAAATAGTGGAGATTTTACCTATCCACGTGTAACCGGCATGGTAGGGGGTGAAAAAAGTGCAACAGGGTATCAAATCATTAAGGTTTATGATGTTGCAGCAGCCTATCGTTCATATAATACATCTTGGACTCCTGCAATTACATTACGTTTAGGTGAAGCATTATTAAATTATGTCGAAGCGGTTGCTGAATTGGGTACCATAACACAGACAGATATAGATATTTCTATTAACGCATTGCGTGATCGTGTAGGTATGCCACATTTAGATATAAACGCTGTACCCGTAGACCCACGTTATACAGGTGATGGTATTACCCCTTTACTAGCAGAAATTAGAAGAGAGCGTCGTGTGGAATTATTTATGGAAGGTTTCCGTTATGATGATTTAAGACGTTGGAAACAAGGATCAAAATTAGCGAAAAAAGATTACGGAATACTATGGGATGCCGCGGCAGAAGCACGATATGAAGGAGCTACAGCTTTTAGTGCAGTAGATCCTGAATCTGGAAAAACGTATATTGATCCTTATGGTGGATCCGATTGGGCTACGCCACAATTTGATGAAAGTAAGCATTACTTATGGCCAATTCCGCTTTCTGAGATATCACAAAACCCCAACTTAGGACAAAACCCAGGCTGGTAAGTTTAAACAATAATTAATAAATACTAGGCCATCTCAAAAAGATGGCCTTTTTATTTTTTACAATACCAAAACCAACATATTAATAATTACAAAACTAATTACAAATGCTTTTTAAAAATATTCTTTATTCGTTATTATTTACGCCCTTATTTTTACTTAGTACACTTCAGACTATTGAGGCGCAAGAAGTAGCTGCACATGAAATACCTCAATTAGAAAACCCAATCAGCGTATCATACTTAAAGAGAAAATTACCTAAAAAAGGTCCAAAACTCGTAATGAATGCTAAAATTGAAAAACAATTAAAGAAAAAACTACAAACCGACCCGGTTGTTAAAAACCTATATAAGGCAATAAAATTAAATGCTAAGGCTATTCAAAAAGAACCTTTGCTTAAAAGAGTTTTAGAAGGTCGACGTTTATTGCATGTATCGCGTGAAATGTTATATCGTATCAACATGTTAGGAATGGTTTATAAAATGGAAAAAGATCCAATTATTTTAGACCGCATTGATAAAGAACTACAGGCCGTTTGTAGTTTTTCCGATTGGAATCCTTCACATTATTTAGATGTAGCTGAAATGGCTATGGCAGTAGCCTTTGGTATTGATTGGACAGATGGTGACTTACCTCAAAGTACAATTGAGCTTGCAAAAACAGCACTTATCGAAAAAGGTATTAAGCCAAGTTATAATAAAAAAGGTAATACTGGCTGGGTAGGCGGTTATAATAATTGGAATCAAGTTTGCCATGGAGGAATGGTTGCAGCTTCGATTGTAACGGCCGATAAAGATATTGAATTAGCTGCTCGAACAATAGGAAGAGCATTAGATAGTATTCCACAGGCACTAATATCGTATGGACCAGATGGTGTATATCCGGAAGGTTCTACCTATTGGTCTTATGGTACCTCTTTTACCGTAGTTACAGCAGCAATGTTTGAAAGTGCTTTTAATACCGATTTTGGTTTGGCTGACTATCCTGCTTTAAAAGAAAGTGCTGAATTTAGGGTTCTGAGCAATGCACCATCCGGTTGGTATTATAATTTTGCAGACTGTGGAGACAAACGAAAGGCAAATGGCGATACTACACTAGCATGGTTTGCTATGAAAACAGGGAATTCTGAGTTTTTTGAGAAGGAACGTTTTTTGACTTCTGCGGAAAACATGGGCAAATTAGGTCGTACTGATGGAGCAAGTTTGGTATGGATTTCTCAATTTAAACCTAAGGAAAGTATATCTACTCCAACAACATGGAAAGGTGATGGTGCCAATCCTATTGTAATTTTTAAAAATGAAAGTTCTGACCCATATAACTATTACTTCGGTGGAAAAGGAGGAAGAGGAACTGTTCCTCATGGAAATATGGATGGTGGATCTTTTATTTTTGAATTGAATGATGTTAGATGGTCTATTGACCCGGGCAATCAAAATTATCATGCACTAGAAAGTGTCGGGTTTGATCTTTGGAAAAGTTGTCAAGATTGCCAACGTTGGACACTTTTAACCAAAAATAATTTTGGACATAGTACCATCACTGTTAATAATAAGCATCATGTTGTTGATGGGAAGGCCGTAATATCTAATTTTAAAGACGGTAAACAGCCAGAAGCTACAATAGACTTAACTGCAACATTTAAAGGACAATTGGAAAGTGCACAGCGTCGATTTGTAAAAGATAGTCCTACTTCATTGTTAATCGAAGATACTATAGTAGCATCAGAATCTACAGAACTAATTACATGGCAAATGTTAACTTTAGCTGATGTTGAAATTATTGATGGAGGTGCAATATTACATCAAGAAGGAAAACAATTGAAATTAGAGAATTTATCACATCCTGAACTGACAGTATCCGTCATTTCTTTAGATCCTTCTCCATTAAAGTTAGATAGACAAATAGCAGGTTTAAAAAGAATTGAGATTAGATTACCTGCCTATATATTAAAAAACAATAAAACATCGCTAAAGGTTAGATTATCAGGCGATTAAATATAATTGAAAGTTAATTTTTAAAAGGCATATTCTAAAAAGTATGCCTTTTTTAGTGTTTCCTATATCCATAAATCTAATTGTTAATTTTCTCATAAAGACATTTCTAATTTTAAACCATCATCAAAATTAAAAGTCAAAGAGATAAGTGTAAAAAAGATTATTAACCTTTTTTAAAAATTAGAATTATGAAAACAAAAATTAAAACATATGTAGTAACATCACTTTTCCTTGTTGCATTTACCTATTCAGGAATGGCACAAACAAGAAAGCGTACAACAACTAAAACTGTAACTACAAGAACTATTAGTAAACGAACGCCAAATCGAGTATCCAGTACTAAAGTCGTTTATAAAACACCTAAAAAGAAAGTAGTCTCTGTGCGAACAGTACCAAACAGAACTATCATTAAACATAAAGGACGTAACTACTATTACGCTAATAACAAGTTTTATACTGCCTCAAGAGGACGCTACATAGTTATTGCACCCAAAATTGGATTTAGAATTAAAACTTTACCTCCAAATTTTAGAAGGGTTCATTATAACAATCATATATATTTTAGTGTTGGAGGTACATTTTATTCGCAAGTAGGTTCTGATTATGAAGTTGTGGAGCCAGAAATTGGTACTATAGTTTATGAATTACCTGATAATTACGAAAAAGTAATAATCGATGGACAAACGTATTATGAGTACGCGAATATATTATATGAAAAAGTACAAGTTGATGGTACGCGCGCGTATGAAGTTGTAGGGATTATTGATATGGAATAGTATATTATTTAAAAAAGAAAATAAGGCACTTACTGTTAAATCGGTAAGTGCCTTATTATTTCATTGATTTCTTAGTTTGCTGGGTATAAAACGTACTAAATTGTAGGAATAATAGGTTTGTTATAAAGTATTTAAGGTTGAAAAAATCCAAACGTGATACTTTTTCGTATTGAATTGTAACTAAGTAAACAAACCAATTTCAATACATGACACTCCGTAAAATTATTCGGCCAGTATCATTTTTAATTCTTTTACTGTTTTCTACTACAATTTTTGGTCAGGAAAAGCAAAGGTATTCTGGACCTAAAGAAATCGCCCAATATTCGGGTATTGCTGATTATCAGTATTTTGTTTCTAACAATGATACCATTTTAGATGGCACTTTTAAAATGCAAAAATCTAATTTGGATGCTCTTTTGTCTAAAGCAGATAAAACATTCTTATTTAAAGGTGAATTCCAGCAGAATATAGCCAGTGGTTTATGGGAGTTTGATTTTGGAGAATTTAAATCTGATAGTATAACCGAGGTGGTTGGTTTTCAATACAAACTCAATGTAAGTGGAGTTCAAGAAAATGCTAACGGAATTTTAGTTTTAGGCAAACCACACGGCAAATGGGTTTACACAAAAAATCAAATTAAAAATTCTGAGGTTTTAGAAACACTGTTTGAAAGTTCAATAGAGTTTGATAATGGAATACCTCAAAAGAATTTTCAAATTAAAAATACCGAAGGAACACTTGTAGGAAGGTTTTTAAGAGATGGACTAGCTCATGATGAATGGACTTTTTATTCTGAAAATCAGGTGGGTAATACACATAGCTGGTATTTTAATAGTGGTCAACTAATAAAAATAAGTACCCTAAATAATGGACTTCTAAATGAAGTAAATCTTATAGAAGTTGATTCCGATAGTTCAAATCAAACCATTATCAATTTAGATAGACGGTTTATAAAAATTCTAAAATTTCAAAATGATAATATTCATGAAACTGTTTTAAAGTCAAGTGGTATACCAAGTTTATTAGCTGAAAATGCAGATTATTATAAAAAGTTAGACACCATTTTATCTTCATTAGGCGAAGCAACATTTCTACCTGAATTTAAAGTAAAGGTTAATTATTTTCCTTTAGATTCTATTGCGGCTACCAAACTTCAAAATATTAAAGACAGTTATTTAAAATCAGATTCTATTGCTTCTTCATTTTTAGCTGATACTCAATTGAATATTTTAAAATTATCTGATGAAGAAGCTAATTATTATTACAGTGTAGTAGATTCTATTTCTAAACAGTATCTATATCCTATTAAAGGAGTATTGAATTTGAATGATGAGAAAATACTCGAATATGTTGATCGAAATTATTTAATTGAACATTTTCTACCCAACGGTTTTCCTTCAAAAGAAATTAAACTAGGTCAGTTAACTGGCGATAAGAGTTCATTTATAAATTCGAATGCTGATGCTTATTCTTTTTCTGAGAAGAATTTGAACGGAATCTTACAAATGACCAAATATGCAGAAGCCAGCTTAATTTCCATTCAAAAAATACTTAGTCCAAAATTAGCAAAAGAGAAACGTCAGCAGCAATTCATTGCGCTTGAAGAACAAATGATTTCTCAAATAAACAATTTAAATAGTGTTATTGATTCCGTTGACGCTACTTTTCCAAATAATTTGATTGTTGGTTTAGAGCAAATAAAAGCTGTAGCCAATAAAAATCTAAGTGCATATTCTAATATGCAGAATTTGGAAGAAAAACTTGAGTTTGGTCAACATCTCACTAAGTGTTTTGAACATTTAGAAGAATTAGAAGACGAAATATTACTTCATCCGGTCAAAAATCAAGAAATAGTTGAACATTATCAGGATCAAGTTTGGAATCCTTTTATGGCCAACCTTATGACGGAAGAGATAAAAAAGCGTATAACTGCTGCATATCGCAAAGTATTAGAACCTTATTTACTTAATGAAGTAAGCACTAATCTAAATTGCACCAATGCCGGTACCTTGCTTAATTTGTATAAAGCTACTCATGAGCGTATGATGACTTTGAGAGATGAAGATACTCATAAGTTAGAACGCAAATTAAAAAGAGAACAAGATCCAAAAATGGTTTTAGAATTAATGAATATTAACCCAACAGTTAAGAAAGAGCAATGATGCGAAATTCAAAACAAATAGTATGGGTTTTATTCCTATTGTTCGGATGTATTTACACGAAGAGTTTTGCACAGGAAGAGGAATATGAAGTCCTGCCCAAGGAATCGGAATACAAACATGCAAAAACCAAGCTTTGGGTAAATACTTATGGAAAAATAAGAATCTCAAAACGACTGTATTGGGATGCTCAGACACATTTTAGATTTGAAGAAACCGAAAGCACTCCATTTGTAGGCCAAGTTGGTCAATTATATAATCGCCATGCCTTAGGTTATATTTATTCTAAAAAAGTAAATTTTAGTCTGGGTGGTGTGCTACGACTTAATTTTAATACAGATCCATTATCTGAAGACAGAAATTTAGTGCCAGAATGGCGTATTTGGCACCAATATCAATTCGCTATGCCTGTTTATAGTGCAACTGTTTATCATCGTATTCGAATAGAGCATCGATGGACTCAAGGTTTTGAAGACGATAGTGAATATATTTTTAGAAACCGATGGCGTTACTTATTTAGAGCTAAAATCCCTCTAAACAACCATAAATTAGTTCCTAAAACATTTTATGTTGCACCAGAAACGGAATTAATCATGCAGAGTGGTAAAGCTGTTGTAGGTAGTGTAATGGAAGATTTACGTTTGACAACAACTTTGGGTTACATCTTAACACCACGTTTAACAGTAGCAGCAGGTGGGCTATATTCTATGGGGCAAGATTTAAAAAACGCTGGAGAATTTAAGCAAACATTTACGTTACGGGTACATATGTATTATTCACCTGATTTTAGGAGAGTTAAAAATAAATTACCCGCTATTCATTTGAATGATTAAACTAATTAGTTATTATAAAGTAATATTTCATTAATGAAAAAGAGAATTGCCATACCTTATATTTTATTCGCAGTGACTGCTGGGGTAGCCCTTTTTTATCTTTTTAGATCTGTAAGTCTGAATAATGATTTAAAACAAAAAGAAACTAAGCAGGCAGAAATTGACGAAAGTTTAGCAGAATTTAAAGAAGTAATGCGTATCGATTCTATATTACTTGAAGGCGATTATAAAAAAGCTTTGAATGCTTACAATAGTGAACTCAAAAATGTAAAAGACAATCCGTATAGAATACCATTACGAATTGGTTTAGCAGAACAATTACTTGATTTAAAAGCAGATAAAACAACGGTAATAAAAGATAGTGTTGTTACTAATTTAGATTCACTTCAGGCCTTAGAACGACGTGTAAAGTTCGATTTAAATAAAAGGGATTCATTAAGTTTTGCATTAGAAAAAGCAAAAGTACAGTTGGCAGCGATGCGCCGTCAATTAGGAAATAAATCTTTAGGTGAGTATCTAAAATTTAAGAATAAGAAAGGAAGTTTAATGCACTATGTTGGTCAAGTTTCCAATAACATGGCAAATGGAACAGGTGTTGCGATACTTAATACAGGTAGTCGTTACGAAGGGTCTTGGCAAAATAACCAACGCCACGGGGAAGGTACCTTTTATTGGGCAGATGGTGAATACTATGTTGGTAGTTACTCCAATGATTTACGAAACGGAACAGGTACGTATTATTGGCCAAACAAAGAGAAATATGTGGGTCAATGGAAAGATGATAAAAGAAACGGAAAGGGTACTTTTTACGGAAAAGATGGTGAAATAGTGACCAAAGGCATTTGGAAGAATGACAAACTTGTAACGCAAGAAAAGTAATAAGGTCTTTTCTTAATTATTACTCCTATTTTTTCGAATGCGTTAACTTTGTATCCGATATCGTAGTGATATCACCTTAAATTCACTACTTAATCTTCGTTTTATAATGGTTACAATTAATCAAATGCTAGTTATTTGCTTATTTATTATTACCAATATTTTTTTAGGTGATGTAGAACTAGCTACTGGCAGTATCAAGACTACTTTAAATTTTGATATTGTAATGAAAGATAAAGTCGTTGGAACTTTAAAAGCCACCAAAAAAATTAAAGATGACAAGGAGGTTTACCAAAGTACTACGGCAATTAAAACACGTTTCATTACAGAAATAGAAGTAGAATACAAATATGATGTAATCTTTGAAAAACAAAAATTGAAAACTGCTCGCGTTGTTATTGAATTAAATGATAAAACGCATGCCAACACGTTTACAGAATTGGTCGACAATGATTATGAAATGTCCAAAAATGATAAAATTGAAACTGTAATCACTAATCAAATTAATTACAGTACTATTTTGCTTTATTTTAAAGAACCCGTAAATATAACTCACTGCTATTCGGAACAAGATGGAAGTTTTAACACCCTTATTTCAAACGGAAATCATAGTTATAAAAAAATAAATTCGAAAGGCAAGGAGAATACCTATTATTATAGCAATGGAATTTTAGACAAAGCAAATATTGATGGCGGACTAGTCAAATTTGACATAGTTTCTCGAGATTGAATCTATTCTATTAAATTTATTATAGCAAAATATTGGAGAATATGAATATTGGTTTGGTTTTATCCGGTGGGGGTATACGTGGTGTAGCACACATTGGCGTGATTAAAGCATTAGAGGAGCACAATATTTATCCAACGCACATAGCAGGTACAAGTGCTGGTGCGATCGTCGGAGCTTTATATGCAGGAGGTTTAACTTGGTCAGAGATATTACATTTTTTCAAAGTAGTTCCTATTTTTAATGCTAAACGCTATGCACTTAAAAAACCAGGTTTTTTAGATACCGAAAAGTTTTACGATGAATTCAAAAAATTCTTTCCCGATGATAGTTTTGAAACCTTACCAAAACCATTATTTATTACAGCTACCGATATAATAAAAGGAGAACTAACAATTTTTAATAAAGGAGAATTAATAAAACCTGTATTAGCATCAGCAACTTTTCCAGGTGTGTTTTCACCTATAGAAATAGCTGGTAATTATTTTGTTGACGGTGGCATTCTAAACAATTTTCCCGTAGAACCATTAAAAAATAGGTGTTCTAAGATTATTGGAAGTTATGTTAATCCACTTAAAACGATTGCGGTTAAAGATTTAAAGCACTCCTATAACGTATTAGACCGAGCTTATAAATTAAAATCAGCTTACGATTCTTTGGCAAAGTTTAATGATTGTGATTTTGTTGTCTCCCCTGAAGCATTAAGTAAATATGGAACATTTGATATGCGCTCTATAGATTCAATTTTTGATATTGGATATAATAGTACAATGGAGATTCTAATAGATAAAAATAATCTTTAGCTAGCGCATACATTGCGTTTCAACAACATATATTCACCGTTATTCTTAAATTCACGTATCGTAGACCCCGTGTAGCGCTTAAAAGTTTTTGATAGATGACTAACATCTGTAAAACCCAATTCATCTGCAATTTCATTCAATCGGAAATCAGAATTTAGTAAACGTATTTCCACTAATTTCAGCTTACCTTTTATAATATACTCACGCAACGACATTCCTACTTGTTTCTTAAAATATTCACTCACATAAGTGGGTGACATTTTAAAAACATCGGCTAAATTTTCCACTTTCAGTAATTCTGTTTTATCAATATTTTCATTGATATAGGTGAGCATTTTGGTAATTCTATCATCCATATTATTCTTAGGCAATTCAAAATAACTGCTCTTCTTTATATTACGTATCAATATTTCTAGTATGCTGGTCATTAAACTAGTAACTAAATTTACGGACTCAGCACTATAATTTCTAGACTCTTGCAAAATCATATTTACTAAGTTTTCTAGATAATTACGATCCACTTCGTTCTTGATAATATCTCCCGGTAATTGATTGTAATTTGATAATATGTACGATGCCTCTTTAAACCACTCGTTTCTATCAATATTAATACTATTCGCCTTTTTAAAAAATGAATCTGTAAATTTTAAAAACACAAAACGTGTTGGTTTCTCTATATTAAAAGAATGGCATTTTAAGGGTGGTAATAAAAACATACTGTTCTTTCCGTAGGTATAGTGATTATAGTTAATGCATTGCGTGCCTTCACCATCTTTAATCATTACCAATTCAAAAAAATTGTTCTTAACGGGGCGTTGTTTCCAATCTGTTAATTCAATTTCTTGTATTTCAAAAGGTTTATAGGCTTCTAGCACTTGCATTTCTTCTCATTTATCTAAAAATTCATTCCAAAATTAAATAAAAAGAAGCAATTGTACGGAAATAATGGACTGTGTTACCTTTTTAAATACAATGAGAACCTGTTTTTGTACTAGATCTAGTTGACTATAATAATTCAATAATAAAAAAGCACCCATTTTAGGTGCTTTTTAAGTAATATTTAGCCATTGTATTAGTCTTTCATACTCATAATAGACTTTACATTTACAAATTCTTTCATACCAAAACCACCGTGTTCACGGCCGTACCCTGAATCTTTAACTCCGCCAAACGGCATACTTGGTTCTGCTGTACCAAAAGAGTTTATGAATACCATTCCCGTATCAAAATGCTTTTCTGCTAATTCTACTGCCCTTTGAACATCTTTAGAAAAGATTCCGCCACCTAATCCAAATCTACTATCATTGGCAATTCGCATCGCATCTTCATTATCCTTTGCTTTTATTAAAGAAGCAACTGGTCCAAATAGCTCATCATCATATGCTGGTTGCCCAGGTGAAACATTACTTATTACCGTAGCAGGGTAGAAGTAACCTTCCCCTTCAGGAATTTTTCCACCGCATAACACGTCAGCTCCTTTTTCTACGCTTTCTTGAACTTGTTCATGAATTTTATCTCTTAAATCCTCACGAGCCATAGGTCCTAATTCCGTAGCCTCATTTTTAGGATTACCTATTTTTAAGGCTTCCATTGCTTTGACAAATTTTTCTTTGAACTCATCATATACTTTCTCCGTTGCAATAAAACGTTTAGCTGCAATACAGGTTTCGCCATTATTATATATTCTTCCCATTGCACTTTTCTTTACCGCTAAATCGACATCTGCATCTTCAAGCACTAAATATGCATCATTACTACCCAATTCTAAAACCGTTTTTTTAAGAGCGGCTCCAGCTTTTTTAGCAATTTTTTCACCTGCAACAGGACTACCTGTTAAAGTGACACCCCTAATTAACTTATGTTCAATAATTGCATTCGATTGTTCATGTTCAATTACTAAAACAGAAAATAACCCGCTTGGTAAACCTGCTTTATAAAAAATATCTTTCAATAATTTTGCGGTACCCGTTACATTAGAGGCGTGTTTTAATAAAACACTGTTACCTGAAACAAGGTTTGCTATTGTATAGCGAATAACTTGGTATGAAGGATAATTCCACGGCTGAATTCCATAGATAATTCCCATGGGAGAATAGGTTATTATACCTTTTCCTCCATTTAGTAAAGTACGTTCTTCATTCTTTAATTCCTCAGGTGCATTTTCTGCTGTGTATTTACAAATTCCGGAACATATATCTACCTCTTGGTTACTCTGTTTTAAAAGTTTACCCATTTCATCAGTCATCAATGTAGCTAATTCCTTCTTATAGTTTTGCAGTTCTTCACCAATTGCGGCAATTACCTTAGCACGTTCTTCAACGCTCTTCATTTTCCATTTAAGAAACGCTTTGTGAGATTGTTGTATACTTTCTTCAACTTGGGCATTTGTCATATATTTATGTGAAGCAATTTCTTTTCCTGTAGTAGGATTTATTGTTTTGAATGTATCTTGTTTTGTTGTCGTAGACATATCTTTCTGTTTTTGAATTATTATTACTGTTGTTCACTTGGCATCAAATAAACATCGTTGATGTTTACTCTTTCTGGTTGGGTTAACACGTAATAAATGGAGTTTGCAATATCTTCCGCTTCTAACGTTTCCATTTTTTGCATTTCTTCCATTTTTTCTTTGATATCCTCATCGGTAATTGTGCTGGTTAAATTTGTAGCTACCGCACCTGGTTCAATAGAAGTAATATTGATTCCGTATTTAGGAGCCAATTCTTGACGTAGTCCTTCAGAAAACATTTTTACGGCAGATTTTGTAGCGCAATACACCGCTCCACCAGGAAAATATCTATTTGCGGCCATTGATGAAATATTGATAATATTACCACTATTATTTTCTTTCAATTCTGGTAATACGGCTGCTACTCCGTTCAGTACTCCTTTTATATTGACATCTACCATTTTCTCCCATTCATCTGTTTTTAACTTCTCTACAAATGAAAGTGGCATTAATCCAGCATTATTTATTAAACCGTTTACGGTGCCGAATTCTTTTTTGGTTTTAGAAACTGCATTATCGAAATCTTTAGTTTTGGTAACATCACCAACGATTACTAATGCCTTGCCATTATTTTTTTCTATTTCAATCTTCAAATCATTCAAGTCATCCTCGCTACGAGCCATAAGTACTACTTTAGATCCATTTTCAGCTAGTTTATGAGCTGTTGCTTTTCCTATTCCACTTGATGCGCCTGTAATTATAAATACTTTATTTTCAATTTCCATATCTGTTATTTTTGATTAAAACCAAAATTAAAAACAACAAGACGACTTAATTAACCAGATACATTTTAGATTTAATCGATATGAGAAATAGGAAAAGTTAGAATTTAATATTTCTGATTTAGAGCAGAAAAATTTCTATCCTTTCAAAGACTAAAATTATTTGAATTAAGAATGTATTCTGAAGTATTCAATTTTGGCTATTTACATAAGCATTCTTTTATTTGCTTATATTCTTAAGTGTTTGAAAACAACATAAATAGACTTTTTTAATAATCTTTTAAGAATTACAACTATAAAAACCTCTTTTTATACTTACTTCTCCTTTTTTTGTACACTAAACTGACTGTGTTCCCCTTTTACCTTTGTCCTATAAAAATACAATCAACATATTAAAAAGACAAAGATGAATTTAGAAGAAACATTAAATAAGAGATATACAACCAAGGAATATGATGCAAGCAAAAAGATATCTGATGCAGATATGGCTGAAATCAAAAACTTGTTGAGAATGAGTCCTTCAAGCGTCAACCTACAACCTTGGCACTTTATAGTTGCAGAAACTACCGAAGGTAAAGCACGTGTTGCAAAAGGAACTCAAGGTTTTTTCAGTTTTAATGAGCCTAAAGTAACTAATGCTTCGGCTGTAGTTTTATTTTGTGTAAAGACTGATGCTGATGATGACTACTATCAACATATAGCAGACACCGAAGATAAAGACGGAAGATTCCCTAATGATGATGTTAAAAACGGATTCTTAGGTGCTGTAAAAACATTTGCCGGTATTCATAAATACGATTTAAAAGATTTACAACACTGGATGGAAAAGCAAGTATACCTTAACATTGGTAGCTTTTTATTAGGTGTTGCTAGTTTAGGAATCGATGCTACACCAATGGAAGGAATCGACGTAAAAGCTTTAGATGAAGAGTTCGGATTAAGAGAAAAAGGATACACATCTTTAGTTGCTGTGTCTTTAGGATATCATGCAGAATCTGATTTCAATTCCACAGAAAAAACACCAAAATCTAGATTAGCAGAAAGCGAAATTTTCACAGTAATATAATTTCAAAAACGTTTAAGTCAGATGAAAGCAATAGGATACAAAGAGAATTTACCAATAGATAACGTAAATTCTTTACAAGACATAAAATTAGAAACACCAAAAGCAACAGGAAGAGATATTCTTGTTGAGATTAAAGCCATTTCTGTAAATCCAGCAGATTATAAAGTGCGTGCAGGAATGCCTGTAGAACGTGATGATTGGAAAGTAATTGGTTGGGATGCAACAGGTATTGTAAAGGAAATTGGTGAAGATGTAACCTTGTTTAATGTTGGAGATGAAGTTTGGTATGCAGGCGATTTTACACGTCAAGGGAGTTATGCAGAATATCAAATTGTAGACGAGCGTATTGTTGGTAAAAAACCTTCAAGCTTATTATACGCAGAAGCTGCTGCCTTACCATTAACAACACTTACAGCATACGAAATGTTGTTTGATAGGCTACAGGTTTCTAAAGACGATGCAAACAAATCTATTTTAGTAATTGGTGCTGCTGGTGGTGTTGGCTCTATATTGGTTCAGCTAGCTAAAAAGCTGACAAAATTGAATATTATTGGTACGGCTTCTCGTGAAGAAACTTCTTCTTGGTTAAAAGAATTGGGTGTAGATACCGTAATCAATCACAGAAATAAATTAAGCGAAGAGTGTGAGAAATATGACTTGCCTGCTCCTGAATATGTGGTGAGTTTAAATGCTACGGAACACCACGTTGATGAAATTGCTAAACTGATTAAACCACAAGGTAAATTCGGATTTATAGATGACCCAAAATCGTTAAACGTAATGCCATTTAAAGGGAAAGCGGTATCTACGCATATCGAGTTAATGTTTACTCGTTCTATGTTCCAAACGGAAGATATGATTGAGCAGCATAACATTTTAAACAAAGCTTCTGAATTGATCGACAACGGAACTATTAGAACTACGTTAGGTGAAAACTTCGGAACTATAAATGCTGAAAATCTTAGAAAAGCACACGCTTTCTTAGAAACAGGTAAGGCTAAAGGAAAAATTGTTTTAGAAGGATTTTAGACTTAATGAGTCAAATAAATTAAGTAAAATGAAAAATACACTAGCAGCACTAGCTGTAACTGCAATATTTGCCTGTAATACAGCAAATGCACAAGTAAATACGATAGATTCTGTAGCCACTTCAAAAGTGCATCATTTCAATTTTGATGAAATGGAATCGGAAACTATTGGTGAGGGAATTAAAAGAAAATGGTTTCACGGTCAAAAAGGACAAATGACCATTTTTGATTTGGAAAAAGGAGCTCACATTCCTTGGCACAAACACCCAAACGAGCAGATAACCTACATTATGTCTGGGAAGGTTAAAATTAAAACCATAATAGACGGCAAAGAGGAATTTGTAATTGTTTCAGGTGGCGAAGTGATTGTTTTTCCTCAAAATATACCACACGAATTTTGGGCATTGGAAAAAACGGTGGATTTAGATGTTCACGTTCCAGTACGTCAAGACTGGTTAAGTAAAGAATTACCAGATTATTTGAAGAAAAGTGAATAAGCTATCATCAGAAAAACTGATTGGTAACATCATTATAAAACTTACGAAAATGAAAAAACAACTATTAATGGCATTAGTCATAGCAACAACGGCATTTGCAAGTGCGCAAACATCAACAACAGATTCGGCAAAATCTGTAAACGAGGTGGTAACTGCAGACAATGTAGATTGGGGATGGTTAAATCCACTTCGAGGCGATAAAAGTCCGGCTGCCGGAAAACTTTGGGGAGACAGAACAAAAAACGAACCAGCAGGTTTCTTAGTGAAATTTAATAAAGGATTTTCTTCGCCACCACACATTCATAACATCACTTATAGAGGCGTTGTAATTAAAGGATTATTGCATAATGATGATGAACAAGCCGAAAAACAATGGTTACCAGCAGGGTCCTATTGGCAACAACCAGCGGGAGAAGCACATATTACAGCTGCTGATGATAATGAGAATATGGCTTTTTTAGATATTCAAGAAGGTCCGTATTTAGTACAACCAACATCGGAAGCTTTTGATAATGGCGAGCGACCAATAAATGTAGATAAAACCAATATGGTTTGGTTAAATGCTAACGATATTGAATGGGTTTCTGCAAAGAGTAATGTTGAAACTACATTTTTATGGGGAAGTCATGAGGAAAATCAATTGCGTGCAACACTTTTAAGGTTACCAGCAGGCTTTAGTGGAAAAATTAAAAATTTGAGCCCTAATTTTAGAACTGTAGTTATTTCTGGAGGATTGACGCACCAGTTTTATAAAAAGGGAACTAAAAATCAATTAGAGGCTCCTTCATATTTTGGCGCAGAAGAAAACGCAACTTCAATCATTTCAGCAGAAAAAGAAACGGTACTATACATAAGAAGTAACGGTGATTTTGAAGTAAAGTAATAATGAAAAACATAAGTATCATATTAAGTTTAGTGACTTCAGTTATGGCAGTGCAAGCACAAAACACCATTTCCGAAGTAGAAACTTACGCCACCGTAGACCAGGCGGTAGGCAATATTGCTTTTACCAATGATGGTGAATTGGTTTACAGTCATCACCCATTTTTTGGACCAGAAATTAGAGTGGTAAAGTTTGATAAAAAGACGAATACTACTACGCCTTTTCCAAATTTGGAATGGAACACACCAAAAGATACCGACGATGATTACTTAAGCAATGTCTTGGGAATTCGAAACGATGAAAATGGTGTTATTTGGATGATAGATATGGCGCTACGTAATAATGTAACGCCTAAAATAGTAGGTTGGAATACAAAAACCGACAAATTAGAACGTATTTATTACTTGCCAGAATCTAGTGTGCCAGCAATTTCACAGCCTAATGATATGGTAGTCGATACTAAACATGGTTATTTTATTATTGCTGATGAAGGCATTGGTAATGGTGGAAATGGAAGCAAGGCAGCTTTTATCATTGTAGATATGAAAACCGGTAAAACCCGTCGTGTTTTAGAAGGAACAAGAAGTACTAAACCAGAAAATACACCAACAATAATTGATGGTAAGCATTTGGCAGTAAACGGAAAAGATTTGTTGATTGGTAATGACGGAATTACTGCCGATGCTAACTTTGAATACATTTACTACGGCCCACTAAACGGACCAAAAATCTACCGGATTAAAACCTTAGAATTGGTAAATGAAGATTTCACAGATGCCGATTTAGATAGCAAAATTGAAACCTATTCAGACAAACCAAACAATGGCGGTATGTCTATTGATAAAGATGGAAATCTTTACTTAACAGCTTTAGAAACTAAAAGTGTCGCTGTAATATTGGCAAAAGACCGTAGCGTAAAAACTATGGTTCAAGATGAAAATATGGTATGGCCAGATGGTGTTAGTTACAATCACGTTGATGAGTATATGTATGTATCCGCTGCTCAGGTAAACAGAGGAGCACCCTTTAATAATGGAAAAAGCGTAGCAACACAACCCTTTTATATATTTAGGTATAAACCTTTGGTAGAAGGTGTTTCTTTTAGATAAGGTTAAGCTAGATACTTGATATCAATTTAAAAAGCCACTTTTCTTAAGTGGTTTTTTAATTTTTAGACCTTCTTGAACGTATAACACAATTTGAAGTTTCCATTTTTAAGCGTTAGACTTTGTAAGATTAGTACGATGAATATCAGATAATCGATATCATTTATAAAAACGGCGGTTAATTGTCTCGGAAAGCTTTTCAATATATTAGTAATAACTTATTGAAGGTTTTACCTTTGCCCACTCAAGAAAAAGATAAAATGAAAGAGCCCCTATTTGAAATACAGGAAAAGAAAACGGACAAAGAACTTTACAGTTACCAGCAAGGTGCCATTAGCAAGATATTTGAAAAGTTCGATAATGAAAGAGATGATTATCACCTTTTATATCAATTACCTACTGGAGGTGGAAAGACCGTAATTTTCTCTGAAATAGTTCGACAATACCTTAAAAACCATTCCAAAAAGGTTTTGGTAATGACCCACCGTGTAGAGCTTTGTAACCAGACTTCTAAAATGCTTACCAGTTTTGGCGTAGTCAATAAGGTAGTCAACAGCAAGGCCAATTTAGATGACCAAGAGCAATACAACTGTTATGTGGCAATGGTAGAAACGCTGAACAACAGGCTTAATGACGGCATATTGGATATATCGGATGTTGGTTTGGTCATTGTGGATGAGGCCCACTATAATTCCTTTACAAAACTGTTCAAATTTTTTGAAAACTCTTTTGTCCTTGGGGTTACCGCTACGCCATTAAGTTCTAATAAGGACTTGCCAATGAATAAGAACTATGACGAGTTAATTCCTGGGGAATCCATTGAAAATTTAATTGAGAACGACTTTCTCGCCAAAGCAGAAACCTATCAATATGATATGGGACTGACTTCTTTAGAGGTAGGTTCTAATGGGGATTATACAGTAAAATCCTCTTCTGACTTATACACGAGTCCGTCCATGTTAAATAAATTACTGGAAGCTTATGTTAAACATTCCAAAGGGAAAAAAACATTAATATTTAATAACGGTATTGAAACCTCCATTCAAGTATACCACACCTTTAGAAATGCGGGGTTACCCATTATGCATTTGGACAATAATGCTACCAAAAAACAGCGGAAACAAATTTTAAAGTGGTTTCATGAAACTCCGCAGGCGATACTAACATCTGTGAGTATTCTAACAACTGGTTTTGATGAACCTACTATTGATACCATTATCTTGAATAGAGCCACAAAATCCTTGACTTTGTATTATCAAATGATTGGTAGAGGCTCCCGTGTGTTGAATAATAAATCTAAATTCACCGTTATAGATCTTGGTAACAACATCTATCGTTTTGGCCCTTGGGGTGCTGACTTAGACTGGGAGGCTATTTTTAAATCTCCGAATTTTTACATAGACCGTATCAAGGACGATGAAGAAATTGAAGGTACTTTTAAACATGAGTTAGATGATGACATTCGTGAAGAATTTTCAAAATCTAAAAACACTTATTTAGACATTAAAGCCTTATATAAGGATACAACCTTTTCTGGAGAATCTTCCAAACTAGTATTGGAAAAATCCATTGAACAACATGCCCAGATCTGTATAGAAAACAGTGAAGATTTGTACGATGCCCTAGCATTGGCAAAATTACTTAAAGGAGATATTGATAATAGGATACAAGTGTATAGCAAGTGTATCAGTAAAAGCACCTATAATTTTACAAGTTGGCTAAAACTGGATTATCAAAAAAAGCTTAACTCCTATCTCCGGGAAAATTTTGATACTGTTTTTGAACAAATTCATGGTCATCCGCCAGAAGATTAATTGAATTGTATAATTAGAAAACTATAAAGCGGGAAAAAGTAAGTGGTTTGTATCAAGTTCTTTCGCTAAATTTATAGAAAGCCTAAAAAAACTATGATGCCACAAAGTTCTTGCAAGCATAACACTGCTATTTCAGAAATTAAGACAGCTAAAGAACATGTTTGCGAAGAATGTGTAAGGTTAGGTGAAGGTTGGGTGCATTTACGCACATGTCAAGAATGTGGTGTTACACTTTTTTGTGACGATTCTAAGAACAAACATGCAACGGCACATTATCATTCAAAGGATCATTCAACGGATCATCCAGTGATTAGTTCGGCGGAACAAAATGAAAGGTGGCTCTGGTGTTACGTTGATGAAGCTGTTATAACTTACTAAATCAAAAATTATGATGGACCCAAAATTTCCTGAGCTTACCAATGTACAGGTTGAAAAACTTAAGAAGTATGGCGAAGTCGAATTTTACAAAGAGCCTACAGTAGTGTTGGATTTTGGTGATCAACATTATGATTTTTTCGTTGTACTAACAGGCGGTATTAAGATTATTGATCCTGATAAAAAGGATGACAACATTACTATACATAGAAGACATCAATTCTCAGGGTCAAGCAGTATTCTTTCGCATAGAACGGTTGGTGTATGTGGAGAGACGCTAAAGGATACACAGCTTATTAGAATTAGTCCTGAAAAACTTAAAAGTGCCATTGCTAAATTCAGCGATATTAGCGATGTACTTTTGAACGCTTTTTTACTCCGTGAAGATGCGCTAAAAAATAATGTACAAGGCATAAAACTCATAGGTTCTGAACATAGCAATCAAACCTATGCCATTCGTGATTTTATGGACAAAAACGATATCTGGTACAATTTTATTGATTCCGATAAGGAAGACGAATTGGTACAGATGTTAAAAACTTTCGATTTAACAGAAGCTGACCTTCCGGTATTGATAAATAGTCAGAATGAGATTTCTATTCGTCCGTCCATTGATGAAATTGGAGAATGTACCGGTGTTCGTTTACAGTTAGATGAAGAGGTTTATGATGTTTTAGTCGTTGGAGCAGGACCAGCAGGATTGGCGGCTAGCGTGTATGCCGCTTCCGAAGGATTAAAAGTATTAACGATTGATAGTAACTCCCCAGGCGGACAAGCAGGAAAGAGTTCAAAAATTGAAAATTATCTCGGATTTCCAACGGGAATTTCTGGTAGGGATTTGGCGAATAATGGCTACATACAAGCCCAAAAATTTGGGTGTACTATTTCAGTACCGCATCGAGTAGAAGGCATAGAGCGTAAAGAAGGATATTACCAAATAAATTCTAGTAATACGTCTATTTTAAAAGCCAAAACGGTGGTTGCCGCAACCGGTGCCGCCTATAGAAGGTTACTGTTAGAAGGTATTGAAAAATTTGAAGGTT
>NZ_JBDVFA010000048.1:0-9299 GCF_039941195.1 Aurantibacter sp. | reverse complement strand
TAAGTTTTTGATTCTGCAGCCATGACAAAACAAAAAAATCATGCTGCTGCAGTAAACTTTCGAATAGATTGTAATTTCAAAGAATTAATCCATTATGTGCTTGTCATTAGTTCTAGGTCTTAAAAGCAATCGAGTCAACCCTTTCTATGGGGTATACTTCACTTATAAATGGCCAGCCTAAAAAGAATGATACTCAGTAAGTGGCTGAGCTTTTAAAACAGGAAGGGTGACAAATTTAGTTTGCTTCGTACTATGGTTAGTTAAATATCTCAGGCCATTATCAGTTTTCCGTGTAATCGTCAAATTGTTGTGCTTTTAAACTAACTATATAAAGGTGACTAGCTTTGTTGTGATTCGTATCTTCCTTTTTTTGGGTTTTGTAAGTGTAGAAGTAAGCAGGGTATAGAGGGTATGTGCTTGGCCTGAAGGTTGTGTATTGTTATTGCAACCTTTGTTTGCTTGTGTCAACTGCAGTTTTTCAAAGGATGCAAGGTATTCCCGTGAGCCTATAAGCTTGTCCATAGTAGCCTGATAGGTGCTATTGTTAATTGCAATGCTGCTTGTAAGGTTTCTTGTCAAAAAATATTGAAGTAAATTAAGGTTATTACTGTATATCGGTTAGATATAAGCTTGTGATTAAATGAATAGATGGCCTCAGTGATTTAATGTGATAGAAGGTCTATTTAAAATGTTTTTTGGTAAGTTTAGGGGGGCTTTAATAGGTTGCTTGATTTTTAAGCTTGATATTGTTTTGTGAATGGTTGATTTTGGTATGGTTAAAGTCTTTAATAAGTAAAATGATTTTTATAGTGTAAATTACGTATTTTAATAAAGGTTGTTGTAGATGTTTTTTAATTTTTTTAGGAAAAAAAAATCGAATCGTTTCGGTTTGATAACAAGATGTAGGGATGAGTTCTTTATATTAGAGTTTGTCAATTACTATATTTCTCAAGGTGTTGATCATATTTATATTATAGATGATGATAGTAAGGATAAGGGGATATATAAAAGTGTTGAAGGGTTGAGTGATGTTACAGTTATATATGATAGTAATGTTATAAAAAACAATTCGGCATCGAAGTTGTATAAAAAAATCAGAAAGAGTTTTGATTGGATTATTTATGTAGATGTAGATGAGTTTATTTCTACAAATAAAATGTCACATAAAACAATAGTTGAGGAGGTCGTTGATAGTTATTCAAGTTTTGATTGTGTAAAAGTACCTTGGGTTATGATGTCCTCTAACGGTCGGGAACTTGATCCTAAAAAACTATTAGCTGAAAATTTATGGAGATGGAATCACGATAAAAAGCATCCTAATCATATACACAAGTTCCGGTGTAGATTTGATGAGATAGAGGTTAAATGTATTTTTAAAACTGCAGTGTTTCATGATATAAGTGATCATCACCCTATCGGAGAGGGGGAGGTTGTTGATTCGATAAATGGATCAGATTCAAGTTTAAGTCCTTTTTATTGTGGGCTCACAGAAAAAAAAATATCTTCCGCTAGTTTGTTGTGTTTTCATTATCGCATTATATCTAAGGAAAATAATTTAAGGAAATTGTCTGAAAATTATTGGTATATAAAGCATGGGTATACTGAAAAGGATCTGGCGTCATCCGATTATGCCGAGATTTTTGATAATACGGTATCTGTCAAAGGCTATAGAAATAAAATATTCATTATAGGTTTCAATCGGTGTGGCACTCGATCTCTACATTACTTCTTTAAGAATAATGGTTTAAGATCTATACACTGGGACTCCGATAATTTGGCAAAAACCATGGAGAAAAATTTAATTTCGGGTTTGCCTCTTTTACGGGGAGGGAGGACCGTAAACTCTAAAGTCAATAGTGTGTGTGAATATGAGGACGCTCAGGTTTTTTCAGATATTACTTGGCACAAGGAAAATAAAGACGCTAAAGATTATTATAGGCAGTTAGATTTCTGCTATCCTGGGTCGAAATTTATTTTAAATGTTAGAGATGTCAATGGTTGGATAAAAAGTAGAAAAAAACATTCTAATGGTTTAATTCTAAAAGAATTAAAAGAATATCATTCGTGTAGTGAGGGTGAGTTAGAGATTATCTGGAGGAATATGTGGGAGCGTAGTGTGAATGAAATGATTGAATATTTTAAAGGAAGGGATAAGGACTTACTGGTTTTTGATATTGAAAATGATAATATTATGGAGGTTGTTGATTTTTTGGGTGAGGAGGTAGGTTTAGATCCTTTGTTGTACGATTATGTTAAGTAGGAATGGTTCTAAAAAATAATGAAAACCAGATGATTTTTGTTATATGTTTTTCATATTAATCGTTTTTATGTGTTTATTGGATCTACTGAAAATTAGTTTAAATAGGTTTTAAAATGGCTGAGAAAGTGTTGTTTCATATTGGTCTACATAAGACTGCAACATCTAGCCTTCAGAAAGATTTCTTTACTGTGGGGCATGGTTTCTTTCAAGGATTGAAAAAGTCAAAAATAATGGAGGTGTTTGTTAATAAATCATCAACGGAGCTAATTTCCAGTAAAGATTTAGAGTGCTTTTTAGAATTTGTTAAGAGAGCTAACGAGGATTCACTTGTGCCCTTGGTTTCACACGAGAGGCTTTCGGGATATCCTTTGTCTGGTGGTTATGATAGAATGTCTATTTTAAATAGAATTAAAAGTACTGGCTTGGATGTGAAAATTATTTACATTATAAGGGAGCAGAAATCGTGGATATATTCAGCCTGGAAACAAATGATAATCGACTCAAGTGGGATGAAGCTACAAGAGTTTTTGATGAAATCTCATCCAAAGCATAATGCTCGTTTGCCAGTGCCTCGTCTGGAGTACTTAAATTATGCAAGAGACATTACTTTGTTAAGAGATATGTTTGGTGAGGCTAATGTTAGCGTTATTCCAATGGAGTTGATGGCTCAAGATTTTTCATACTTCAAATCTAAAGTGTCGAAACTATTAGATGTTGATATTGAGCGTTTCAGAAACGCACAGTTAAGTTTTAAAAATGAATCCTTGTCGTTATCAGAAATATATTTTAAGTTGTTTATTAATCGATATGTGATTCGTACAGAGCTTTCACCTAGAGGGATGATTTCTTCGAGTAATAATTTTTTTAAGTTTTTAGCGGGGGAGAGATTTTGTACTTCGTTTTCTTATTTGGCTGGTTCTAATTCTTTCTCTGCCCTTGATGCTAATAATAAAGCTCTAATTAATGGGGTGGTTGGTGAGTATTTTTCTGAGATAAATTTCAAGGCTTCTGAAATGATTGGGATTGACTTAAAAAAACTTGGCTATTGCTAATGTAATTATTAACGGTTTTATGGTGTTCTGATGGATTTGGCAAAGACCTGAGTTTTTTTTGTTGTTTAAATCATTCGAAAAACAAGATTTCTATTTTTGAAGTAGAGGCTTTTTGAGTTATTTCTTAGGTTGGTTAAGTATAGTGTTTTTTATTTAAGGTTTTATATGAATTTTTTATTTTTATCTGGTGCTCCTAGGTCTGGAACTTCTGCTTTGACTGAGTTGATTTCAAGTCATAGTGAGGCTTTTATTGGTATGGAAAGGTTTAAACACTTATATAAGGTCGGTAAAGTCAAAAAAAGCCTTTTTACTAAAGAAAAGTTTTTTGATATTAGTGTAAGTGAAACTAGTGTTGGAGTTAGGCCTGGAAAATACAGGGAGTACTATGACCTGCATAAGAGTAAATATGAAAATGTTAGGTTGGTGGGTGATAAATATCCTCAACTATATAAGTTTTGGCCTGCTTTGATGAAAGAGTTCGGCGAAGGTGGTAAGTATATATTTATCTATCGCGACATTTTTAGCGTAGCTTCTTCTTTTAATGTGAGAGCCCAGAACCCAAAAGATCGATGGCCGGAGGAGAATGATTATAAAGCTGCTGTTGATATTTGGAATAAATCTTTGGAACTTGCTGTAAAGGCTATAAGGGCAAGGGAGAATATATATGTAGTTGAATATGAGGGTTTTTTTGAGCCTAGTGGTGGGGATAGATATAAAGAGCTCAAAGGGATTGTATCATACTTAGACTTGACCGAGTGCTCATTGATGAATGGGAAATATGATGAAATGTGTGATAAATATATAAAAAACATTAAGGGAAAAGAAAAGAATGTACAGGTTGGTCAGATAGATTATATTAAAAGTAATGCTAGATTTGATCTGTGTGATGAGCTCAGAAAATATCGTTTAAATCAGGGTTAGAGTCATGAGGATTAAAAGTTTTTTCTCAGTTGTGCTTGTAAAGGCCTTTCTCAACTTAAAGTCAGAGACATCAAATAACAAATTTAGTTATATGTGGTGGATTCTTGAGCCTTTATTGCACATGTCAGCTTATTACTTTGTTTTTTCATTTTTGCTGGATCGAGGTGGTCCAGGTTATGGTTCTTTTCTATTAATGGGGTTAGTGCCTTGGTTGTGGTTTTCAAAGACTGTTAATAAAGCATCTTTTAGTCTTATTCAGGGGCGATCCCTCATGAATAAAATGTATATTCTGAAAATATTTTTTCCTATCACAATTGTATTACAGAGTTTGATTAAGCAGGTTTTTGTTTTTGCTGTGTTGTTTTTTTTGATATGGGGGTTAGGTGTTGAATTCTCAAAAGAGTCTTTGTGGGTGATTTTGATTATTATTGTTGAACTGCTTTTGATTCTTAGTGTGTCTTTATTCTTTGCGGTTGTCGTACCTTTCTTTAGGGACTTTAGTATTGTTGTTCCTATCGCTATGCAGTTTATGATGTTTTGTTCAGGCATATTTTTTTCTTACAAAGAAGTACCAGAAAGATTACATGCATGGTTCTTTTTGAATCCTATGGCAGTTGTATTGAAAGGGTTTAGAGATGTTCTGATTGATAAGACTATTCCGTCATTTGATGAATTGACTTATGTTGTTGTTTTTTCAATTGTTTTAGTTTTATTTTCCTTTTGTTTGTATAAAAAGCTAGATTATAAAATAGCAAAGGCGGTCTTGGAATGATGATGGAAAGTATCATTAGTCTTAAAAATGTTGCAGTTTCTTATAAGCAAAATAAAAGTTTTTTCCGTTCTAAGAAATATTTTGCATTGAAAGATATAACTTTCGAAGTTTATCCAGGTGAAACATTAGGCATTGTGGGAAGGAATGGCGCTGGAAAGTCAACTTTACTAAAACTACTTGCTGGTATTATCAGACAAGACAAAGGTGAGGTTATATTTAATACTAATAGTGTTTCTTTACTTTCACTTGGTGTTGGGTTTGATTCTAATTTGACTGGAAAAGACAACTCGCTAATTAGTGGTATGCTTCTTGGGTATAAGAAAAAAGAAATTGAACGTTTGTATGATGAAATTAAAGATTTTTCTGGGCTTGGAGACTTTTATGATAGGCCAGTGAAAACCTATTCATCTGGCATGCGGTCTAGGCTAGCGTTTTCAATTGCTATTTTTGCTTCACCTGATGTATTGCTTGTTGATGAGGTGTTGGGTGTTGGTGATGCTAGTTTTAAAGAAAAAGCTGAGAGTGTACTGTTAGAGAAAATAAACTCAAATATGACCGTTATTATTGTATCCCATTCCGAGAATCAAGTTTCTGCTCTCGCAAATCGAGTTGTGTGGATAGATAATGGCTCCGTTAGAAAGTGTGGGCCAGCGGAAGAAGTTTTTCCTGAATATAATATCAATGTAGGTTTTTCTTCTCATGGTTTGCGTGTGGAAAACTATGACTTGCATCCTGATTTTTATTTTTATTTTTTAGTTGAGAAGGTTAGTGAAGGAATTGTGTACTTTAACTTTTTTCTTTTTAACCTTAATGACAATCCTATCTATGATGTTACTCTTGTTACAGAGGGTGAAGAGACTTTGTTTCAATTGCCTCTACCGTCACCATTTACTTTTAAGAAATTTCCGCAAATCAAAACTAGTAGTGTATCAAAGTATAAAGGGGGAAGTGTTGGAATTGGAAAAGAGTCTAAAGTCTTTGTGATAAATGAAGAAGGGCATAAAATAGAAATTTTAAACTTTTTCCTTAAAAAAAATGTGTGATTTTTCTTGTAGAGGTTTTATGAAGCATTCTCCGGTTTTTGTTATAGGTATGCATCGGTCTGGTTCATCTGCATTAACTAGTCTCTTGACAAAATTTGGCTTGTATTTTGGCGAGTTGGATGAAGGTATCGGGTCAAGTTCACAAAATGCTAAGGGCTTTTGGGAAAGGCGTGATGTTAGAAATATTAATGATGATATTTTGTTCTCTCAAAAATGCGATTGGGATGCTATTGGTTCTTTGAATTTTAAGGTTTTAGAGCAGAGGGGTGATGTTTTCGATAGCATTGTAAATGTTGAGGAAAAAATGAATCGGAATAGTCGGCCATATGTGATTAAAGAACCTCGTATTTGTTTGACGCTTCCTATTTGGAAAGAAGCTTTATTAATCAAGCCTATATATATATTCATTCACAGAAATCCACTTGAGATAGCAGCTAGTTTAAAAAAAAGAAATGGTTCGCACGAAAAATATTGGTTGGAATTATGGTATAAATACGTTGTTAATGCGTTAAATAACTTGAAGGGAGAGGATGTCTTGTTTGTTTCTTATGAACAACTTAATGCAACTCCGAGCTGTGTTGTTGATAAAATTTCAAGGTTTTTATCTAATAAAATAAATATAGATCAAAAGCCTGATGATAAAATTATAAGTGAAGCTATATCAAATGATCTTAGAAATCAAGAGGTTGATGAGGAGAATGTCCCTGAAAGATTTAAAGAATTAAATTCTTTTCTTCGATCTTCTTGTTCTAATGATGAAGCAGTTTATTTAGACTCAGATCTAGTCTTTCCCGAAGTCAGTTATGATAGAGGTGTAGAGTATGGTTTAATCTTTGACAAATACATGCATTATAAAAATGAGTGTGCTGCTAGTATGGTTAATAATTTAAAGTTAAAAAATCAAAAAGATAGTCTTGAAAAATCTTTAGTTAAGAAACTAGCTGAAATTGATTACTATCAGAAGTTGCCGGTTATTAGGTTTTATATGCAATTGAAAAAAATGTTAAAGGTATTTAGATGTTTTTAAGTCGGCTAAGGAATTTTGTAAAAAAAATATATCTTAGGTTTTTGGGAGGGACTTTAGATAAAGCTATTGTTGAGTTTTCAGGAATTGAAACTGTTTCCGAAGATGCACATGTTTATAGACTTGAAAATTATTACGCCCTAAAGAAAGAAAAAAAAGAAGTTGCCTTTTTTACAGCTATAACTGGTTCATATGAAGATTTGAAATTGCCAGAATATTTTGACATAAATGTGGATTATTATGTTTTTACTGATGATCCGTGTTTATTTGTGCCAAAGCCATTCATAAAAGTGATATTGGATAAGTATGAATCGGATTCAACTCGCCTAGCTAGATGGGTAAAATTAAATCCACATAAGCTTCTGTCTCAGTATGATTATGTGATATGGGTTGACTCAAACATTCTTGTAAAAGAAAGTATATCTCACTATGTTGAATCTTTAAAAGGAAGGGATGCCGATTTAGGTTTTTTTAAACATCCTGATAGAACAAGTGTTGAAGAAGAGATTCTTGCATGCAAAAAATTTGCTAAGGAATCTTGCCGAGAACTTGATAGACAGTATGAATCATATGTGTCGTTATATGGTTATGAATCAATTAATTCAGTTAACTTAGTTGAGAGTAATGTTTATATTGCTAGGCTCAAAAGTTCTGTTGTTAGCAAGTTTTTTGAAGAGTGGTTTTATGAATTGTCAAGCTACTCTAAACGTGACCAGATATCGTTGCCAATTGCTATTATAAAGAGCCCAGAGCTGAGCCTTTTTTTTCTAGAAAATCATCGTGAAAAAATCCCTAGATTTAATAAAAACTTATTTGAAATATTTAGGCATAGCGATAGAGTTACATATCAGACACCTCGCTATTTTAATAGTTGTGAATCTACTTTTTTTGTGGATGACTTAGAGAAAAGGCAATTAGAGCCAAAGCAAGCACACAGCGTATCTATAATTGTCACCGTATTTAATGCTTTAGAAGAAGTTCAAAAGCTATTTGTTTCTCTAGTAGGTCAAAATGACTTGGATTTTCAGTTGATTATTGTTGATGATGCGAGTGAGGTCGATACAGTTAAGTTTCTTAAGCAGCAGGAAATTATCGATAAAATCATTTTTCACGATGTCAACTTAGGTTATACACAGTCAGTTAATGACGGAGTAAAAGCATCTGATAACGAAATTATTGTAGTTCTGAATAGTGATACGGTCTTACCTTCCGATTTTGTTGGCTGTTTGAAAAAATATGCAACAAAACACCCTAATATTTCCGCATTTGGTCCTGTTACTAATGCAGGAAGTTGGCAAAATACACCAAGATTAAGAGACTCTTTAGGTAAAATTGCGATCAACGAAATGCCTGATTCATATACGGTTGATTCTTTTAATAGCAAAATGAAGGTGTTTTTTGATGAGTGTGAGCTTGTTAAAGTTAATCTTTTGAACGGATTTTGTTATGCGGTTCGTAAATCGGCATATGAAGCTGTTGGTCTTTTAGACCATGAATCTTTCCCTAAAGGATATGGGGAAGAAGATGATTTCTTTATTAGGCTCTACAAACAAGGGTTTCAAGCTGGAGTTATGGCTAGTGTCTATGTTTATCACCATAAAACGAAAAGCTTCACTCCAGAACAGAAGAAAGAGTACTCTAATAAAGGATTAGCTACGTTATATAGCCTCCACTCAAAAGAGCTTGTTACTAGGCTTGTAAAAAACTCTTCTGAAAACCCTTTATTAATGAAAAATAGAGAGATTGTACAATCTGAATTTTTTCATGATAAAACATATTAAATATAGATAAGAGTATGATATGTTAGTTCTTGTTACTGGTGGTGCTGGATTTATTGGAAGCGCTGTAATTCGTTTTTTGTTAAGTGAAACCGATAATATTGTTGTTAATGTTGATAAGCTTACTTACGCAGGTAATCTTGATTCTATTCCTACTGAGATTCAGGGCAATCGATATTACTTTGAAAAAGTTGACGTTTGTGATTCTTTTGAATTAAATCGAGTCCTAGAGCAATACAGTCCTGATGTGATCATGCATTTAGCTGCAGAAAGTCACGTTGATCGCTCCATAGACGGTCCAGGTGAGTTTATCCAGACTAATCTTGTTGGCACATATGCTCTTCTAGAAGCTGCTCGAAAGTATTGGAATTTGTTGGAAGGTGACAAAAAACAAGCTTTCCGTTTCCATCACATTTCAACCGATGAAGTGTTTGGCGATTTACCCCACC
>NZ_JBDVFA010000047.1:0-5758 GCF_039941195.1 Aurantibacter sp. | reverse complement strand
CTTACAATCAGATGGATCGAATAAACTGGACTCAAGAAAATTAAAGTAGCCTATTTGATATGGAAAATGTACTAAAAGTACCTACTATGGCAGAACTTTTTGCCGCAGGAAAACAACCAGAAGTTCTTTTCTGGGTAGGTTGTGCAGGAAGTTTTGATGATAGAGCAAAAAAAATCACGAAGGCTTTTGTTAAAATTTTGAATAAGGCCAATGTTACATTCGCGGTTTTAGGTACAGAAGAAAGTTGTACAGGTGATCCTGCTAAAAGAGCTGGTAACGAGTTTTTATTTCAAATGCAAGCAGTTACCAATATTGAAGTAATGAATTCCTATGGCATAAAGAAAGTTGTAACAGCTTGTCCTCATTGTTTTAATACACTTAAAAATGAGTATCCTGGTTTAGGTGGAACTTATGAAGTTGTACATCATACTCAGTTTTTAAAAGATTTGGTATCTGAGGGAAGAATTACTTTAGAAGGTGGTAAGTACAAAGGAAAAAGAGTAACCTATCATGATCCGTGCTATCTCGGAAGAGCAAATAGTATTTATGAAGCTCCAAGAGATCTTATAAAAAAGTTAGATGCAGAATTAGTTGAAATGAAAAGCTGCAGAAAAAAAGGACTTTGTTGTGGAGCTGGTGGTGCACAGATGTTTAAAGAAGCAGAAAAGGGAGATAAAGAAGTGAATATAGAAAGAACTGAGCAAGCCCTTGAAACAAAACCAGAAATAATAGCCGCAGCATGTCCATTTTGTAATACGATGATTACTGATGGTGTAAAAAATAAAGAAAAAGAGGCATCAGTTGGTGTAATGGATATTGCTGAACTTATCGCCTCTGCTCAAGATTTATAGTCAATATCTTTTCCGATTTGGCATAATGAATGAGTTAACCCAAATAAAAATAGCCATATGTACAATGTATGAAAGTCTTCATATCTATGATGTATGGTTAAAAATAATTTAATTTATGCTAGTAGAATTTAACACGTTACCAGATACCTCTAGAGTTTGGATTTACCAAGCGAATAGGAGTTTAACTGATGATGAACTTAGTGAAATAACGGTGGGCCTTAATGATTTTATAAAAGATTGGGCTGCTCATGGTGCTGATTTAAAAGCAGCTTTTGAAATTAGATATAAACGATTTATAATTATAGCCTTAGATCAGAGTGAAAATGCTGCTACAGGATGTTCAATAGATGCGTCGGTACATTATATACAGTCTTTAGAGAAGAAATACGATATAGATTTATTAGATAAAATGAATGTTTCCTATAAACAAGGGGAATACATAGCATATAAATCGCTAATTGATTTTAAAAAAATGGTTAAACAAAAAGCTGTATCCTTAAAAACAGTAGTGTTTAACAATCTGGTGGCTACAAAAGGAGAATACGATGAATTTTGGGAAGTTCCAGCATCGGAAAGTTGGCATGCACGTTTCATGTGATTTTTGATTTAAAATGTATTATTAAAAGTTTTCAAAAATCCGATGAAATGCAATATTTAAAGCACTTTTAAGTTATTGCCATAAGCTATTTTTATGCGTTCATATTTAATTTCCTCCATACTTTGTCTTACTATACTTTGTGCCAATGCACAGAGCAATCCTTTGGTGGTTAAAGATAGTCTTGCGCAACAAAGATGGGTGGATGCCAAGTATTCGAGTATGTCCTTAGATGAAAAGATAGGGCAGCTTTTTATGGTTATGGTTGCATCTGATCAAAGTAAAGTCGCAACGGATAAAGTGAAAAAGCTTATTCAAGAACAAAAAATCGGTGGCGTAATTTTCTCAACCGGAGGCCCCATTCGCCAAGCTAAACTTACTAATGAATATCAGAAAGCATCAAAAGTGCCATTATTGGTTGGTATGGATGCGGAATGGGGACTAGCGATGCGATTAGATTCCACTTATGCTTTTCCATGGAATATGACTTTGGGGGCTATTGAGGATAGTACAATAGTAGAATCTGTAGGCAGGCGAATTGGTGAACATGCCAAACGATTGGGAGTTCATATTAATTTTGCACCTGTTGTGGATATCAATACAAATCCTAAAAACCCTATAATTGGTAATCGTTCATTTGGTGAAAATCGTGAAAACGTTGCCAAAATGGGAGCTGCATTTACTAAGGGCTTAGAAAGTGCTGGTGTGCTATCTAGTGGAAAGCATTTTCCGGGTCATGGAGACACCGCAACAGATTCTCATCACGATTTGCCAGTTATAGACTTCCCTCGTGAACGTTTAGATAGTTTAGAACTATATCCTTATAAGAGGGTAATTAATGCCGGTTTAAGTAGTGTAATGGTTGCACACTTAGAAGTGCCTGCATTAGAATCAGAAAAAAAAATACCATCTTCATTATCTCCGTATATAATTAATGGACTGCTTAAACAGGAAATGGGTTTTAAAGGTCTTGTATTCACCGATGCCTTAAATATGAAAGGTGCCGCAGATAGGGGTAAGAACGGAGATGTAGAATTGGCCGCATTTATGGCAGGTAATGATATTTTACTGATGCCTACAGTTGTTGCTGAGGCAAAAAGTAAATTGATTAAATACTTTGAAAAAGGGAAGTTTAGTGAAGAACGACTAGAACATTCAGTAAAAAAAATATTACAAGCAAAATATAAAGTAGGTCTAAATAATTACCGTCCTATTAAACTTGATAATTTATATGAAGATCTTAATACATTAGAAGATGATTTGCTTTATGAAAAGGCAATTGAAAATGCTATTACGGTTGTTAAGAATAAATTTTATTTGTTAGGCATTAAGCGGTTGGAAAATAAGAAAATTGCCTATGTTAAATTTGGTGACGCGCCAAACGAACCTTTTGTAAAAGAATTAAAGAAATACGCTAAGGTTACACAGGTAAATGGTAAAGACCTAGCAACACTTAAAAATAAATTAAGTGATTATAATCTTGTGATTATTGGGCTTCACAAGAGTAATGCAAGTCCATGGAAATCTCATAAATTTTCCAAAAACGAATTGTTCTGGTTGGGTGAAATAGCAAAGGAACGTGGTTCTAATTTAATACTATCCATTTTTACAAATCCTTATGCATTGCTAGATGTACCGTCTTTTAATGCTATAGATGGTGTTGTGGTTGCATATCAAAATAGTAAAATAGCGCAGCAAAAAGCTGCTCAATTAATTTTTGGGGCGATTCCAGCAAAAGGTAAATTACCAGTTTCAGCACATACCGATTTTCCAGTAAACACAAGTGTTAAATTAAAATCATTACTTCGTTTAGGGTATAGTTATCCAGAAAGAGTAGGAATGAGTTCTACAAAATTAGCTGAAGTAGATCGGTTGGTGGGGGACGGGCTCGATTCATTAATGTATCCGGGAGCACAAGTTTTAATTGCGAGAAAAGGGAAGGTGATTTACAATAAAGGCTTTGGCAAGCCAACGTATAAAAGTACCGATAGCATTACGCCCGATAAGATATACGATTTGGCATCGCTTACAAAAATATTAGCCACGCTGCCTATGTTAATGATGATGGAAGAAGATGGAGATTTGGCTTTAAATGATACATTTTCAGATTTAATTCCGGCTTATGCAGATACCGAACTAAAAAATGTGACGGTTTTAAAAGCACTTTCACATTATGGAAGACTCCCTGCTTGGATAGCTTTTTATGTAGATACTTTAGATAAAAACAGAAAACCTTCAACGGAATTCTACCGAAAATCACCAAGCGCTGGTTTTTCAATAAAAGTGACGGACCAATTATATCTAGCTGATGCTTTTAAAGATTCTATTTATAATAGAATTGGAAGACAAGATTTAAAATCTAACCGCTATCGATATAGCGATGTTGGTTATTATGTTATGAAAAAATATATTGAGGACACTAAAAAAAGTCGCCTCGATAAATTGACTAATGATTTTCTTTATGCGCCACTTGGGGCTTATAATACAGGCTACAATCCACTGGATAAAATTCCAAAGAATAAAATTGTCCCTTCAGAAGAAGACAGTTATTACCGCTATCAAACCATGCAAGGTTATGTTCACGACATGGGGGCCGCCATGCAAGGCGGCGTAGGTGGACATGCCGGTTTATTTAGCAATGCGAATGATGTTGCTAAAATAATGCAAATGTATTTGCAACAAGGATTTTACGGAGGAACAAGATTTGTAGATAGTCGTACTGTTCAGAAATTCAACACCTGTTATTTTTGCGAAAAAAATGTTAGACGCGGAGTAGGTTTCGATAAGCCACAAATTAAAGGAAGCGGACCTACCTGTGGTTGTGTTTCGCGAAAAAGTTTTGGTCATAGTGGTTTTACAGGTACCTATACATGGGCGGATCCAGAAGAAGAGATAGTCTATGTATTTTTGTCTAATAGAACTTATCCGACTGCTTCGAATAGGCTTTTGGTCAAATCTGGATTACGAACCAGAATTCAGCAAGCTATTTATGATTCCATAATTAACTAGCAAACCATTAATTAAACTTCTGTTAAGTTAATATTGGTTTTCCGACTAAACTGATGTATTTCAGTAAATTTGAATAATTGAGGTTTCTTCAATTAGAATACTAATAAAAATAAACGTGTGAAAATAGCAATTGTTTGTTACCCAACATTTGGAGGTAGTGGTGTTGTAGCCACGGAATTAGGTATTGCATTGGCAAATAGAGGTCATGAAGTTCATTTTATTACCTATCGGCAACCAGTCAGATTAGAATTGTTAGGCAATCGTGTTCACTTTCATGAGGTTAATGTCCCTGAATATCCGTTATTCAAGTATCAGCCCTATGAACTCGCTTTATCGAGCAAATTAGTGGATACCATAAAACAATATGATATTGATGTTTTACACGTACATTATGCTATTCCACATGCGTACGCAGGTTATATGGCTAAAAAGATGTTAGAGGAGGAAAACATTTTTATTCCGATGATAACAACTTTGCATGGTACGGATATTACGCTGGTCGGTAGTCATCCTTTTTACAAACCAGCCGTTACGTTCAGTATAAATAATAGCGATGTAGTAACATCGGTTTCAGAAAGCCTAAAAAAGCAAACATTAGATATTTTTGAGGTAAAAAAGGAGATTGAAGTTGTTCCAAATTTCATTGATAAAACCAAATATCATACATCATTTACAGATTGTCAACGGTCGTTGATGGCCAATGATGATGAGAAAATTATTACACATATTAGTAATTTTCGAAAAGTTAAACGTATTCCTGATGTGGTAAAAATATTCCATAAAATTCAGCAAAGTATTTCTGCTAAACTGATTATGGTAGGTGAGGGTCCCGAAAAAGTGAAGGCTGAAAAGTTGTGCCGTACACTTGGTATTGAAGATAGAGTGGTGTTTTTAGGAAATAGTAATGAAATAGATCGTATACTTTGTTTTTCAGATTTGTTTTTATTGCCTTCAGAAACTGAAAGTTTTGGATTGGCAGCATTAGAAGCTATGGTTAATAAAGTTCCGGTAATTTCTAGTAATACAGGTGGAATACCAGAAGTAAATAAGCAAGGAATTACAGGTTTTTTAAGTGATATTGGGGATATTGATGGTATGGCTACCAATGCACTTAATATTTTAAAAGATGATGAAATTCTAGAAACCTTTAAGTCTAACGCATACAAGACAGCCTTGAATTTTGATATTTTGAACGTTCTGCCACTTTATGAAGATATCTATCAAAAAGCATATGAACAACGTTTTAAAAAGGCGGATTATTAAATGATGGAGAAAACATACGTATTTCTATTATTGGTTACTT
>NZ_JBDVFA010000046.1:0-5364 GCF_039941195.1 Aurantibacter sp. | reverse complement strand
AGCATAAGCATCAAGTCGGATATAGGAGCTATTTAAATCAAAATAAATAGGAGTCAATTTAAGAATTTTAACTAGATCGGATCCTACGTTTGCCACTTTAACAGATTGCTCTAATTTTAATTGAGTTGCATTTATTTCTTTCTCGTCAGAAGATGTTAACATGAACAAACTACCATCCTCATAACCTTCTTTAAATCCTGTTAACTGATATTGTTTTTCCTGACAAGGAATTCGAATTGTATAACTACCATATGATGTGGATTGACTTTGGGCAATTTCTTCTCCTTTATGATTATAGGCGATAATTGAAGTTTCCGCTAAAGGAGCATCTGTATCTTTATCTACGGCAATACCTTTTATAAAAGTGAAACATTCATTTTTACGTAAGGTTAGTCGATAAATATCATCACTGCCAATTCCATCATTTCTGTTGGATGCAAAAAAACCATTTTCCTCAATGGAATCTAGGACAATAGAAAAATCATCTTCTGAACTATTAATTGGACTGCCTAAATTTAAAACAACTTTTTTATTTTTTAAATTTACTTTAAACAAATCAAGCCCCCCTAAACCTTGATGTCCGTCTGAAGCAAAATACAATGTTTCTGAAGCTGCGATAAATGGAAAAGTTTCCTTTCCTTCAGTATTAATTGGTGTGCCAAGGTTTTGTGGAATGCCGAATGTTCCATTTGCTAATATATCAACTACATATATATCAGATGCACCTTTACCACCAGGCATATCAGATACAAAATATAGTTTAGTTCCCGCGCTATTTAGCGATGGATGTGCCACTGAATAGTCAGTATTATTGAATGGAAGTTCTGTAATATTAGTCCAGATATTGTTTTCCAATGTTGCACTATATATTTTTAGTCGACTGATACCATCTTTATCTCTTTTGAAATTTTTGTTTTCGAAATTATTTCTTGTAAAATATACAGTTTTACCGTCCTTACTAAATGCTGTTGAAGACTCATTCGCTTTAGTATTTAAATTTTCGGAAAACTTCTCTAAACTAGAATCTTGTTCATTTTCTGAAATTTTGGCTTTATAAAGATTAGAGTATAAAAAGTCATTGTAATCAACTTCAGACTCTAAATCTCTAGTAGTTGCGAAAACTATATTTTTTAAGTAGTAAGAAGGAGCGAAGTCTGATTCTGAGGAATTAATAGCTTCGTAATTTTCAATAGTATATTGATCCGTAGGGATAGTAATATCTTTTAGATAATCTGTATTACTAGCATACAATCCTGCCCGTAAATCTTGATTTTTAGCCTTCCTAAATTTTTCCATCCAGAGATTGGCTTCATCATATTTTTTAATTGATTTTAAGGACAATGAGTATCGATAAAGGTAATCGGGTTCGATTTCATTTTCAAAAGAATTTATAAGTTTTTCGTACCAAAATGTTGCTACGTCGTAGTTAGCACTTAAGAAATTTGAGTTGCCTAGTTTCTTATAAATGATTGATTCTTCGTATCCTTTTTTTAATAAACTTTCATAAGAATCAATGGGCGTCATATATGCATATGCATCAAAATTATCTGTTGCAACATTCTTCTTTTTTTGTGATATACCTATGGCATGCAAAAAAAAGAGGAGTATGAAAAGATGATATGTTTGTATTGATTTCATGTCCATGTTTTTAGAAAAATCTTGGTGTTAAATCAATTTTTGTTTTTTTCTTAAACTCGTATCGAAGGAAAATTTCAAAGGATCCGTCATTAAATTGAGTGCCTCCTAATTCAGTGACTTCGCGGTCATAAGCTAAACCTAACATGAATTGTTCATTCATTTGGAAGCCAAACAATGCACTAATTGCAGCATCCCAACGATATGCAGCTCCTATGGTGAATTTTTCATTAATTAGAAAATTTGCTGAAAAATCGCCTTGTAATGGCGCCCCCTCAATCATCTTAAACAAAATGGCGGGTTTAAATTTTAAATTAGAATTTAAATTAAATACATAACCAGAAATCAAATACCAATTCATTCTCTCAGTGGCTATATTCGAGGTTCCAGTTCCCGAATTATCAAAATGTTCAGTTTCCAATAAATTCGGAACTGAAAGTCCAACATAAAATTTAGGTGTGTGATAATAAATACCTGCACCAATATTTGGAGAGAACTTTTTATAAAGATCACTCGATGTAGATAAATTTGGCCGGTAGTTTCTCAACCTATTATAATCAACATTTAATAAATGACCACCAGCTTTAAGTCCAAAGGAAAGATTATTGGTTTCGGAAGTAGCTATAGTATACGAAAAGGTAGCATCTAAATAGGTGTTTTGATTTGTATTGTTGCCAATTTCATCATGTACAATTGAAAGTCCAACACCTATTTTGTTTGAAACAGGTCCATTGATATTGAAAGTCTGTGTAGAAGGAGCACCATCCATACCAATCCATTGCGAACGATGTAAAGCAGATACGCCCCATTGGCCACGCGAACCTGCATAGGCTGGATTTACAGCAAGTGTATTGTACATATACTGGGTGTATTGCGCATCTTGCTGGGCAAAACTTATATATTGACTTCCCAACAGGAGCAATAGTATTATAATATGTTTTAAATGTCTTTGCATTGTTGATTAATTGTTCGCATAATTACCTTTCTACATATAAATAACCTGTTTTCACCTTTTCATCACCATTTATAGTGTAGGTTATGTTATAGAAATAAACACCAGACGGTAATTTTTTGTTTTCGGCGATGGTAATTCTTCCTTTAGATAACCCATCAAAAGCATTACTATTATTTTGGTATCCATCAGTTTCCCAAACCATAATTCCCCAACGGTTATAAATTTTAACTGAATTCTCAGGATGCAGTCCAATATTTATAATTTCCAGTTTTCCTCCCATTATATCTTCAGGGGATACTAAATCATTTTCAATATAAATATCACATGGAGAACCTGGTGGAGGCGTTCCTCCTATAGAATCACAAGGGTCTAATGGATCTGTACCATCATTAATTTCTTGTCCGTCCATAATTTGATCTCCGTCGGTGTCAGGGTTATTAGGGTCGGTGCCTAGCGGAATTTCTTCTTGGTTTGTCAACATATCTCCATCACAATCAATAGCGTACCACTCTTGTGAGGGTGTTAGTGTTTGATTCTCCAAAACAAAATCGCAATTGTCTAATGGATTGGTGTTGTCTGTTACTTCTTGACCATCCAAAACCCCATCACCATCTGTATCTGGATTTGTAGGATCAGTGCCCATTGTGTTTTCTTCTTGTTCCGTAAGTCCGTCATCATCACAATCGTTCTCGGGTGGGGGAGTGCCACCAATAGAATCACAACCATCTAAAGGATCCGTTCCATCATTTATTTCATCACAGTCCATAATGGTGTCTCCATCAGAATCATTCGTATTAATAGTAACTGATATGGTTGCTGATTGAGCTATACAACTAGTTCCACTAACAGTATACGTGTAGGTTCCAGCACCGGCTCCTTCAGGATTTGGACTCCATGTTCCAGTATTGTTATCAGTACCAAGCAATGTCAAAAGTTGAGTTGCACTTATCGTTTCGTCTGGACAAATTTCTAATGAAGTATCTATACCTGCATCTAATTGCGATTCCTCGTTAACGGTTATTGTAGCACTGTCATTCGGGCAAGAATTTCCTATTACAGTATAGGTATATACGCCAGCACCTGCTGGATTAGGATTCCAAGTACCATTAGTATCCGGCGTCCCACCAAGAGCATTAAAGAGTTGTGCAGTAGATACTACATCATCAACACAGATATTTAGTATTCCATTAGTACCTGCATTAGGAGGATTTTGTTCAGTAACAACAACTTCTGCAGTTACGTCTGAAGTGCATGGAGTTATGGCATTAACGGTATAAACATATGTTCCTGCACCAGCTAATACCGGTGACCATGTCCCTCCAATATCGGGAATCCCATTCAGTGCATTATATAGTTGAGTAGCAGTCACAACATCTCCTTCACATATGATTAGGTTTCCGTTAGTTCCCGCCTCGGGGTTTGCCTGTTCGGTAACTACAACCTCTGCGATTGCATCTTCTGTACATGGCGAGGTTGCAGAGACAGTATATATGTAAGTTCCGGCACCAGCCATTGTGGGTGACCATGTTCCACCAGTATCAGGTGAACCATTTAACAAATTAAAAAGTTGTGTTTCGGTAACCGTCTCACCCTCACAGATGTTTAACGTATTGCTAATTCCTGCATTTGGAGCTGATTGTTCAGAAACAACGACTTCTGCAGTAGAGTCTCCAGTACATGGTGTAGTGGCCGAAACAGTATAAATATAGGTGCCAGCTCCGGCTAATACAGGGGTCCATGTACCACCAGTATCCGGCATTCCATTAAGAGCGTTAAAAAGTTCTAATTCAGTTACAGTATTATCTCCACAAATTTGTAGAGTTCCGTTTGTGCCAGCATTTGGATTAGCTTGTTCCGTAACAACGACCTCGGCTGTTGAATCAGTAGCACATGGAGAAGTTGCTGAAATTGTATATGTATATGTTCCTGCGCCGGCCAATATTGGACTCCAATTTCCACCAGCATCTGGAGCTCCTTCAAGTGAATTAAACAATTGGCTAGTTGTAACATTGTCGCCGATACAAATAGTTAAAGTACCATCTTCACCAGCATTAGGAAGACCAGTTACTGTTACGGCTCTAGTAGCAATATCATCAACAGCGCAGGGTGAAATAGCAGCAACGGTATAAGAAATGGTAGCAGTACCGTCTGCCACAGCAGTAATTTCCCCAGCCGCATCAACAGTTGCAATGGCAGTATCAGAACTCGACCATGAACCCGAAGCATCGCCATCCGAAGTAAAAGTTGTTGTTTCACCTTCGCAGACATCTTGAGTACCAGAAAGTGTACCTGCATTTGGGAGTTTAGTTACAGTAACGTTTCTAGTAGCGATATCATCTACAGCACAAGGTGCAGTAGCAGCAACAGTATATGAAATTGTAGCCGTACCGTCAGAAATAGCAGTGATTTCCCCAGAAATATCTACAGTAGCAATTGCATTATCGGAAGTAGACCATGTACCTGTATCTCCATCGCTAGAAAAAATTGTTGTTTCACCTTCACAAAGCTCTTGATTTCCAGAGAGCGTACCAGCATTCGGTAGTCCAGTTATGGTAACTGTTCTAGTGGCAATATCATTTACAGCGCAAGGCGAAGTAGCTACAACAGTATAAGAAATGGTAGCCGTACCGTCTGCCACAGCGGTCACCTCCCCAGAAGCATCTACGGTAGCAATTGAATTATCTGAACTAGACCAAATTCCAGGGTCACCATCACTAGAAAAAGTAGTCGTTTCTCCTTCACAAATCTCTTGAGTTCCTGAAAGTGTACCTGCA
>NZ_JBDVFA010000045.1:0-12534 GCF_039941195.1 Aurantibacter sp. | reverse complement strand
TAAAGCATTTATACCAAGAGATGAAAATCATGTTTTACTAGCAGCCGATTATTCTCAAATAGAACTTCGAATTATAGCAGCCTTAAGTGAAGAAACTACCATGATTGATGCTTTTAAAAAAGGCGAAGATATTCACGCTTCTACAGCAGCAAAAGTTTTCAATGTTCCACTATCGGACGTTACTCGGGAACAAAGAAGCAATGCAAAAACTGTAAATTTCGGTATTATTTATGGTGTTTCAGCATTTGGATTAAGCAACCAAACTGATTTATCTCGCTCAGAATCGAAAGAATTAATTGACACCTATTACCAAACCTATCCGAAACTACGGAATTATATGAGCGAGTTAGTGGATTTTGCACGCGAGAAAGGATATGTACAAACCGTGCTTGGCAGAAGACGTTATTTAAAAGATATTAACTCGAGAAATGCAGTAGTACGTGGTGCTGCAGAACGTAACGCCGTTAACGCACCAATTCAAGGTAGTGCAGCTGATATTATTAAAATTGCAATGATCAATATTCACTCTAAACTCTCTGAAAGAGATTACAAAACCAAAATGCTGCTTCAAGTACATGATGAATTAGTCTTTGATGTTCCGAAAACTGAATTAACAAAAATGAAGGAACTAATTAAACATGAAATGGAAAATGCATTTACCATGGCAGTCCCATTAGATGTAGAAATAGGTGAAGGAGATGATTGGTTAGTAGCGCATTAATTTCTAAATAACGCTCAATAAGATTTAGTTAAAACTAAGCTAAAGTTGCATTTCAGCTATACGAATAAACCATTAACCTACGTTCAAGTAAGGCAATATTCCCAAACAGGGGTCTTAGTGGGTTATCATGAAAAAAGTGTTTTCCTTATTATTCTTTGTTTTCGCTATATCGTTTTCGATAAATGCGCAAAGTGATGCTACACCTATATCTGATACACAAAAAATTAAGGTTTTCCCTAATCCTGCTAGCAACGTAGTGAACATACTTGGATTAAAAAATAGTACAAAAGCAGAAATTATTATTTCCGATGCCTATGGCAATAGGGTACTTGAACATCATTGGGGCATTAAAAACAATGCGCTTAACATTCCAGTAAGCTCATTAATTTCAGGGATTTATATTGCTACAATCCGCTCACAAGAACAACAAGTTCAAACGAAATTTTATAAAAAATAAAGCCCTTCATTACCGAAGAGCTCTTAAATTTTTATTGAATTTAACTTTTACCTTTTTTCAAAAACTAATTCTCCTTCAGCATCCAAATTAGAATATCCTAAATCAGCAGCTGTTATCGTCATTATATTCCCACTAATAATAGGCGTAATACTAACATTTTGATTTTCGGCATCCACATAGGTAAGTGTTACACCATCATAAGTATAAATACTTGTTTCTGTATCCATTTCTGTCGGACATGGAATCTCAAGACCAGAATCAGAAGAATTAACTCCAATATCAAGATAGTTAGTCGCATTATTTGCCACTAAAGTCATATCTGCATTAAAAGTAAAGGAAACTATAGTACAATCATTATTTGTGAGGTAACTTAATATACTACTTCCAAACTTTGCATCATCACTCGCAGTTTGATCATTAATCTTAAGCTCGGTAGCTTCCCAAGTACCGTATATTTTACTTTGTTCTGTTTCATCACCCACATCTTCCTTATCATCCGAACAAGAAAAACTAAAAACCGTGATAGTTACTAATAAGATAAATTTTAAACGCATAATTATGTGTATTGTAGTTTGCTATTGCCAATAACGCACATTTCTATTCAATATTTTAATCAATTTAAAACAATATAACCTATTGATTATTAATTTTATATGTAATTATGGTGCAAAAATAGTATTTCTACGAATAACTTTAAACTACTGTAATTGCTAAATAAAGTTCAACTACTTCGTTTATTGTAGTTGTATCATTGAATAAATAGAACGTATATAACCTCATTTAGTAACACAAATATTTACAAATGAGAAATATAATTTTTAAAAACAATAGATTTCTGAATTACATCTACCTATTTAACCTATATTTGGCCTCCGTTTTTGAGATAATGGTGAAAAATATAGGTCAAATGGCTTCCGAAAAAAAATCAATAAATAATTCGGAAACAACCATTTGTTATTCAACTTAATAGTTGTACATTTGCAGCCCGTTTAACGGGATTGAAGTGTTTAATACAAAAAATAGAAGTAGTGGATACATTGAGCTACAAGACAGTTTCGGCCAATAGAAAGACAGTTGACAAGCAATGGTTGCTTGTTGATGCCGAAGGAGAAACTTTAGGGCGTTTGGCGTCTAAAGTCGCTAAATTACTAAGAGGAAAGCATAAACCTAGCTTTACACCGCACGTTGACTGTGGTGACAATGTGGTTATTATCAATGCCGAAAAAATCACTCTTACAGGCAATAAGTGGGATTCAAAAACCTACTCAAGATATACTGGTTACCCAGGTGGACAACGTACTACTTCTGTAAAAGAGTTGCTAGCTAAAAACCCAGAACGTATTGTTGAAAAAGCTATAAAAGGAATGTTACCTAAAAACAGATTAGGTTCAGATCTTTTTAGAAACTTAAAAGTATACGCTGGTACAGAGCACGGACAAGAAGCACAAAAACCACAGGCATTCAACCTTAAAGATTTTAAATAGATGGAGACGATTCATAAAATAGGAAGAAGAAAAAAAGCCGTTGCCCGTGTATACGTTTCTAGCGGTAAAGGCGCAATCACTGTTAATAACAGAGATTTAAACGATTATTTTAGCACTGCTACTTTACAGTATAAAGTTAAACAACCTTTTGCTTTAACTGAAAATGTAGATAGTTATGACGTTAAAGTTAATGTATTTGGTGGTGGAATCACTGGCCAGGCAGAAGCTGTAAGATTAGCTATTTCTAGAGCTTTATGCGAAATTGATCAAGAATATCGTGGTGTTTTAAAACCAGAAGGTCTTTTAACTAGAGATCCAAGAATGGTTGAACGTAAGAAATTCGGTCAGAAGAAAGCTAGAAAGAAATTCCAGTTCTCTAAACGTTAATATAATATTTATACTAAAACCTTGAACATTCAAGGTTTTAGTACTTTTTATACGATTACAATTAAAGTCTTCTCAAAGTGGGAAGTACGAAGTACTAGTAAGATTAATCAAGTTCCTTGAAAGTTGCTGCTCATAGCAGTGACAATTAAAATCCTTTTATAGCTTTCCAAAAGCTTAAGAGGTAAATTAGTTTAGCATCTAAATGTTGGAGGCTTCTTTCGCACAAGCGGATGATACCACTTCAATATTGCTAATTCAAAAGAACGTAAACTAAATTTAAAAATGGCTAAAAAAGTCGAAGTAAAAGATTTATTGGAAGCGGGTGTGCATTTTGGACACCTAACACGCAAGTGGAACCCGAACATGGCACCCTACATCTACATGGAGCGCAACGGGATTCACGTTATCAACCTTTACAAAACAACGGCAAAATTAGACGAAGCAAATGAGGCATTAGCCAAAATTGCAGCTTCTGGTCGTAAGATTCTATTTGTTGCTACTAAAAAACAAGCGAAAGACATTGTAGCTGAAAAAGTTGCTAATGTTAATATGCCTTACATTACTGAAAGATGGCCAGGTGGAATGTTAACTAATTTTGTTACTATTCGCAAAGCTGTTAAGAAAATGGCGTCAATTGACCGAATGAAAAAAGACGGTACTTTCAATACACTATCTAAAAAAGAAAGACTTCAAGTAAACCGTTTGCGTGCTAAATTGGAAAAGAACTTAGGCTCTATCTCTGATATGACACGTTTACCAGGCGCATTATTTATTGTTGATACTATGCGTGAGCACATTGCTGTTAAAGAAGCTCAAAAATTGAATATTCCAATTTTTGCAATGGTAGATACCAACTGTGACCCTAAAGAAGTAGATTATATCGTACCTGCAAATGATGATGCATCAAAATCTATTGATATTATCATGACATCTGTTACAAATGCAGTTGCTGAAGGATTAGCTGAACGCAAGTCTGAAAAAGCTGCTGAATCTTCTGCTAAAGAAGAAAAAGCACCTGCAAAAGAAGCTAAACCTGCCAAAAAAGAAGCTCCTAAAACTGAAGCTGCAAAACCTGTTGCTGAGAAAAAAGAAGAGCCAAAAAAGAAAGCTGACAAAGCTGATGATTTAACCAAAGTAGAAGGTGTGGGACCAAAAGCTGCAGAAGCATTAGTAAATGCAGGCATTGATACTTACGCTAAAATGTCTGAAGCTGATGCTGATAAGATGAAAGAAATCTTAACTGAAGCTAGTTCAAGAATGGCACATTTAGACCCAACTTCTTGGCCTAAACAAGCTAAAATGGCTGCCGATGGAAATTGGGATGAGCTTAAAGTTTGGCAAGACAATGTTAAAGGTGGAAAAGAGTAATTAATAGAATATAATATCAATTTCCACTTTTGTGGAAATGACAATAAATAAAAAATTATGGCAAAGATTACCGCCGCAGAAGTAAACAAATTAAGAAAGGCAACCGGCGCTGGAATGATGGATTGCAAAAATGCTTTGGTTGAGGCCGAAGGTGATTTTGACAAAGCAATTGAAGTACTTCGTAAGAAAGGACAAAAAGTAGCTGCAAAAAGAGCTGATAGAGATTCATCAGAAGGTGCTGCTATTTCAAAATTAAATGCTGACCAAACTGTTGGCGTTGCTATCGTATTAGGTTGCGAAACTGACTTCGTAGGAAAAAACGAAAATTTCGTTGCTCTTGCTAACCAATTGGCCGAATTAGCATTGGATTACAATTCTAAAGAAGAGTTTTTAGCTGCCGATTTTGGAGGCATGACAGTTGCTGACAAATTAGTTGAGCAAACTGGTGTTATTGGTGAGAAATTAGAAATTACTGCTTTCGAAAAATTAGAAGCACCATACGTAGGAACTTATGTTCACATCAATAAAATTGCTGCATTAGTTGGACTTTCTGCTAAAGTTGACACAGCAGAAGTTTTAGCCAAAGATGTTTCTATGCAAGTAGCCTCAATGGGTGCTACAACATTGTCTTACAAAGATTTTGACCCAGCATTTATTGCTGCAGAAACTGAGGCAAGAATTGCAGTTATTGAAAAAGATAATATTGAATTAGGTCGTTTAGGCAAAACGTTAAAAAACGTACCTCAATATATCTCTATGGCACAATTAACGGACGAAGCATTGGCTCAAGCTGAAGCAGATGCCAAAGCTCAATTACAAGCTGAAGGTAAGCCGGAGAAAATCTGGGATAAAATTCTACCAGGCAAAATGGAAAGGTTTATTTCTGACAACACCACATTAGACCAAGAACAATGTTTATTGGACCAAAACTTTATTAAAGATGAGAAAATAAATGTTGCAACATATGTTGCATCTCATGGTGATGTTCATGTTACCGGTTTTAAACGCGCCACAGTAGGTGAATAAAATTTCGATTAAAACCTAAAATATAAAAACCGCTAGAGCTATTCTCTAGCGGTTTTATACTTTTAAATAACATCATAAACTGATAATTCTATTAAAATAATTCTCCATAAAAAACGCTACCTAAACGGGTAGCGTTTAACATCAAATATTTTACATTCTTAATTTTTCAACCAAGCCTCCCTTATAACATCCTCGTTTCCTGTTAATCCTTTAATAGGAGCGATTGTTTCAACCTGCAAAGTAGCTACACCGACTTTTCCTTCCAACACCAATTCTTCACCATCGCGATCCACAACTATCTTTATATCGGTTTCTGGCGTCCATGTAAAACTTTGACCAATTATTGCACGAATAGCCTCAAGGTTAATAGGAGTATCATTAATACTCTTAATAATATCACCTCCTTTTGCGCCAATGGAATTAAAAAAACTATTCAATGTAATCCCTCTTCTAACAAAAATTATATTTTGATCTGTTGGGTCTGCATCAATAAATGGAATTTCACCATCTAAGAAATAACCTGTTTGTTGCTCAATATTCCCACTAGTTAATCCAACTTTCGCTAAATAGTCATTATAATTTATTGGAGTAGCACCTATAACATGAGTATCAAAAAAATCACGCAATTCTGGATATGTCATTGCCACAATCTCATCAATTAAATTCTCATCTTTAAAAGGCGTATTTTTACCATATTTTTTAGACAACTCCTTCATTAACCATAATACACCCCTAGCTCCTCCACTTAATTCACGTAACTGTATATCAAGTGCCATATTTATCAATGCTCCCTTTTCATACACATTAGCATAATTTTTTTCATAAGGTTGTTTTAATATGTTTTTACTCATCTCTGTAAAAGACATAGCATCATCATAGGCCTTTGCATTATTAACTTTCTCCATTAATCTGGCGTAAAACTCATTTTCATCAATCAAACCTTGTTGTATCTGAAAAAGGTTAGCAAAATACTCCGTAGTTCCTTCATACATCCAAAGGTGTTGGGACATCTTTGGATCATTAAAATCGAAATATTGTACTTCTCCAGAATGAACAGTTAAAGGAGTAACAATATGAAAAAACTCGTGCGACACAACATCTTTCATTGCCTCATCTAATGCTGGTTTAGGCATTTGTTCCGGCAAAACCACAACTGTTGAAGTATGATGTTCTAAAGCTCCAAAACCCGCTGCATCTGTACTTGCTAAGGTTGATAAGTACAATAAAATATTATATTCTTTTGTACCATCAATTTCACCTAGAAAATTCTTTTGTGCCCGCATCATTTCTTCCATTTGCGGTTTTAAACTTGCTGCTGAATACACCCCTGTAGGTGAATAAACACTTAGAGTGACAGTAATATCATTTACGGTAAATGATTCCGTATTAGGCTTAGCGTACAAAATTGGATTATCAATTACTTCAAAATACCTAGCTGCTAAAAATGTTTCTGCTTCATTATTCGCATCCGCTAAATCTTTCTTTTTTAAAGAAGTTGTAGAAACCAAACCACTTGGCTTTTTTACCAATAACTCATAAGGGAGCTCTTTGTAGCCCTCAAAATAACCCACAAATCCGTGCAGGTTTAACATAAAATTTTCTCCTTTCAGAATATTGGTTCCCGCAGGCGAAAAAACCGCATCCTTTACCTCTGGTTCCGTATCATATGTATCATTTACAAAATACTCAACCCTGTCCAAGCCTTTTGCGTTTGAAATATTCCAAGTATTCTCATCCACCTTAACAAATGGCAATTCCATTCCTTTTCCATCCAAAGCTTTAAAACCTTCAATATATTGACCATAATTATCCGTACTATACGTGCCCGGAACTGTCTTAGGAATATAAAAAGTGACTAATTCTTGATTTAAATCTCCGGGATTCATTGTCACCATCACTTTATCATCAACTACATTTACCAAATCTATAGTGGTATGAATATTAGATATTTTAGCTGATGTACTATTCTTTGAAGCACCACAACCATATAGAAATAAAATAAGAGAAGCTAAAATTGAAACTTTTTTCATGTAAAAAATGTTAGGGTATATTTTGAATTAAACGGTTAGAATTAAAACCTAAGGTGATTAAAAAAAATACAATAAGAACTAATTTGGAATACTTAATTTATACAACGCTTAAACTCATTTTAATAAATATAGTTAAACGTATTAATTTGTATTCAAACCAATATCTTGAATTACAGGGCACAAGATTATTAAATTTAATTAACCTAGTAACTCATTTTAAGAAATAATTAGTCCTTAAAATCGAACGAAAAACTGAATTTGAGCCTAACTTTTTTTGATTATTTTTGTCTGACTATAAAAAAGTAAAATGCCATACAAAAGAATACTCCTTAAACTTAGTGGTGAAGCACTAATGGGAGAACGTCAATACGGTATAGATCCTAACAGACTTGCTGAATACGCTCAAGAAATTAAAGAAGTTGTAGAAAAAGGAATTGAAGTCGCTATCGTAATTGGCGGTGGTAATATTTTCCGAGGCTTATCTGGCGCAAGCCAAGGCATGGATCGGGTTCAAGGAGACCACATGGGAATGCTCGCTACAGTAATAAATGGACTGGCATTACAAAGTGCATTAGAAGTACAAGGTGTACAAACTAGACTACAATCTGCAATTCAAATAAATGAAGTTGCAGAACCTTTTATCCGACGCCGAGCTATGCGTCACTTAGAAAAAGGACGTGTTGTTATTTTTGGAGGTGGAACTGGAAATCCATACTTTACTACCGATTCTGCTGCAGTCCTCAGAGCCATTGAAATTGAAGCTGATGTAATTTTAAAAGGAACAAGAGTTGATGGCATTTACACTTCTGACCCGGAAAAAGATAAAACCGCTACTAAATTTGATACAATATCCTTTAAAGATGTTCTCACAAAAGGACTTAAAGTTATGGATACAACTGCCTTTACATTAAGTCAGGAAAATGAATTACCTATTGTTGTATTTGACATGAATACTAAAGGCAATTTAATTAAATTAGTATCTGGTGAAAACATTGGCACAGTTGTAGATATCTAATATTTTATAACCTGACACCGCTTAGATCTACTTATTTTTGAAACGCATTTATTATGAACGAAGAGATTAAATTTTTATTAGACGCTACTAAAGAAAGCATGGATGCGGCTATTACGCATTTAGAAAGAGCTTTCATGAAAATTCGTGCAGGTAAAGCAAGTCCTGCCATGTTATCTTCTGTAAAGGTTGATTATTATGGCTCTCCTACCCCATTGGCTCAAGTAGCAAACATTAACACACCCGATGGCCGTACAATCTCAGTACAACCATGGGAGAAAAATATGTTGCAAGAAATCGAAAAGGCTATTATGAATGCTAATCTCGGTTTCAACCCGATGAACAATGGTGATTTTATTATCATTAATGTTCCACCATTAACTGAAGAGCGCAGACGTGATTTGGCAAAACAAGCCAAAGCTGAAGCTGAAGATGCTAAAGTTAGTGTTCGTACCGCCAGACAAGATGCCAACAAAGAAATTCGTGATTTAGATGCTTCTGAAGATTTACAAAAGAATGCTGAAGTTGACATTCAGAATTTAACAGATACGTACACAAAAAAAATTGATGCCTTTTTAGTGGTAAAAGAAGCTGAAATAATGAAGGTTTAATAATTAAATATTTAGATACTACTAAAATTAATTTAGCAAAGTATTACATTTAAAAAAAGTTTAAATATCATTTTCAAATTAAATTAAAGCGACTATAACAGTCGCTTTTTATTTTAGGAACACTCCGCACCATTCTTTACCTTTGCGGCGGACAACTACTTACTTATGGCAGGCAGAATAATGCAAGGTTTTTGGGCTAAGACAGCTAATATAATTCTTCGAAATAGAATATTAATGCTTCTGCTAATTGGCGGAATAACATTCTTTTTAGCTTTGCAATGGGAGAATATGCGATTTAGCAACTCTCAAGCCAATCTCTTACCGGATGACCATCCTGTTAATGTTGTTTATCGCGATTTTTTAAATCAATTTGGAGAGGAAGGAAATGCCATTGTTTTGGGTATAAATGACTCAGCTTTATTTAACCCAGAAAACTTTAATCGTTGGAATAAATTAAGCAAACAATTACAAGCTTTTCCTGAAATTGATTTTGTTATTTCTATCGACAATCTTCAAGAACTTGTTAAAGAGAAAGATGCTTTTACAATGAAGCCTCTTATAACATCCGAAATAAAATCGCAGCAAACTTTAGACAGTATTACAAATCATTTATTTAATGATTTACCTTTTTATGAAGATTTACTATACAACAAAGAAACGAGAACAATAAGAACTGTCGCAAATCTTGACAAAGATATTGTGAACACCTCTGTACGTAAAGACTTCATATTAGAAGACTTAAATAATTTAGTTAAGAAATTTGAGGACGAAACAGGCCTAAATGTTCACGTTTCAGGCATGCCTTACATTAGAACAATGAACTCGCAAAACATCATCGATGAAATATACAAGTTCATATTAGCAGCTCTATTAGTAACTTCTTTAATATTCTTTTTCTTTTTTAGAAGCATTCGAGCTACATTTATTTCGATGAGCGTAGTAATCGTAGGGGTAATGTGGGCCTTTGGAATTCTCGGCTTATTACAATATGAAATCACTGTTCTTACCGCTTTAATACCACCATTAATAATAGTAATAGGAATACCGAACTGCGTTTTCCTGATTAATAAATACCAACAAGAAGTAAAAAAACATGGTAATCAGGCACTTTCACTACAAAGAGTTATTTCTAAAATAGGGAATGCAACCCTAATGACTAACGTTACCACGGCTTCTGGCTTTGCTACTTTTATTATTACCGATAGCAAGTTGCTTGCGGAATTTGGTATCGTTGCATCAATAAATATACTGTGTATTTTTCTCCTGTCTTTACTGATTATTCCGATTGTCTATAGCTATATGTCTTTGCCAAAAACGAAGCACTTAAAACATCTGAACAAAAAATGGATTGACACCTTTGTTAACTGGATGGAAGACATAGTGCGTAACAAGCGCATTGCGGTTTATATATCATCAATTGTATTATTAGTGCTTAGCATAATAGGTATTTACCAAATTGATATTTCAGGTAGTATCATTGAAGATATGCCCAAGAAAACAGAATTTTTTGCAGACATTCGTTTTTTTGAAAAAGAATTTGATGGTATTATGCCAGTTGAAATTGTGATTGATACTAAACGCCCAAATGGCGTAATGAAACCCGCTACATTAAAAAGAATGGATCGCTTAGGAAATGTGATTGAGGAAATTCCCGAATTATCCAAACCTGTTTCCGTCGTTAATTTAGTAAAATACTCAAAACAAGCCTTTTATAAAGGCATTCCTAAGTATTACCAGCTTCCAACTTCTCAAGAGAATAATTTTATCATGGATGCCGCTAGAAAATCTAGTGGTAATGCCAATCTATTAGCGAATTTCGTGGATAGCACAGGCCAAACGGCACGAATGACCACATTTATGCGCGATGTAAAAACTGAACGCATGGAAGATATTGAAGCTCGACTTCAAGAAAATATTGAAAAAATATTTCCCTCAGAGCGCTATTCGGTTTATATGACGGGTGGTGCATTACTCTTTTTAAAAGGCACAAAATATCTCGTTAAAAATTTAGTATTATCATTAGCACTTGCCATTGGTCTAATAGCCTTATTTATGGCATATTTGTTCCGATCATTTAGAATGATAATCATCTCTCTAATACCAAACCTATTACCGCTAATTATAACAGCAGGCATTATGGGCTTTGTTGGAGTACCTATTAAACCTTCTACAATATTAGTATTTAGTATTGCTTTTGGCATTTCCGTTGATGACACCATACACTTTCTCGCTAAATACAGACAAGAATTAATAGTAAATCAATGGCGAATTAAAAAATCTGTTTATGCCGCTTTACGAGAAACCGGTGTTAGTATGTTCTACACGTCAATAGTTCTTTTCTTTGGTTTTTCCGTATTTGTTATTTCAAATTTTGGTGGAACCGTTGCTTTAGGTTCACTAGTATCTGCAACTTTATTATTTGCGATGTTAGCGAATTTAATTCTGTTACCATCTTTACTTTTATCCTTAGAAAGAAGTATTGCCAACAAAGAAGTTTTCAAAAAACCGCAAATCAACATCTTACCAAAAGAAGAGCCAGTACTTAACGAATACGACGAAGAAGAATAAGCTCGTATTTACAGTCATTCTGTTCGAATATTTTTAGTCAAAAGGCTATCTTTGAGAATTAATTCAAGACGCATTTTTTCATGAAATCTATTAGTATAAAGGAAATTCTTTCAACTGAACCAAAACATCAAGAAGTCACCGTAAACGGATGGGTTAAGACTTTTAGAAGCAATCGTTTTGTTGCGTTAAATGACGGATCTACAATTCACAACATACAATGCGTTGTTGATTTTGAGCAATTTGACGAAGAACTTTTAAAACAAATAGCTACTGGAGCAGCTCTTAGAATAACAGGAACATTAGTAGAAAGTCAAGGAAAAGGACAAAATGTAGAAATACAAGCAAATAGTATTTTTTTACATGGATCTGCTGATCCTGAAACATATCCAATTCAGCCTAAAAAGCACTCCATGGAATTCTTGCGCGAAAAAGCGCATTTAAGAGTTCGCACTAATACTTTTTCTGCTGTTATGCGAGTACGTTCAGCTTTAGCATTTGCAGTACATAAATATTTTACTGATAATGGATTCTATTACTTTCATGCTCCAATAATAACAGGGTCAGATGCTGAAGGAGCTGGGGAAATGTTTAGAGTAACTACTTTAGATGGTAAAAACCCACCTTTAGATGAAAATGGTGCTGTAAACCATAAAGAAGATTTTTTTGGCAAAGAAACTAATCTAACGGTTTCTGGTCAGTTAGAAGCGGAAGCTTATGCGATGGGGCTCGGTAAAGTATACACTTTTGGACCTACTTTTAGAGCTGAAAACTCGAACACTTCTAGACATTTAGCCGAATTTTGGATGATTGAACCAGAAATGGCCTTCTTTGATTTAGATGCAAACATGGACCTTGCTGAAGATTTCATTA
>NZ_JBDVFA010000044.1:0-6620 GCF_039941195.1 Aurantibacter sp. | reverse complement strand
TTCAAAAGGTAATGTATTACTAGTAGGTAGTGGAGCAGAAAAATGTAAAGAAGTTCTTGAGTCCACAAACTTTTCCTATAAACTTAACATCATACCATCATCTAAAGAAATGTGTATGTTGGCTTATGAAAAATTTGAAGTTTCGGCTTTTGAAAACGTAGCTTATTTCGAACCTTTTTATTTAAAAGATTTCATTATTCAAAAGCCGAAACCCAAAGTTTAGCTGTTTGAATGTACAACTCGCTGTGGAAATGGTATTTCAATATTTTCTGCATCAAAACGATATTTCAATTCTTCAAGAACATGAAAATGCGCTGCCCAAAATACTTCATTTTTTGCCCAAAATCGTAATGTTAAATTAACAGAACTATCACCGAGTTCACCAACATATACTTCAGGAATTGGTGTTTCGAGAATATTCTCATTATCTGCGCAAATTTGCAATAAAATATCTTTCGCTTTTTTGATGTTTGAACTGTATCCGATACCTACATCTATTTTATCTCTACGGGTATTTTCTGCATTATAGTTTACAATATTATTGTTGCTTAATTGTCCATTTGGTAGAATGGCCAATTGGTTGCCAAAAGTGTTTAGTTTTGTTGTGAATATTGTTATTTCTTTCACCGTTCCGTCAACTCCTTGTGCTGAAATAAAGTCACCCACCTTAAAAGGTTTAAATAATAGGATAAGTACACCTCCAGCAAAATTTGCAAGTGATCCTTGTAATGCAAGTCCGATTGCTAATCCAGCTGCACCAATAATTGCAACTAAAGAGGTAGATTTTACACCGAGTTGCGTAATAACCAGAACAAATAATATTGCTTTTAATGCAATTTTAATAAAGCTTTGTAAAAAAGTTTCGAGTGTTTGATCGTAATCTGCTTTTTCAAAAAATTTGGCAACAAGCTTATTTATAAATCGAGTAAGCCAGATACCAACAAATAAAATTATAAGTGCTAAAATTAGGTTTGGTAATGCTGCCCATAACCAATTAATAGCATTGTCAATATGTTTTTGATAGTCCGTTAATTCTTCCATTTAGATATTTATATTTTTTATTTGCGACAACATAGCTAAATTAAACACTTAGTTCAAGCGAAGATGTCTAAACTATTGTTAAGATCAAGCCTAATAATGTAATTGGGTTAAAACTTCTTTCGTATGAGTTAATGGAAGCATGCATGTGCCTTGTCTGCATATATAAATCTGGGTTTTATTAGCTACATGTCTATTTTGTAAAAGCGAAATGCCACCTTCGTTTTTTGAGCCTGCAAGAACAGTGTTTGGTAAATAGTTTTGACCTAACTCAGCAGCTATTTGTTTATATGATTCTCCAACGATAGCTACTTCATAAAAAGGCTGATTTTGAAGCAAGGCAAGTTGTAGCCAATTCGCATGATTGTTTCCTTGATTTTCAAAATTATCTTGAATGTTTTTAAGCATACTATTTGCTGTTTCGAGATACATTGAATCGGGAAATAATTTTGAAAGTAGCAGTAAATTTTTTGCCATTATTGAATTTGAAGCGGGTATCACATTATCACCTGTTTCGATAGTTCTTCTTATTATGATTTTATCTTCTCTAGAGGTGAAAAAAAACATGCTGCTTTCTGAGTCAAAAAAATTGTCAAAACAATACGAAGTGAGTTCCTTGGCTTTGAATAACCATTGTTCTTCAAATGTTACTTCATATAAACCAATAAAAGCATCTATTACCGAAGCGTAATCTTCTAAATAGCCATTTATAGTGCTTTTGCCTTTTTTATGATTACGGTATAATCCGCCGTCATCTTTAAATAGATTTTGCACTAAGAAATTCGCATTTTTTAAAGCGAGTCCTAAATATTTGTCATCATTTAAATAACGGTAAGCATCTACTAAACCGCGTAACATTAAACCATTCCAAGAAGTAAGTATTTTGTCATCTAGCCTTGGTTTGTTTCTCTTTGCTCTATTCGTCTTTAGTATAGTTAAATTTCTTGAAATAATTTCCTCAAGTTGATTAAGCTCTAAATTGTATTTCTTAGCTATTTTTTCTTTATGCGCATCTCGAATTAAAACATAATTACCGTGCTCCCAAAGACCATAGGAATTAATATTGAAAAAGTCCTTAAAAATATTGAAATCATCATTTAGCAATAATTTTAATTCATTTTCTTGCCATACATAATAAGCCCCTTCTTCTAATTCTCCATCTTGGTTTAAGCTATCGGCATCTAAAGAAGAATAAAACCCACCATTTTCATCCATTAATTCTTCAGTTACAAAATCAATTGTACGCACGACAGTTTGTTTATAAAGTGAATTCTTAGAGGCTGCATAAGCTTTAGCGTATAGACATATTAATTGGCCATTGTCATAAAGCATTTTTTCAAAATGCGGGACATGCCATTTTGTATCTACAGCATAGCGTGAAAATCCACCGCCTACATGATCAAAAATTCCACCCCAAGCCATTTTGGTTAAAGTCGTATGAGTATATTCTAATATGTCATCATTTTTGGTAGCGGTGCCATAATGCAGTAAAAAATTGAGATTGACTGGCATCATAAATTTTGGAGCTCTTTTATAACCTCCTAAAAAGGTGTCAAAATGTTTAGACCAATTAGCAACGGATATGTCAATACTTTTTAGGCCTACAAGTTCAATACTTGTTTTATTTTCGACTAAATTTATTGCTTTAAGTCCTTCAGAGAGGTTTTCTGCATGTTCAATCACCTTCTCAGGGTTATTTTGATAGAGGTCTGATAGTTGTTCTAATACCCGTATCCAATCTTGCTTCTTTACAAAAGTAGCGCCCCAAAATGGGCGTCCGTCTGGTAATGCGACAACATTAAGTGGCCATCCGCCACTGCCGGTCATCATTTGTAAGGCATCCATGTAAATGTGGTCTACATCGGGTCTTTCTTCACGATCTATTTTAATATTTACAAAATTGGTGTTCATAGCGTTAGCAGCTTCTTCATCTTCAAAACACTCTTCTTCCATTACATGGCACCAATGGCATGCGGCATACCCTATACTAATTAAAAGTAACTTGTTTTCTTCTTTTGCTTTATCTAAAACAGCATCATTCCACGCATGCCAGTTTACAGGATTATGTGCATGTTGTAATAGATAAGGGCTCGTCTCTTTAATTAGTGCGTTAGTATGTTTGTGAGTCATTTATTTATAGTATGCTTATAATTTAATTAAATGAAAAAATAAGAAAAGAATGTACGTGAATTGTTCTATTGAGCTATAAAAAAAGCGCCATAAAGGCGCCTATTTTTTAAATCGCTTAAAGGGTTATTTTACTTCGAAAGTGATTTTAACGTTTACTCTAAAATTGTCCATTTTGCCATCTTTTACCGTAGCACTTTGTTCATTTATATAAACCGATTTTATGTTTTTAACAGATTTTGATGCGTGTGATACGGCATTGTTAGCTGCGTCTTCCCAACTCTTATCTGAATTTGCTAATACTTCAATTACTTTTAATACTGACATTTGTAGTGTTTTTAAGTGAACTAGTAAGTTACTAAAATATCAGCGTAAATCGAAGTTTTAGTCTAATTATCAACCGTTTAAGGCTACTACCTCATTCACTTTATCACCCATCATATTTTTCAACATGGTTTCAATACCATTTTTAAGAGTGAATGTGGAAGAAGGACAACCACTACAAGCACCTTGTAAAACCACATTTACAGTTTTAGTGTTCTCTTCATAAGATTGAAAAAGAATATTTCCACCGTCACTGGCTACAGCTGGTTTTACATATTCATCTAAAATTGCAATAATTTGTTGTGAAGTGTCATCAAGATTTGGTGTAACCGCTTCAATTTCTTCGGCCTCATAAGACTGTTTTAAAGCTGTTGCATTTGTAGAAACAACCTCATTCCCTTCCGAAAGGTAGGTCCGAATAAATTCGCGTAATTCCATGTTAATCTCTTCCCATTCGGCAACGTCATATTTTGTAACAGAAACGTAATTTTCATCAAAAAAGACTTGCTTTACATAAGGGAAATGGAATAATTTCTTAGCTAGTTCAGAATCTTTAGCTTCGTCTATATTCTTGAATTCGAAAGTTTCAGGAACAATTTTTCTGTTGCATACGTATTTCATTACAGCCGGATTTGGTGTAACTTCTGCGTAAACAGTTGCGGCTATACTTTTATTAGCCTCATCATCATTAATAATCGGTTCACCTGCATTCAAATATTCAACCATTTGTTGTGCAACCTCATCTTTTACATCATTCCATTCAACAATATCGTATCGTTCTAAGCCTATGAAATTGCCAGAAATATATACTGTTTTAATAAATGGAAGGTAGAATAACTGCTGTGCTAAAGGTGAATTTTTGGCATCATCAATATTCTTAAATTCATAGTTTTTACCCTGCGTGAGCATATGATTAGTCTCAAACTTGAGAATAGCTGGGTTGTTTGTTTCAGTAACGGTTATATTAAACTCCTTCATGGTCTTCTATTTTATACAAAAATACGTCATTCAAATTACTATATGTTGGCATCCTCAACTAGCTTTTACGCTTTTATCGAAAATGTAACGTTTTAATCAACTGATTGCTTTTTTGTTGTTAAATTGTCATCTGATTTAAGTTTTTTTTTAAGTTGCTGAGTATTTAGTGGATAATAGGTGTAAAGGACAGTAATCAAGCTTTTTTTTGTGAATAATAATCTTACAATTCAGTCGTTATAAATGTATATTCAGCCAGCTTTAACATCCCCACAACTATATTGTATGAAACAGCGATTGTTGCTTTTGTTTGCATTGTTAGCCTTTGTGTTCTCTTCGAAGGCGCAAGAGGGAATTCCAGTTTACTTTGATTATTTAGCAGATAACTACTATTTAGTTTACCCTTCAATGGCTGGTATTAGTCAGGGTGGTAAAATACGTGGTACGGTTCGTAAACAATGGTTTAGCGTTGAAGATGCTCCTAATTTACAAACTTTAAATGCCAATTTTAGAATAGGAGAATCAAATAGTGGAGTGGGTGCAATATTTTATAATGATGCTAATGGTTATCATGCACAAACTGGCTTTAAACTTACCTATGCACATCATTTAAAATTAGGTGGAGATGCCCGATATTTAAATCAATTATCTTTTGGTTTAAGTCCAACATATTTACAAAGTAGCTTAGATGAGAGTGAATTTCGTTCTGTTGAATTTGATCCGGCAATCGTTGGAACAAAAATTAGTCAGGGTTATTTTAATATGGATTTGGGTATTTCTTATAGTAAAATGGAGTTTTATGCTCATTTTGCAATCATGAATCTTTTAGCGACGGAACGTAGTTTGTATCGCTTTGGTCGATTGGGTGATGTTCCAGTAATTGATAATTTAAGAAGGTATTTGGTTTCTGCCGGGTATATATTTGGTAGGAGCGAATGGCAATTTGAACCTTCTGTTCTGTTTCAAATGACAGATTTTACACAAGAAAAAGCGATAGATATTAATGCTAAGGTGTATAAAGATGTTGATTTTGGTAGAATTTGGGGAGGAATATCGTATAGAAGAAGTTTTGATGGAGCTCAATTTCAAAATGGTGCCGATTTTGGTGAACAAAGATTACAGTTGTTTACCCCTATAATTGGAGCGAACATAAAGAATTTTATGGTTTCTTATAATTATTCTTACCAGGCCGGAGATGTCCGTTTCGATAATGGAGGTTTTCATCAAATTACCGTAGGTTATGACTTTGGTCAAGCTGAAAGAAAGTACGACTGTTATTGTCCTGCGGCTAATTAAGAATAGAAAAATGGGCCTATTGTATGTTCAAACATAGACCCATTCTACACTACACCAATCTACTATTTTTAAAGTGAGGTAATTAACCCTTATTCAAATTTATAATTCTTTTTTGCTGCCTGTTTTTTTATAGCTCCCAGCATTGCATTTTCCAATTCACCTTTTGAATCTTCTTGTTGGTGTTTTGCAATGTAAACTTCTCGTTCTTTGTTTAGTTCTTGTATTTCATCTTGAATTTGCTGGCGTTCCAACTTTTTTGCTAACAAATAGTCTTCAATTTCTTTGGTTGTTTTACCTTTTAAATGTTCTGGTAAATCATCTGCTTTAAGGTCTGAGATTGAAAATTTGTCATCTTCGATGGCATCTACCATATCCCAACTAGAATTGGAATAAAGTCGAGAACTCTTACTTACGGCACGTTTTATTGCAATGGCTTCTTCCATTTCTGCTGCATTGTAATCTTGTGCAACTTGCATTTTACTTTTATCGGCACCCAAACTACCGTAAGAGACATAAGTTTTATTCAGTTTTGAGTTTAATTTGATAATGATATCATCATAAGGCGTATCTATATGAACTACTTTTCGATTGTGGTCAATAGCAATGTATTCGCCTCCAGTTAGCGCAGCACCTTTTTTCCATTCTGTATGTATACCTTGTTCGTAATTTCCACAGAAAATCGTGTTCACCACAATGTCTTTTTCTTTTGCATTGGTAACTGCATCTTTATAATTTAGTTTACCCTGAGTAAAAGGTTCGTTTCCTGCAATGAATATCATTTTTAGGTTATCTTCGTTTTTACCCCATTCCAGTTGATTTAATGAGGTGTTAATTACAGCCCCACAATATTCTTCACCGCC
>NZ_JBDVFA010000043.1:0-19356 GCF_039941195.1 Aurantibacter sp. | reverse complement strand
ACATAGGATGCAAAAATATTACCCATGGTACTATCTTCCCATCCAGGGCAAACAATTGGCAAGTTTTTTTCTGCTGCTGCATACATCCAAGAATCTTTTAAATCGATTTCATAGTGTTCCTCTAACACTCCAGAAAGTAATAATTTATACATATACTCATGTGGTAAATATCTTTCTCCCTTTGCTTCAGCATCCATCCAAATTTTAACAATGTGTTCTTGAATTCTTCTAAAAGCTTCTTCCTCAGGAATACAAGTATCTGTTACTCTATTCAATCCTTTTTCTAATAAAGCCCATTCATCTTTCGGAGTTAAATCTCGATAATTAGGAACTCGTTTATAATGCGAATGCGCCACCAGATTCATTATATCTTCTTCTAAATTAGCACCAGTACACGACACAATTTGCACCTTATCTTGGCGTATCATTTCAGCAAATATTTTACCTAACTCTGCTGTAGACATTGCACCTGCTAATGAAACAAGCATTTTAGAACCCTGGTTCAATTGGTCTTCATATCCTTTTGCAGCATCGACTAGAGCAGCCGAATTAAAATGCAAATAATATTTTTCTATAAAATTAGAAATTGGCCCTCTAGATGTCATCATCGTCAAACTTTAAAGAGTTATTATTGCTTTTGTATTCTATATCATACGTATTATCGTAATCATTATCTATGGCTTCATCCATAAATTTATAGCTCAACATTTTATAGTATAATTTAGCTGCTAAAAAATCTGAGGGTTTACTAGTTTCATTAGGACATAATTCAACAATGTCGAAACCGACAACATTCTTTTCCTTAAATACTTGTTTTAAAAAATCTAACGTTTCATACCAGAATAATCCACCTGGCTCAGGAGTGCCAGTAGCAGGTAAAATAGATGGATCAAGAGCATCTAAATCAAAAGTAATAAACACATTTTCGGTACACATTTCCACAACTTTGTCTAGCCAAAATTCATCGTTAACCATATCATGAGCGAAAAAGGTTTTTTCCTCATCTAAAATCGTCATTTCAATGGCATCCATAGAACGAATACCAACTTGAATTAAATTGGTTGTCTGGCTTGCCTCATAAACTGCGCAAGCATGGTTGTATTTGGAGCCTTCGTATGTTTCTCTTAAATCGGCATGTGCATCAATATGCAGTACAGTTAAATTATCAAAACATTCATTAAAAGCACGTATTGAACCAATAGAAATGGAATGTTCGCCACCAAATAAGGTTACAAATTTATTTCGTTTTATATACTCTTTAGTTGCTTTATGCACTGCATTAACTACAGCTTCTGCAGAAGTATTTTCGCTAATAGGAGCTGTTAAATGCACCCCTTGTTTATAAACCTCTGTAGCTGTTTCTATATCATAAAGCTCCATATTTTCTGAAGCCTTTAAAAATGCATCAGGACCTTTATCAGCCCCTTTACCCCAAGTACTTGTACCATCAAAAGGCACAGGGATTAAAATTACTTTTGCAGTTTCTAACTGCGCGAATTCGTCAGCAATACCTGCGTAATTCCTTACTGTTTTCATTTTTTTAAATTGTTTTTTAAAATATATTTTTTGTTACTCGATATTGAATTTACTTGACAGTATCGACAATTTTTATTTATTAATTAGCTTTCAATTAGCACAGCATTTTCTACACTGGTTTCAGCAGCCATTGACTGAGAGTTATACCCTAATATCTTCATTAAATCTTCTGATTTTTGCTGCGGACTAAATAGTGTTTTAACCACATTACCAGCGGCATCTTTATCAATTAAAATATGCTTTGGCTGTGGAATTAAACAATGTTGCAACCCTCCAAACCCTCCAATCGTTTCTTGATATGCCCCAGTATTGAAAAAACCAATGTAAAGTGGCTTTTCGCGTTTATACTTTGGAAGATATATTGCGTTCATGTTTTGCTCACTATTGTAATAATCATCGCTATCGCAAGTAAGACCACCTAAAAGAACCCGCTCGTATTCATCATTCCATCTATTAATAGGAAGCATTATAAAACGCTTATTAATAGCCCATGTATCGGGTAATGTTGTAATGAAAGAAGAATCAATCATATTCCATTTTTCGCGGTCATTCTGTTGTTTTTGATATAAGATTTCGTAGATAGCACCACCACTTTCGCCTACTGTAAAACTTCCGAATTCTGTGAAAATATTTGGCACAGGTACATCGGCTTCTGCGCAGGTTAGATTAATTTGATTTACGATTTCATCAATCATATATTGATAATCATATTCAAAAGCCAACGAGTTTTTTATCGGAAACCCTCCACCAATATTTAGGCTATCTAAAGTGGGGCAAATCTTTTTTAGTCGAACATAGACTTTAAGACATTTAGCCAATTCATTCCAATAATAGGCGTTATCACGAATACCCGTATTAATAAAAAAGTGAAGCATTTTAAGCGTAACTTTTTCATTACCTTGAATTTGATTTTCGTAAAAGGGTACAATGTTCTTATAGCCTATACCTAATCTAGATGTATAAAATTCAAATTTAGGCTCCTCTTCAGAAGCAATTCTAATTCCAACTTGAAAATCATCATTAATGACATCTGAAAGCAAATCAATTTCTTCATAATTATCAATTATAGGAATGCAATTGCGATGGCCACTATTTATAAGTCTACCTATATTTTCAACATATTGTGCACGCTTAAATCCGTTGCAAATAACAAAAGTGTTGTTCTTAATTTTACCGTCCTCTTTCAGTTGCTCAATAATATTAATATCGAAAGCAGAAGAAGTTTCAATATGAATTTCATTCTTTAAAGCTTCGTGTAATACATGTTGAAAATGAGAACTTTTGGTGCAATAGCAATATTTGTAATCACCTTTATATTGGTGCTTTGCAATAGCATTTGCAAACCAATTTTTGGCCTTATTTATATTATCTGAAATTTTTGGCAGATAAGTGAATTTCAATGGACTACCGTATTCTGCGATTAGTTCGTTTAATTCAATTCCGTGAAAGCGTAAGTACTCCCCCTCTAGTACAAATTCTTCTTGTGGAAACTCATAGGTTTGATCGATTAGATCAATATATTTCGTGTTCATTACTGATACTTAATTAAAATAGAAAATTCGACAATTGTAATAGCAAGTATGTTTGCTAAGTATTAATAAATTGCAATGAAATTCTACCTCAGATCAATATCTGTCTTTGAGTAGTAGGAAGAAAAAAATAATCGTGCTGACTGCCGACTATTTCAAATACTACAGAAGTTAGCTTTAAAATTCGGCCACCCATCTGATGGGCTGTTATGAGGTTTGACTTCTTAATTCCCCATAACCCGAACATAGAAACATGGTTCATAATGTTCAGCTATCGCTAAAAAAGAAAAATCGTTGTTATTTCGATTTGACATGGCAAAACAAAACAAAAAAAATTAAAAAACAAGATTTTTCAAATAAATTACGAAATACTACCGAAAAAAGATTTTGCGATATAAAATATTTAATTTAAAAAGCTTATTTCCAGAACTTTAACTTCGTTATTTGCCACAAAAATTAATTAATAATTTCAAAATAAAGCTTAAAAAATGGTATATTATTGCTCAATTATTAGCTATTGATTCCAAATTTGATTTAAAAAAAAGTCAATTTTTATCGCAAGTGATAAAGGAAAATATTTAAAGCACATAAAAACCGCTCCAAGTATAACCTATATGCTTCATTCAAATCTTTATATTTGAAATAATCTATCGCAAATACTATGGAAAAAAATACACTACGAAACTTAAAATTTTTACTTTTCATATGCTGTACTGCATTTGGCTTAAGCACGGAGGCACAAATTAAATCGGGCGTTTATATTTCGGACTTAGACAATGTTATTCATGAACTTAAAATAACTAACAATTATATGGTTCATAGTATTTATGAAAAATCCCCATCCAGATTCATTAAAACAGAAGGTGGTTCCTATACCATTAAAGGTTCAGAATTGAATGTTAAACTGGAATTTAATTCGAATTTCGAAGGAGATAATATTAAGTCATTACACATTCCTTTTACAGTAAAAAACCAGCAATTAATTTTGGGCACTAATCCAAGATTACTATTCGACAAATCTAAAACTACAACACAAGAATTGGATGGGCAATGGCTTTTTGCCACACGAGGACCAGACACAGGTCAAGAACGTAGAGGGGAACAAAGCGCTAGAAAAACATTAAAATTTCTGATAGATGGCAGATTTCAATGGATTGCCTACAATACAGAAACTTTTAAATTTCATGGCACTGGAGGCGGTTCTTTTATTTCTAAAAATGGCAACTATACCGAAAAAATAGAGTTTTTTTCCAAAGACAATTCTAGAGTCGGTGCGACGCTAAATTTTCAGTATGAAATCAAAAATAACGATTGGCACCATACAGGAAAGAATAGTAAAGGTGAACCACTTTACGAAATTTGGTCAAAGAGGTAATAATGCAAAGGAACCTATTTTAAAATAAGTGAAATAGGTCCTCACTCATAAATAGTTTCATATTAATTATTACGCACTAACAGATAAATTATGTGCTTCTTTATAAATGTTTTCATACTTCTTAACGAATGAGTTTGGACCATCAACATTAAATAGTGAGACTATTCGATTTCTAGATTCTTTGCCTAATTTTCTTCTTTCTACGTCTCCAATTTTTATTAACTTTTTCCAGGCAAATGCTAGTGCTTCATAATCGTCAGGCAAAATTACTTCCCCAATATTACCTACTAAAAATTTGGAATCACCCACATCTGTGACAACGCAAGGAGTTTCACATGACATAGCTTCCCCTATAACATTTGGAAAGGACTCTCCAAAAGAAGAACTGCTAGTAAAAATGTCTAAAGAAGTTAAAATTTCCGTAATATTATTTCGCTCCCCTAATAAGTGTACCCTTTCAGATAATCCTAATTCTTTAATTTGATTTGTTAAAACTAAATTCCTTTCATCCACATTTGGTCCAACCAGAATAAAGTGAACTTCTTCTTCACAATCTTTTACTGTTTCGAAAGCCGCCTTTATCAAGTTAGCATGGTCTTTCATTGGATGAAATCGTGCTACTGATCCAATCAGTATAGAATCTACTGGTAAATTTAAATTCTTTCGCAAATCAAAATTTAAGTCTATAACAGGACTGAACTTATTTATGTCAAAATTATCATTAATTGTAATAGCATTCTCACCAGAATATCCAATGTTAATATGCTGCAACATTCCTTTATTCGCTGAAAAAACAACTCTTTTTATATTCTTTGAAAGAAATGCGGTCAATTTAATAGTAACAGCTAGACTAAACTTTTCATTTTTTAATGCATCTACAGAATGATGAATACTCCAAATAACCGGAACTTTTAATAGAGAAAAAGCTCCTCCTAATTGGGCTATAAAATTACCATGATACATCCAACCTTGAACAACGTCAGGTTTAATCAACTTAAATAAGTTTATTAATCTAATTACTGATCTTGGATTTGGAATACCTCGTTTCATTCCTAAAGAATAAACATCAATATTCAATTCTTTTATTAATTCCTCAAACTTTCCTCCGCTAATCATTGTAATTACTGTTGGAGAAAATCTATTTCTATCGATTCTAGTCAACAATTTATAGAGCATCATTTCCGCCCCACCCGTTCTTAAACCTGTTATAACATAAACAACCTTCAATTTAGACCTATTTACACCTATTTCCATATATCAGTATTATTTTTTTTATAAAAAGCAAATTACCACGAATCAATAGTAACAGCTTTTTGAATATTTATACTTGCCAATCTATAAACCCTTTAAAATCAAATGATAATATATTGCATTAAGGAAATATCGAACTATTAAAATATTATTAAATCGTTAAAAGACTTATTCTGTCGGATGTACTACTATTTTTAATAAGGTCATAGAGGTAATAAACTATTATATTTTGAACATATAGTATACTAATTTAAGATTCAGAATGCTCTTTTTATTCTTATATTTAAGGAGAAGATCAAACTCATTCTGGTAAGTGCATTACAATCCATTTAAATTCTTAGCTACACTAGCATTATCACTGCTTACCCTATACTCATGTGGAGATAGTAAAGATTTCTCTGAACCCTTACCTGATGTTGTAGACTTCAATTTTCATGTTCGTCCTATTTTGGTACAAAACTGTTATTTATGTCATGGTCCGGATGTTACCAGTAGAAAGGCCGGACTACGATTAGACACTTATGAAGGTGCAACTGCTGCATTAAAAGAAGAAGGGTACGCCATTATACCTGGCAATGCTTCAAATAGTAAATTGGTTTATCGCATTAATCATTCCGCACCTGACCAAATAATGCCGCCCCCAGAATCGAATTATAAACTTACAGAACGTGAAAAAGCGCTTTTGGAAAAATGGATTAATCAAGGTGCAGAATGGAAAGACCATTGGGCATTTATTAAACCCGAAAATAAGCAGCGTAATTTTGAAGCAAAAACTATTGATGCTTTAATCGACCATAAATTGCAACAAAAAGGGTTACAAAAAGTACCAGAAGCTAACAAAAGTTCACTTATTCGAAGAGTCTCTTATCTCATTACAGGTTTGCCTCCAACACCAAATGATGTAGAAAAATTTATAACTGACAATTCACCGAATGCCTACAATAAAATGGTGGATAATTATCTCGAATCACCTGCTTATGGTGAACGTTGGGCAAGACATTGGATGGATTTAGTGCGCTATGCAGAAACTAAAGGGCACGAGTTTGATTATCAAATTACAGGTGCATATAAATATCGCGATTATCTTATCCGAGCCTTCAATGATGACATTCCATACAATCAATTATTAAAAGAACACTTGGCTGGTGATTTAATAGAACAACGTATAAATACAAAAACTGGATCCTTAGAATCTCAATTGGGTACCGCCTTTTTTGCCATGGGTGAAGGCAAACATAGCCCGGTAGATATTAAAGAAGAAGAAGCAACATATATCGACAATTTAATCGATGTTACCAGTAAAACATTTCAAGGGTTAACAGTATCATGTGCAAAATGTCATGATCATAAATTCGACCCTATTTCTGCTGCTGATTATTATGCCTTTTACGGCATCATGGAAAGTTCTCGTTTGGGTCCTATTGCTGACATTTCAAAAGAAACTAAACAGACCGCTAAAGAAATTAACGACTTAAAACGTTATATGAAAAAAATGATAGGCAATCAATGGTCTGATTTACCTATTAAGACTGTTGTAGAAAATTCTGAAGAAAACACAGAACCTATTACCGATACTAATTACAAAAATATTGGTGATTTTAGAAGTGTAGATTTTGACGGTTGGCTTTCCAAAGGCTTGGCTTTTGGAGATCAAACCACTCTTGGTAATCCGATAATCGACAAATATTCAAACAAAATAAAAGCTCTTGACAACGGGAGAGCATCAAGCACTACTTACGGCAAAGGTCATTTCGGAATTTTACAATCCCCAAATTTCATTTTAGAAAAGAATTTTATTGGTGTTAAGGCGCGAGGAAAAAACAGTAGCATTCGCATCATTATCGACAATTTTCAAATGATACAAAATCCTATTTATGGAGAACTAGAACATAAAATTAATGACCAAAATTGGAAAAATTATGTTTTTGATATTAGTCCATGGAAGGGTCATAAGGCTTATATTGAAATTCTTCCCGGTCAATTTAAAGGACACAACTATAATCTTTCTGATGAGGCATTTATCGAATCTGAATATGCTATTGTTTATGATTCCGTCTGGCCATCAGAAATAGACCATACTAAGCCAATTTTATCGCAAGAAAAAATTAATTTCGCTACTCTTGAAGTTTCCCCAAATTCCATAAAAAAACTAAATTCTGCCTTAAAAAAAGGAAACTTACCTTCAAGTTTTCCTGAAATAAAGGGAGTAAAAGACAGCAGTGATAATTTAACTCAAAAATTAAAAACAAATGGATTCTATTATGGCTTTACCGAAGGCGAAGCAGTCAATAGCCAAATTTTTAATAGAGGTAATCATAACGACTTATTAGAAGATGAAATACCACGTCGCTTTTTGTCTGCGCTACCGTTAGGTGAAATTCCTTTTCAATCAAAAGGTAGCGGACGTTTAGAATTGGCAGAAGCAATGTTAAACAAAGACAACCCGTTGACCGCTCGAGTTATGACTAATCGAATTTGGCATCATCTTTTTGGCAAAGGCATTGTGGAAACAGTAGACAATTTTGGACTGCAAGGCAAACTCCCTTCTAACCCTGAATTACTAGATTATTTAGCAGTTAACTTCCAAATCAATGGTTGGTCTATAAAAAATCTTATTAGAGAAATCGTTATTTCCGAAGCTTTTAAAAGAAGTACCATCAGAACTGAAGAATTATCAAAAAAAGACCCTAACAATAACTACTTAGCTTCGTTTCCTGTACGACGCATTGAGGCAGAAGCTATTCGCGATGGTATTTTAGTGGTAACCGAAAACCTTGATTCAACTATGTTCGGACCACCAGTAAAAACCTATTTAACAGAATTTATGCAAGGGCGAGGTCGCCCTAATGAATCTGGTCCATTAGATGGAGCCGGTCGCAGAAGTATTTACCAAGAAGTGCGCCGTAATTTTCTAGACCCTATGATGGTAACTTTTGACCGTCCAATTCCATTTAGCACCTTTGGCAAACGTAACATAACGAACGTACCTGCTCAGTCTCTCACTTTAATGAATGACCCTTTTATTAGTGAGCAAGCCGCATCAATGGCAGAAAAATTACTCGCTCAAAAAGAATTGAGTTTCGACAAGAAAATTGAATGGATTTATAAACGAACTTTTTCAAGAAAACCGACTGCTGAGGAAGTACAAAAAGCAGAACAATTTATTTCAAAACTTGAAAAAATGCAACCAAATAATGAAAACGAAAAATCCAAAGAAATCGAAATTTGGAAAGATTTCTGTCATAGCATATTTAACCTAAAAGAATTTATATATCTAATCTAATGGGCAAGTACGATAATTTTATGAAACGCCCCCTTTCGCGTCGCGAAATGCTCGGTATTTGTAAAGGTGGTTTTGGCGCCCTAGCCTTTACTAGTTTGTTTGGTGGCTTACCATTTGGTTGCGAACGACCTAAGAATATTATTAGCACAGCTGATCTTTATCTTGGACCTCATTACCTACCCAAAGCCAAAAACGTTATCTTTTTATATATGGATGGTGGTGTTTCTCAGGTAGATTCCTTTGATCCAAAACCACGATTAGCTAAAGAAAATGGAGAAGATCCAAGAAAAAAGTTTAAAGTAGATGCCACCCAATTTGACAATGTTGGAAAAATATTAAAAAGTCCATGGGAATTTAAACAGCACGGCGAAAGTGGTATGCCGGTAAGTGAACTTTTTCCTCATATTGCTACTTGTGTAGACGACCTCGCTCTTATACGGTCTATGACTTCCAACTTTCCCGAACACACTAATGCAAATTATTTTTTACATACAGGAAGTGGTATACAAGGCAGACCAAGCATGGGATCATGGATGACCTACGGCCTAGGAAGTGAAAATAAAAACATTCCTGGTTATGTTGTATTAGATGGTGGGTTAATTCCACCTGGCGGATTAGATAATTTTAAAAATGGATTTTTACCTGCCTCTTATCAAGCTTCTGTACTACGAGCAGGTGCTGAACCAGTAGCGAATATTTCACCTCAAGAAGTTGTTAAAAATCTTCAAGAGGAAAAATTAAGTTATATCAAAGAATTGGACCATAGTTTAATTGGAAAAATGGGCGAAGTTGACGCCGTTGAATCTGCTATTACAAACTATGAGCTTGCTTATAAAATGCAATCTTCTATTCCTGAACTCACACAATTTTCATCGGAATCTGCAGCAACAAAAAAACTGTACGGTATAGATTCCGACGACCCTCATACTAGAGGCTATGCCGCACAATGTTTATTAGCTCGAAGATTGGTAGAACGTGGCGTTCGTTTTATAGAATTAACCTGCCCAAAAGTAGCCGCCGACCGCTGGGATCAACACAGCAATTTAAGAGATGGTCATGAACGTAATGCACATGCGGTTGACCAACCCATTGCAGGATTGCTCAAAGACTTAAAATCACTGGGATTACTTGAAGAAACATTAGTGGTTTGGACAGGAGAATTTGGACGCACTCCTTTTGCTCAAGGTTCAGATGGACGAGATCATAACCCATCTGCATTTAGCATGTGGATGGCTGGTGCCGGAATAAAAGGTGGTACGATTTATGGCAAAACTGATGAATACGGATATCGTGTTATTGAGAATGAAGTTACCGTGCATGATCTACATGCTACTATTATGCATCTATTAGGCATTAATCATGAACAATTGACCTTTCGTTTTGGCGGACGAGACATGAGACTTACCGATGTTCACGGCCATGTTATGAAAGATATTCTAGCATAGAATAATCTTCAAAAAAAGTATTAAGGTTAACAAACAACAGTTATAAATGAAATTAATAATAAAGTTATCACTGGTATTAATTCTAATAAATCCTTCATTTTTAATTGGCCAAAGCAGCTCAGAAATAAAGCATTCTTTTTTTATAGCGGGGCCACAATTTACGGGAATAATTGGTGAATCTGGTGAGGTTTTGTGGGATTCAAAAAAACCAAAAGCAAGAGATGGATACGTCCTTAAAAATGGAAACATAATAATTTGTTGGGCGGATGTCGTTAAGGAGTTTGACAAAAATAAAAAAGTAGTTTTCAGTTACAAACGACCAAAAGAATCTATGGAATTAGGCACGGCAGTTCGTCTGAAAAATGGCAATACGATGATAACTGAGTCTGGTGAAAATCCGAGAATTATTGAAGTCAATAAAAAAGGAACAATTATTAAAAGCACCCCATTACAACCCGAAACTGACAATGTTCATATGCAAACACGAATGGCGCGTAAATTAGAAAATGGAAATTATCTTGTTCCCCATCTACTTGCTTTTTCTGTAAAAGAATACCAGCCTGACGGCACCGTAGTTAACATATTTAAAACTGATAAATCAGAATTAGATGGTAGAAATGCAGAAAATTGGCCTTTTACGGCAATCAGACTTAAAGATGGAAACACTATTGTTACACTTACTCATGGAAACAAAATTGTGGAGCTCGACAAATATGGTAATGTAGTATGGAAAGTTTCAAATGACAACTTTAAAGAAAACCCTTTCGCAGACCCTTGCGGTGCTCAAAGATTACCAAATGGCAACACCGTTATTGCAAGTTATGGCGCTAAAGATGGAATTAAATTATTTGAAATTGACAAGGACAAAAATCTACTGTGGACTTACGATAATTATAAAGTGCATCATTTTCAAATCCTAACTACCAACGGAAAAAAACTCAAAAAAGACCCGTTAAAATAATAGTAATGGTATTGAACTTAATGCTAAATATTGGCTTCCTAGAAAATCCGCCTGACTTTCTTAAGTTCTTAGGAAGATTTCACCCTTTAGTAGTACACTTACCTATTGGGTTTTTATTGCTGGCGATTATTGCTCAGTTCGCAACGCGATGGCCTAAATTCAACCCCATTAAACCGTTTCTGATTTACCTATGGGGATTAGGGGCTATTGGATCTTTTGTTACCGTCCTTTTTGGCTATTTTCTTTCGTTATCTGGAGATTATGATACTGATACTTTATTCTGGCACAAATGGAGTGGGATTGCCGTTTTTATATTCTCGGCAGCAATGTATTATCTTTTTAATACTTCTTTAAAAGTTAATGAATTTATTAAATGGGCGTTCTCAATTCTTGTTCTGGCATTGATAGCATTCACAGGGCATAAGGGAGGAAACTTAACTCATGGGCAAACATATTTATTCGAATATGCTCCAAATGTTGTAAGAGGTATCGCGGGACTTCAACCTAAGGTTATCCCAAGAAAAAAAGTAACTGTACTAGACTCCGCAGATATTTATCTAGATCTGATACAACCGATGATGGACAGCAAATGTATTAGCTGTCATAATAGTGAAAAAAAGAAGGGTGATTTACTTTTAACATCTTATAATAATATGATGTTAGGAAGTGAAAACGGTGAAGTTATTATTCCTGGAGATTCTGAAACTAGTGAATTATTTAGAAGAATTACTCTACCCGAAAATCATGATGATTTTATGCCTACTGAAGGTAAAAGACCACTTACTGAAGAGGAAATTGAAATTATTGATTTTTGGATAACAACAGGAGCACCGAAAAACGGATACCTCACTGAAATCGATACTGACAAAAAAATTACTCAGCTAGCGACAAAGTACCTCGGATTAGATAAAAATGACATACTAAATAAAGTAGTTATAGCACCTAACAAAGTCGTGATTGACTCTTTACGGCGCAGCGGGTTTATCATTAATCGTTTGATGAATGACAACAATTTCATAGAAGCTAATTTTAGCTTAAGCGAACGAAATTTGGAGACTAAAGACCTAGATTTACTTTTGGAATTAAAAGAACAGCTTATTTGGCTAAACTTATCCAATACTCAAACAAAGGATCTTCATCTTGAAAAAATTGGCCAATTGGAAAATTTGGTCAAATTAAATCTGCGCGACAATTACATCACTGACGATGGTTTAAAACAACTATATAATCTCAAAAATTTAGAGTCTATCAATTTGTCTAAAACTAAAATTTCTGAAGGTATTCTAGAAATCAGTTCAAAATTTGCACGGCTTAAAACTATATATCTTTGGCAGTCAAATGCCAATGACACGCTTATAAAACAGCTTCAAAACGAAAACAAGAACCTTAAAATAATATACAAAAGAGCATCAGAACTTTAAATATGGTTTTCAATCGAACCAAACCGTTTCAAAATCTACTCGAAGATTTGATAAAATTTCCTGATGGTCTGCTCTTGAAGTAAAATGCTTTGTTTCGTACGGATCTAAATTTAAATCTAGTAACTGTTCTTCATTCCCATCGCCGAAATAACGTATAAATTTATATCCATCTTCATGCACTACCATTCTACCCACTTCTGTTTCAACACCTAGTGTTTCACGCCAAGAAGTATCATTCTCAAATAAAGATTTAATACTCAAACCTCTTGGATCTGAAGTCCCTTTTAATCCAGCATAATCAGTTAACGTAGGGAGTAAATCAAGTCCGTTCGATATTAAATGAGTAGAATCCACTACTCCTGCCGGAATTTGACCTTTCCACATCATTAAAAATGGAACATTTGTTGATTCTTCGTATGGCGTAGACTTATGTTCCATACGATGAGCACTATCCATATCACCATGGTCAGATGAGAATATAATTAACGTATTTTCTTCTTCTCCTGAATCTCGAACAGCATCGAGTACTGTTTGAATTTGTTTATCTACAGTCTCGGTTAAACGACAATAAGCCCATCGGTGTAAACGCCAATTTTTATCAGTATATTCTTCCCTTGCTTTTTTTCTAAAATTACGCTGATTCAATAGAGCCTGTATCGCTTTTGGTTCTCCTTCTTGAGGCTCATAATTTGGTGGTAAGGGTGGCGCATATGATTTATAAAATTCATCATCTGAAATTCCCATTGGTTTTAAAAGAGCCTTATCTAGAGTGGACACTTCTTCTACTCCATTTGAAATAAGTCTTTTTTCATGATCTGTTTCGGCAAAATCTCGAATAGCCATATAGCAAATATCATGAGGATTTATCATTGAAACTACCATAAAGTATGGATTCTTTGGTTTACTACTTATGAAATCTGCAGCATCTTTCGCAAGGGCCGATCTTTCGTCATCACTAATAATAGTAAAACCTAGTTCTTCAGGCAGAAGTGGTTTTGGTAAGTGTTGTTTGCCACCAAAAATTAAATCATAACCCGCTTTCTTTAAATAAGATGAAATTGTTGAGTTCTTTACTTCATCCGATATTTGTGAAACTCGAATCGCACCCCAATTTTCGTACACTTTATTTCCTTTATCATCTTTGAACGCTCCAGGAAATCTACCTGTCATCAAACTCATACGAGAAGGTGTACAAACCGGATTAGTAACATAGGCACGTGTAAAACGCACTCCGTTTTCAGCGATGTAATCCATAGCAGGCGTCTTCAACCATTTATTTCCAGCACAACTCATCATTGATGCATGTTGTTGGTCTGTGAATATGTAAATGATATTCGGTTTTTTATTCGACTGGGCGCAAATAGAACTGCAAATTGATAATAAAACAATTAACAATAATCCTCTTTGGTTATTCATTTTTCAGTTTTTAGTCGTAATAGCTATGTTAAAATTAGCGCAGGTCACATTACGAATAAACAAAAAAAATACCGGGCTAACAAAAACTTAAACTTCGGTTAAGCCGATATTGTATTTTATCAAATCTTTTCTTAATCCATTGAACTTCAAATAAGAAAAAAGTAGATTTTAAAGTTTTTTCTTACTATTAAAATAATGTGCTACGTACTAAAATATCACGAGTTAAACATTAATTATTATACTTTGCTAATTCTGGTTTTTACCCATCAAAATACTAATACCTTTTACTATCTTGTAAGCTATTACAAGGACCCATTCAAACCGATATCATGCATAAAAAACAAAAAACACCAGTTACTAGTCATAAAGATTCACGAAGAAAATTTATAAAAAAGAGCTCAATGGCTTTTTTAGCAGGGAGTATCCTACCCCAGTTTAGCGCTAAGAGTTATAGCCAGATTATCGGTGCAAACGAACGCATCAATGCTTCTATAATGGGTGTAAATAGTCGTGGAAATGCCTTAGCTCAAAATTTTGCTAGCCAGAACAACTGTGATGTTATTCACGTTTCGGATGTAGACAGTAGAGCGATAACAAAATGCCTTACAGGTCTTAAAGAGCGTCAAAACGTTAAAGTAAAAACCTTTACTGATTTTCGAAAATCATTAGAAAGTAAAGATGTAGATGTATTGGTAATTGCCGCACCCGACCATTGGCATGCACCTGCATCACTTTTAGCAATGCAATCAGACAAGCATGTATACGTTGAAAAGCCATGTAGTCACAACCCGAAAGAAGGAGAAATTCTTGTCGAGGCTGCTATTAAATATAATAAAATAGTGCAGATGGGCAACCAACGAAGATCTTGGCCAAATGTAATTGCAGGCATAAACGCGGTTAAAAATGGTGAAATAGGCAATGTATATTTCGGTAAAGGTTGGTACACTAACAATAGGGCTTCCATTGGTATTGGCAAAGAAACAGCGGTACCAGATTGGCTTAATTGGGAACTTTGGCAAGGCCCAGCTCCTCGTAAAAACTTCAAGGATAATCTTGTACATTACAATTGGCATTGGCATTGGCATTGGGGCACAGGTGAAGCTTTAAATAATGGCACACACATGGTAGATTTATTACGATGGGGTATGGATGCTGACTATCCTACAAAGGTAAGTTCAAATGGAGGTCGTTATCGTTACAATGACGACTGGGAAACGCCAGACACACAAGTGATTAATCTTGACTTTGACAATGGCACTACTATGTCTTGGGAAGGCAGAAGTTGCAATGGCAAACCAATTGAAGGCAGTTCTGTTGGCGTTGTATTTTATGGGGAAAACGGTAGTATATTGATTCCTGGAGGAAATAGTTATACTCTTTTCGACCTTAAAGGAAATGTAGTAAAAGAAGTTAAGCCAACTGAAATTATAGACCCACGTAACAAAAGCAATCCAGCTGAAAAATTAGATGCCTTACACATACAGAATATGTTTGAAGGTATTCGTAACGGCGGAAATTTGAATGCAGACGTTGATTCGGGTCACAAAAGTACTTTGTTAGTGCAGCTCGGCAATATTTCGCAACGTGTTGGACAATCACTCGATATTGACAATACAAATGGTCATATCAAAAATAACGCTGATGCACAAAAATTATGGAGCCGTCAATATGAGAATGGTTGGGAAATGAAATTATAAAATAATATTATGCAGAACAGAAGATCATTCATAAATAAATTAAGTAAAGGTTCAGCACTATCAGCAATTGCTTTATATAGTCCAGTTTCACTTTTTTCACAGTTTACGACTAAGAAAACTACAATGGCCAAACCATTTAAAATAGGAATTATTGGGGCCGAAAATTCGCATACCGCAGGTTTTGGTAAGCTTTTTAATATCGAAAAAGCTTTCCCTGGAATGGAAGTTAAATACGTTTGGGGAGAAACCGAAGAGTTCGCCAAAATAGCCATGGAAAAAGGAAAAATTCCTAAAATGGTTAAGGACTCCAATGATATGCTTGGTAAAATAGATGGGTTAATTGTTGACCATCGACATGGTAAATTTCATCTAGAGCCTGCAATTCCATTTATAAAAGCGGGCATACCTACGTTCATTGATAAGCCTTTTTGCTATCGTGCAAAAGAAGGTAAAGCCTTTTTGGAACTAGCTAAAAAACATGGCACCCCTGTTACATCATTCAGCTCCATCGCAAATAGCTACGCGACCTATGATATTAAAAAACAATTAGAAAGTCTTGGCACTATTAATCAAGTAGTACGCTCTGGTAGGGTTAATCTGGATTCTGAATATGGAGGTGTTTTCTTTTACGGAGCACATACAATACAACCCTTACTTTATCTATTTGATGAACCAGTAGTAAAAGTTCGCATTAATGAAAATGGAGAAAATAGTGGCGCCAACCTAATATTTAAAAGTGGTATGTTAGCCAGTTTAGTTTTTACAACCAAAAAGTATGGTTGGCAAACTTTTGTTGAAACAGAAGAAGGTGTTGTTGAATTGAAATCAAAGGCAGAAGAAGCTAAGCCAGGCAAAAACTATGTAGATATGGTTGAGATGTTTAAGACTGGAAAAGAACCCCGTAAACATGAGGATATTATACATGGCGTAGCCATATTAGAAGCTTTGGAAAAATCTATTTCTAGCGGAAAATGGGAGAATGTATTGAGTTATGATGAAATTTAAATTTTACGAATGTAAGTGAAAATCCATTTGCAATTTTGACACCTTATTTTTCGTACTACCGTATTTAGGGATACTTAAAAACAAAACCATTATTCAGTAAATAAATTCGGCAACCATAATGAAATTTCTGGAATCAGTGTGACTAAAATCAGCACGACAAAACTGACTATGAGAAATGGGAAACCTGATTTAGCGACCTCTCCTATGGAAATTTTCCCAATACTTGAGGCTACAAAAAGGCAAACACCAACTGGCGGTGTTGTTAAACCAATAATAAGATTTAACACAGCAATTACTGCAAAGTGAATCGGATCAACATCTACAGCAAGAGCTACTTTCAACAAAATAGGAAAGAGTATTAATAAAGCTGCAATGGTTTCCATAAAGGTACCAACTACAATCAATAAAAGATTAATAAGCAAAAGCACAACATACTTATTAGTTGTAAAACCTAAAATCTCACTCGATATCGTTTGCGGTATTTGCTCCGTAATTAAAATATAACCAAACAAATTAGCAAAACCGACCAACACCATTAACGACGCTGATGTTTTCATGCTATCCAGAATTACCACTTGAATATTCTTGAAATTCAATTTTTTATAAACAAAAAGTCCAATAATCAACGCATATAATACTGCGATAATTGAAGCCTCTGTAGGGGTGAAAATTCCTCCAATAATTCCATAAAGTATAATGAAAGTCATTAGTAATGACCAAAAAGTATCAATAAATCCACGAACTACTTGACCTAAACTACTACGTTCGTGTTTAGGGTAATTTTTCTTCTTAGAAATAAAGTACGCTGTAAAAAGCAAACCAACTCCAAGAAGTAAGCCAGGCAATGCTCCAGCCAAAAATAATTTCCCAACGGACAAACCGCTAAGAGTAGCTGCAATAATCATTGGCACACTTGGAGGTATCATAGGACCAACAGTAGAGGAAGCAGCTGTCACCGCACAAGAAAAACCAGTATCATAACCTTCTTTCTTCATAGCAGGTATCATAATAGAACCCATACTTGCTGTATCAGAAATAGCTGTTCCTGAAATACCCGCAAAGAGCATTGAAGCTCCAATATTAACCAATGAAAGCCCACCTCTAATATGACCTAACAAATGGTTACAAAACGAAATTATCCTTTCAGTTAACCCTCCATAATTCATTAAATTACCAGCCATTATAAATCCGGGAACACTTAGCAAAACGAAAACATCTATACCCGAATACATTTTCATGGGCACAATAATTAAGGGAATACCTTTAACCAGCAAATAGCTTAAACAAGCTAAACCCAATGAAAAAGCAATGGGGAAACGAAGCACTAAACAGACTACAAAAACAAGTACTAAGACCCAAATCATGCTTTTTATTTTCTAAAATTCTTGATAATCTTAATCACTAAATAATAACAAATGGATACTGACATTATGAACATACTAAAAAATGCCACGCCCATATTAAATCCCATACTAGGTGATTTTTCCGCAAAACCTAGCATCACAAATCGCATTGAATATATTGCCATTATTAAAAACAAGACTAAGGAAATGATGGGAATTGCCATCAATAAAAGGTGCTGAAACTTTTTTGAAAAACGACTATAAAACATATCTAGATGAACATAGTAATTGCTTTTCATAGCCAAACCAGCCGCAAAAGCCATAGCATAAATGAAAAAGATACGCGATGCTTCTTCAGTCCAAGAAGGTGTTGCAATAGGTGTAAATCGACAAATAATCTGTATCACCACAGTTGAAATAAGCCCCCAGGTGCTAATCAAAACACCGTATTTCAAAACACGGCCAATGTTTTTATGCAGCATCTTTTTCAGCTTTTAATTGATGGTAAATTTCTTGCATTTCTGGAGATAGACTGTCATAAATAGCTTTTTCACTCTTCTTTTGAAAAGCATCTTTATCTACTTTAATAAACTCCATACCTTTTGCCTTTAATTCTTCCTGAACGCTTTTCTCATTTTCTAGAAAAAGTTTATGTTCATAAGCCTGCATATCTTTTCCAGCTTGCAAAAAAATCTCTTGAAGATCTGGTGGTAATTTTTGAAATTGCTTTTCTCCAACTACTGGATAAACCCAACTAAGCACATGACCTGTAAGATTTAAGTATTTTTGAACCTCTGCAAATCCAGCATTATTTATCATTGCAAAAGGATTTTCTTGCGCTTCAATTGTACCTTGCTGCAAGGAAGTAAAAACTTCTGAAAATGCCATTGGAGTTGGTTTTGCACCTAGTGCTTTCCACGTATCAACAAAGGAAGGGACATTTGGCACACGTATGATTAATCCTTTTAGATCATCGGGATGTCGAATTGGTCTATTGGAAGTTAAATGCCTTTCACCCCTTTGAAAATGCCCTAATGCTCGAAGACCAGATTTTTCAATCATTTCAGTTTCCATTAGTTTACCTATTGGCCCCT
>NZ_JBDVFA010000042.1:0-9509 GCF_039941195.1 Aurantibacter sp. | reverse complement strand
AAATAAAGGTAATACTAGCTAATGCTTGGGTCAAAAACCTGTTCATTTATTTTTTAACTTTAAGGAGTTAAAAAAACACCATACAACATGGGCTATATGCAATGGTGGCTAGGGCCACAACTGCAAATAGCCGTGAACGTTGTACATAATGTTGAAAAAAATACTTTTCATAATAATTCTAACTGCTCAATCAACCTTTTCGCAGGTCGAAAAAGCAGATTATGAATTGTATTCTTTGATAATAACGGAGCAATTAGAGCTTGGAATTAAAAGCAGCATTGACTCAGTTTTATTAATTGAGCAATTCGAAAACAGATTTGATAATTTATATGATGTTTTTGATTCAAAATCTGATTCTATTTCGAATTCAGACATAAATTTCATTTCAATAAACACGGGAAACGATACAACCTTTATAAAGAGACTTATACAGGAATCTAAATTTAGAAAATCTGTGAAGGGATTGACATCTAATTTTGGTTTAAGCCCGAAAGTTAATGCAAATTTATTGTCGACGGAAAAGCTAAATATTCAGTCAATAACTTCGAAAAAATACTATTCGTTTTTTGGTAGAAAATTCAAAAGAAAAAATCCATGGAAACGGATTATAAAAAAATACGGAACTCGCAAGGTCATTGAATTCTCTAAAGCTAAATATAATGAGAATTTGGCTTCAGTATATTTCGGAATTCATTGCGGAGGGTTATGCGGAAATGGAAGAATTGTGATTTTCGAGAAAGTTAATGGAATGTGGGGAATTCTGACTTCAATAAACCAATGGGAGTCGTAAAAAACACTATGTACAACACAGCCTAAACGTAATGCGGGCTTTAGGGCTTAATCCAAAGGTCTGTGTATATTTACTAAGTCGCTAAATCTTATGGATTTAGCTTTGGAACAAAAAAAGAAAAAGCAAAACAATAAGCTTTAGCTACGTCGGCAGACGGAAACGAAAAGTTTCCTTGCCTCCGCACTACGCTTAGCCCAACCGTTAGCAAATATTAAAACCGAACAATGGAAAGAATATTTTTTGAAGTCCCATTATACAAGAAAATAACTATTCACGAAACTGAAGATGAAAAGTTAAACGGACTTATAGACTTTTTAGATTTTAATGGTTTGGTAAATGGATATAATCCTGAATTGAACGAAAACACAAGTTATAAAGTCCGATTTGAAAATCGAATTTCTGGAAGGAGTTCAATACGTTCTTATACTGGAATACAAAAATGTACTTTGACCTGTGTTAGAAATGATTTTAAGATTATATACTTTTTTTTATTTAAGGCAATTGATATTGAGCACGACGATGATGATGACTACGATGACGATGAAACTATTTACGAATTTCAAAAAATCGGTCAATATCCAACACTTGCTGATTTAGAAATTGGAAAATATAAAAAATACTCAAAGGTCATTTCTAAAAATGATTTGAGTGAATTTAATAAAGCAATTGGATTAGTAACTCACGGAGTTGGAGTTGGTTCATTTGTCTATCTGCGTAGAATCTTCGAAAATCTAATAGAAAAATATCATCAAAAAGCGAAAAAAGAAAAAGATTGGGACGAAGAAAAGTACATTCAATCCAAAGGAATGTCTGAAAAAGTTTCACTTCTTAAAAACTATTTACCTGAACTCGTTGTTAAGTACAAAAAATTATATGGAATAGTTAGTAAAGGAATTCATCAATTAAAAGAACAAGAATGTTTAGAATACTTTCCTGTTCTTAAAGATGCAATAATCCTTATTTTGGAAAAAGACTATTTAAAGAAAGAAATAGAAGAAACTGAAAAAAATATTGAGAGTAATTTAGCATCAATAGCATCGAAATTAAAATAACATTTGCTAACAACGTGTATAATTCATTGCTAGTACTCGCCTATTTACGAAAATCCTCGCGGATTTTCTATTCGGTTTGTATTTGCTAAATTAGTTGCTGAAACACGCAACGAAATCATACACAAACACGTTAGCTGCAATTTGAAAAGATGGATGACTACCTAAAAAAAGAAACACTTCAGGCAATAGAAAAGATTAGCGGAATTGAAGAAAAATTCAAGGACAATCAAGCTTTGACTTTGGAGGAATTAGAAAATTTATTTCTTTTTTATCAAATCCAGAATAGGGAAATAGCCCTATCTGATAGCAGGTTTGACTATTCTAAGTTTCGCCATCTATATTTAATTTATTGCCTTGATTTGGAATTCAATTCAACTTTCTATAAAAGCAATCCAAATAAGAGAGCAAGTGAATACCTTGACTTAAAAAAACTGAAAGAAATAAACCAAAAGGAATACAATCCTGAAACCCATAAAGAATTAGAAAAATTTAAAATCAATAATCAATTAATAATTCCAGTTAATAACGCAGAAGTTCAAAAAGATAAATTATTACTAGAAAAAAGTGCAAAAGATTGGGCTACTGTATGTCTCAATGAAAGACATTCTGATGAGAAATTAAAAACCATAGCAAAAGAAACTAGAGATACTTTAAAAAAGAAAAATATAGAGAACTTTCTGAATGATTCTTTATCCGAAGATTACAAAAAGGATGTGTTTAAAGGTTTGTTAAAATCATATTATGTTTATCACGAATCAATTAAAATTATAGATTCAATAGATTCAAGAAATGAAAATAGATTTTTCACGCTAAATGGAGTAGGATTTGAAATTAACCATTACTCATTTACTCACATAATCAACCGACATTACGCTGAAATACTTTCTTCACAAAGTATTGCTACTTCAAAAAGCTTTCACAATACTAAAATTAACCCTTACACATTTAATGTTTTTGTTGAAGACTTGATTTCATTAATTAAAGCAAAAGGAATAGAAGACAAAATCATAGTGGAAAAAGGACAAGCAGTAATAATCAAATATCACGGATTCGATTATGCCATATTTTTTAATGAATATAAATACGATAAGTCAAAGCTTGTTTTGGAAACATTTTTTGTCATCGAATCCAACAATCCGAATGCGACAAGACTGATTGATAAAATAAACAATTCACAAAACATTGAATTAGATGTAAATTTATCAATCTATGTAAACTAAAAACTGCAGCTAACAATGGCTATAGCAAATAGGGCATAAAGTGCTATATTTAAAGGCTTGGGCGTGTTTGCTAAGTCCGCCAAATCTTTTGGATTTGGCAATTAAAAAAGAAAAAATAATTACAAAACAAAAAGCTCTGGCTCGCAGACCAGACGGAAACGAAAAGTTTCCTTGCCTGCCCTACTTGCCATAGCCGAACCGTTACCTGCAAGCGAATCCAACCGCACAGTCAAGCACATTTTATTTTTCTCGTGCCTCAAAAAATAAAAAGAGCTTGCCTTTTTCCAAGGTTTAATCCGAACAAAAATCAGAATTAAATAGGAATTTAAAAAAATGTCCGTAAATTTGTCCGTGTACGTAAAAACGTCCGTGAATAATTATGGCAACAATTAATTTTTATTTAGACAAACCAGACAAAAAAGGGTTTGCACCAATTCATCTACGAATAAACTGTAACGGAAGTCAAGTAAAGATTTCTACGGGACAGAAAATAGAACCGAAAAACTTCAACAAATCCAAACAGAAAGCTATTGGATTAAGTGTGGAATCTCACGAAATCAACCATTATTTGGATTTTCTAAGGGAACGAGCGGATGAACTTCTACACCATTCTAACAAAAAAACCTTTGTTCAGGATGAAGTCAAAAGCGTATTGAATGAACACATCGAAAACTATAAAGAGAATAGCAATGTAAATATTGTAAAAGAACAGGTCGCTCTATATGGAAAACCCTTCACTTTTGTAGACTTATTTGCAGGAGCAGGTGGTTTTAGTGAGGGATTTTTACAAGCTGAGCACAACAACAAATTCTTTGATTTCGTAGTTGCCAACGATATTAATGAAAATTGCGAATTAACTCACGTTGTTCGCTACAATCATCAATTAGGCTTAGACGCAGAATTTCTTAAACAAGATATTACAGAACCGGACTTTTTAGATAATTTATTAGAAAAAATTGACGGTCGTCAAATTGATGTTGTATGTGGTGGACCACCTTGTCAAAGTTTCAGTCTTGCAGGGAAAAGAAAAAAGTTTGACAAAAAAGATGATTTATTCTCTCATTATCTAGAAGTAATAAAGGTTTTACAACCAAAATACTTCGTTATGGAAAATGTCAAGGGAATTTTGACAAAAGAAAAAGGCAAAATAAAAGAATTAATCATCAAAGAGATTAACTCTATTGTGGACATAAAAGAAATTCCATTACTAATCTCATTCATTAAAAAAATACGAAAAGAATCTAATTCCTTTCTTTTTGACAGTATTATAAAGAGAGTAGAATTAGAAAAACTACTTGAAAAAGATAAAGAAACTGGGAAAGCCGATTTCATCGCTTTTGTAGAAAATAGATTTAGAAAATTAACGCCAAAAATTGCTGATTACAGAACAAGTAAAACTGACGAAAATATAAATACAATTCGTCACGGTTTTAACCTTTTGGCTAGAACAAAAGAATGGGAAAAGCTAAGACGTGATATTATAAAGGAAAAAGATTTTTGCAATATTGACAGCGACAATTTCGCAAATGCTTTCACAGATTTTCTTACAGAAATCAGTTCTGAAAATGTGATTTCCAAAATTGAAGACGCTTTCAAAATTCTAAAAGTACCAAGTACTTATAAAAAAGATTGCGAAGACATTATTACATCTTTAAAAATCTACACAACGTCTTTTGATGAATCCATTGAAATATTAAAATCGCATTGTAATACAAAACAAAATAAAGAGTTAGAAACGATTCTTGAAAGCATTAGGCTTTATAAAATAGAACAGCCATTTGTTGCTAACGCATCAAATTATGGTGTTCCGCAAAATAGAGAAAGAGTACTTTTTATTGGTTGTCGCAAAGACCAAAAGTATATTTCTGAAATTCCAGCAACAGTTTCAGAAGAAGAAAAAGTCACCATTTTTGAGGCTTTGTATGACTTGGATTTCATAGGTAATAATCAAGAAGCTCACCGTTACGAATTGGTTGACATTTCAGCTCAATACAATGGAACAGCCAAAAAAATGGCTAAACTTTTAAAGAAACGTAGAATTGATGGAAAGCCAATTTCAAAAGGAGGAAAGTCCTTTGCAGAATGGTCAAAAAAAGGTAGATTAATTGACCGTTTTAAACCTCAAACAAAACCTTTTTACGTAAAGAACACAGAAGGTTTAGAAAACGGAGAAAAATACTTCGACATACTTAACAATCACAAAACAAGTAATCAGAACGAAACCGTTATTGAAAGGCTTGGTGTGATTTTAAAAAATGGTAATTATAAAAAAGCCCAACCAGAACTTGAGAAATTAAATCTTTCTACGAACAAAAGAAACTACAATGTTTTAAAACCAGACGAACAAAGCTCTACAATAATGACTATTGCAGATGATTATATTCATTATAATTCGCCAAGGTCTTTAACAGTTAGAGAAATGGCACGATTACAATCTTTTGACGACTCTTTTGTATTTCAAGGAAAACGCTCAACAGGAGGAAATAATAGAAAAACAGAAGTACCGCAATACACTTTAGTGGGAAATGCTGTACCACCTTTATTAGCACGAGCAGTAGCAAGTGAAATTTTAAAACATATCAAGTGAGAAAACTTACTAACGCAGAACAAGAAAAAATAAAATTACTGACCAAAAACCAAGTTTCTCTTACTTTAATTGAGCCAACCGAAACCGGATTAAAAAAATCCATTATGGATGCGACTGGTTCTGTTCGTAGTTATTTGAAAAGTGAGAATATTCACGATTATGAGTTGCAGAATCAAGGTACAGAAAGCAAAGTAATGATTCCAGCAATTATTCATACTGGTTTTAAGATTATAAAATCAAAAGCATCTCTATATCGTCCTTCAACTAAAAAAGGAGACCCAAGAATTTGGTTTTATGGTTTAACAAAAGTTGCTGACCCAAATGATATTATTGGAATCACTTTTTACAACGATAGTTTTCAAGTTTTTAACTTGACAAAATTAGATATCAAAGAATTAATTTATTCTTCTATTCTAAATCCATTTCAGGAACTAATTAATGCAATCAGTACGACAGAAAATGAAGTTGCTTTTGAGCTTTTAGCAATGTTGAGAAAAATTGCAGATGCTGGTCCAATTCCTTCAATGGTTGATGCTGACACTTCTGTAGGTCGAACACTTGAAACTGCACTCGGAATAGATATTAATTCTTCCAAACAACCAGATTATAAAGGAATTGAGCTTAAATCGTTCAGAAATAGTAGAACGAACCGAAAAAATTTGTTTGCACAAGTTCCAGATTGGAAATTGAGCAAGTTTAAAAGTTCAGCGGAAATTCTCGATAACTTTGGCTACGAACGTGATGAAGATTTTAAGCTTTATTGCACAGTTTCAGCCATTACAAGAAATTCACAAGGCTTGAATTTAAGAATCGATAGCGATATAAAGCAATTAATTGAAAACTCTGACAAACCAGAAGTTGGCGATTTTGTGGTTTGGACATTAGACAAACTTCACAACCGACTAAAATCTAAACATAAAGAAACGTTTTGGGTAGAAGCTGAAAGTACAAGAATAAATGACCGAGAGCATTTTCAATATAAATTGGTGGAACACACTAAAAAGCCAATTACTTCTCAATTTGACTTACTAATTGAACAGGGAATAATTACGCTTGACCATTTAATTAAAAGAAACTCAAAAGGAAAAGTAGTTGAAAAAGGTCCGTTATTTAAAATTAAGCCGAAAGGAATTGAATTGTTATTTCCGCCAAGTGAAAGTTACAATTTAATGGCATAGCGGAATTGCCAACGCTGAAAGCCATACACATTTCCAGTCGCGCCATCCACGCTACATCAAAACTGTAAAAGAGTATGTCTTTGCCAACGCTAGCAAGTTTGTGGAAAAACGCCAGCCAGGTAACAATGTGTATAAAACATAGCTAGTAAAGGCTTCACCAAAGGTTTGTGTATATTTAGAAAGTCCGCCAAATTTTTAATTTTGCTTTTAAAAAGTGAAAAATTAAAAACAAAATATAAAAATTCGGCTCTGTGTTAATCCGAAAAGTTAGTGTCTTTTTGCACGCTACGTTCCATACACAAGTCCGTTACCTGCAAGCAAAAAATGAATACATTCAATAAATACCTACAGCAATTTCCTCACTATACACCGAGTGCTTATGAAAATGTACTTCCCTTTCTTTCTACAAAGACCATAAAATCTGGAGATTATTTCTTACGACAAGGTAAAACAGCCAGAAATATTGCATTTATTGAAAAAGGTATATTAAGACTATTTTACCTCAATGATGGAAAAGAAGTTACCAATTGTTTTTGTAGGGAGAATACATTTACGACGTCATACAAAAGTTTAATAACACAGCAAGAAAGTGATATGTCAATTCAAGCAATTGAAGATTCGAAACTGATTATCCTTTCCTATGATTCTCTTCAAAAATTATTTAAAAAAGATCTTTTTTGGCAGCAAATAGGTAGGTTAGCAGCAGAAAACGAGTTTATAATTTCTGAATCACATAATAGATTTCTAAAAGACCTTTCTGCTACTGATAGATACCTGCAAATATTAAAAAATGATAAAGAGCTTTTACAACGAGTTCCTTTAAACTATTTGGCTAGTTACTTACAAGTAGCACCTGAGACTTTAAGCCGAATTCGAAATAAAATATCTCGAACTTGACCTAGATCAATTGGCTATCAAAATATCTTAATGACCTTTGTTTTATTAATAATTAAAAAATAATAAAATGGAAAAATCAGTAAAAGAATCTGTAGTTGAAAGCTATGGAAAATTAGCTAAATCGACAAAAAAAGGATTAACCTCAAAACTTTTTGCTTGTTGCGACCCAAATGAAAATGCTTATGAGGTAGGTAAAACTATTGGTTATTCTGAAGAGATACTAAACGCTGTTCCGAAAGGTTCAAATTTAGGCGTTGGTTGTGGAAACCCTTCAGCATTAGCCGATATACATAAAGGAGAAACTGTAATAGATTTAGGTTCGGGAGCAGGGTTTGATGCCTTTATTGTCTCACCAATAGTTGGGAGTAATGGAAAAGTAATAGGAGTGGACCTTTCTGATGAAATGCTAGAACTAGCCAAAGAGAATGTAGAAAAAGGCAACTATTCTAACGTTGACTTTATTAAAGGAGACATTGAAAAACTTCCACTCGATAATAATATAGCAGAACACGTTGTTTCAAATTGTGTAATCAATCTTTCTTTAAATAAAGGAGATGTTTTTAAAGAAGCATATCGAGTGCTTAAAAATGAGGGTAGTTTGACTATAAGCGACATTGTTTTAAAAAAGGAATTGCCCGCCTTTATTAAAAATTCATTGTCAGGTCATATTGCTTGTGTTTCAGGTGCTGAAAAAGTAGAAGACTATTTGCAATATTTAAATGATGCAGGTTTTAAAGATATAAAAATAGAATCTAAAGCTGAATTTCCAATTGAGTTAATGCTTGCCGATCCACAAGTTATGAAACTTGCAAATGAAATGAACTTTAAACTAGACAGCGAAGAAGCAAAAGATATTGTTTCCAGTGTTGTCAGTATCTCATTAAGTGCAAAAAAATAATGTTTGAGATGAAGAATTATAAAAAAACATTATTAGGTAGCATAGTTGCTTTTTTTATTGGTACAAGTTGCTGTTGGCTAACCTCATTGGCAATTTGGATTGGCGGGGCAACTTTTATTGGAACAATTGTGAGCTTGATTGAAGATGTACAAGTTCTCCTTATTGGTTTAGGTATAATTCTTTTAATAGTTACTATATTCTTCTTTTTGAGAGAAGGAAAGAAAAAGTCTGCTGAAAATAATGCATAAAAAACAAGAAATGATTTATATAACACAACTAATTTATATAATTGAAGGACAAGAAGATGTTTTTCATCAATTTGAGGAGATAGCAATACCTACAATCTTAAAATATAATGGACGACTTACACTACGAATTAGACCAGGAAAGAAATCTGTAATCGAAAATAATATTGATGTCCCTTATGAAATTCATTTGGTGGAATTTAATACTCAACAAGATTTTGACAATTTTAAGAAAGATGAGATAAGAAAAAAATTCTTACATATGAAAGAGAAATCTATCAAATCAAGTATTCTATTTCAAGGAGGAAAATTAAATTAAGCAGAAAAGCCAGCAGGTAACAATGTGTATAAGCAATAGCGGTTTATGTGCAAAACTTGAACCGTTTTTTCATTTTAAAGAAGTATATTATAATCCAAAAAGCAGTGCTTCAAAATCCGCTACTGCTCATACACGAGACGATGATGTAGCATTCACCTGCGTCGACCAAAATCCCTTCATCACGTACCTCGATTCTCGGTCTTTTGGAAATGCTACATCATCGCAGCGCTATGGCGGCTTGCTAGCCTAATCTAAAATAAGTGCTTATTTGCCAAATACGCCGCTACGGCTTAGCAACGCTACATATCAAGTCGCTATACGCA
>NZ_JBDVFA010000041.1:0-36213 GCF_039941195.1 Aurantibacter sp. | reverse complement strand
CACCATTACTTACATGGTTATCGATAAATAAATCGGGATTTACCAAGTGAAATATTTTTGCAAACGAACGAGCATTTTTGGTATCGGCCTTTATAAAATCTCTATTAAGATCATAATTTTTAGTATTGCCTCTAAAACCATATTCTTTCGGTCCATTTTGATTTGCTCTTGTGCTAGTGTTCCTGTTAAGTGCACCGCCTATATTATAAATTGGTATGGTGGCAAGTACAGTGTTTTTTGGTGCCTCTAGTTTTTTTGTAGCTAAATCGCGAAATAATAACATGGTAGCGTCGATTCCATCGGACTCACCTGGATGGATGCCATTATTAATTAGTAATACTACTTTGTCTTCAGCGACTTTTTGATAATTAAAGTCTCCATCAATATTGTAGGTTACGACATGTAAAGTTTTACCACTGTCAGTCGCTCCAATGGTTTGAATATTTATTTCAGGAAAGGCTTTGGCAAGTTTTGTGTAAAATGCTATTGTTTCCTGATAGGTAGCTGTTTCAGTTCCTTTTGATTCTTCGAAATGTGTAGGGAAATTAGATTCGTGTTGCTCTTTCTTTTCATTACAAGAAAATAATAAGAGGCTAAGTGCTAATAAAGAAGTAAATTTTGACATCGGCTTTGCTTAAGGTGATAAAATTAAACAAAATCTGAATCCGATGTTTTATGCGGGTATAGTGATTTTTTCAATTTCAGATCGCTTTGCAGGTTTGTGAATGTAGTCTACAATATGGTGCGTTTTGTTTCTGTAACATTCCCAATTTTCATAATCAGTGGCGTCAATTGATGAAGTTATCACGTTTATTCTAATCTTTTTTGTAATTGGTAGTGTGATAAACTCAGCCATAAACTGCCATCCATCCATAATAGGCATGTTAATATCTAAGAAAATAATATCAGGAATATTACCTGAATTTTCTACTTCATTCTTAATTGAATCTATAGCTAACTTACCATTTTTAAAGGTTTCAATATTATCGCATTCTACAATACTGTCTAGAATTTTACGAATACCGAAGACTGTTATTGGGTCATCATCTACAATGTAAATCGAATTAATTTTAGTCATTAAAATATATCTTGAAAGTAGTGCCAATTGCTACTTTACTATTAACTGTTACCTTGCCATTCATGGCCTCTATCTGTTTTTTTGTAAAAAATAAGCCAATTCCTTTTGCGTCTTCATTATTGTGAAACGTTTTATACATGCCAAAAAGCTTGTCTCCGTGTTTCTTTAAATCAATACCTATTCCATTATCTTCAATAGTTAATACGACCGTTTTGTTTTCTTTAGCTGTATTAAGTGTAATAATTGGATCTCTAAAAGGAGATTTATATTTAATACCGTTGGTGATAAAGTTGGCAATAATATTATCTAAATATTCAGGAATAACATTCACAATTATTTTCTCGTCAATTTTATTAATTATAGTGGCGTTACTCTCTTCAATTAAATATTTTAAATCGCTACAGATTTTGTTAACTGCTTTATTAAGCGTAATAGGTTTTTTCTCAGTTCTAATATTTGTGCTTATAGCAACAACTTCATTGAGATTGTTAAGTGTTTCTAATAAACCATCTGATGCACTAACAAGCATTTCAGTAATTTTCTTCTTCTCATTTTCATTTTTTTCTGTTACTAAAAATTCTAATAACATTGAAAAATTAGCTGCATGCGACCGTAAATTGTGTGAAATGATATGAGCGAAATCAACTAATTTTTTATTCTGTAAGGCCGTAACATTTATTAATGTTCTAAGTTCTTCTTCTTTGGCTTTTAAGTCTGAAATGTCCAGACTAAAACCTACTAAGCCATCAACATTACCGTAATCATCTAACATAGGTATCTTAGAAGTTAAAAACGTCGTTGATTTCCCTTGTTTATTTACGATAATATTTTCTTTGCCTAAAATAGACTTCCCATTTTTTATTACATATTGATCTTCTTCAATACAGGCTTCCGCAGAAGCTTCATCCATAAAATGATAATCATCTTTTCCGATTGCTTCTTCTTCATGTTGTAACCCACAGAAGTTAAGCTCATTTCTATTAACTAAAATCTTCTTAGAATCCGTATCCTTTAGGTATACGTTAATTGGTAAATGATTAATTAAAGTTTTTAATAGTCTTTCGCTTTCTCTTGTTTTAGCATCTTGCAGAACTCTTTTGGTTACATCTTGAAAGGTGCCAATTAACCCTGTTATTTTACCTTTCTTAAAAATTGGTTTGCCAGCGCTAATAATCCATTTTTCTTTACCATTTGGAGTTATGATTTGTAATCTTTCACTCCAAGGTTGGCCATTCTCATGTGCCATTTTCACAGCATTTAAGATTTTTTGTTTACTTGTGCCACATTTATAAAAAGAGAATATGTTGTCTTTAGTGGGGATGTAATCTTTGGGAGCACCATGGATTTTTCTGGTCATATCATCCCACCATATATTGCCATTAATGGGTGATTCCCAACTACCGATTTTGGCTTTTTCAGATTTTTCTTGAAGAAAAACGTCTAACTTCTCTAGTTTTTCTTCATTTACCACCGTTTGTGTAATATCTTCATTATGTATGATGGCTCCAATGATATTCTCATTTTCATCATACCAAGGTAAATTTTTCCACTGTATGTGTACTTCGTCGCCATTAGCGCACGTGGAAGAATGAATATATAATCCACCTGGTTTACCTTCAAAACAGTTGGTAAGCTCTGTATGCCATTGTTTTGAGACATCTCCGAATAGCTCAAATAGAGTAGCCCCGAATACCTCGGGGGCTGAAAATTCGAAGGAATCTATCCATTGATCTGAGGCTTGTATCACCTCAAAATTAGTATTTATAAAAGCAGTAGCACTAGGCAACTGTTTTACTAGATAGTCCCTTACATAAGATTTGGTACTATTGAGCATAGTAAGGAAATTTCCTACTAAACTATGGTGATTTTTTGATTTTGATTACTTATTGTTGTGAATACCCCAAAACTAGTTGTGTGAAGGCATATATAGTAGGGGAAGAATTTTATAATTAATAAATTATAAGATAATTCCTACAAAAAATTAACATTAATATTTGTGGGTATATTTAACTTAAACGCCCATAATTCCTACAAACAGTAGAACTTATTTAACTTTTACAGATTTTGGCACTAGTACTGAGAAATCACCACCATTCTTAATTACATCACGAACTATAGATGAGCTAATATATGAGGTACGTGCAGCAGTAAGCAAAAATACGGTTTCAATTTTCGCTAACTTTCTGTTAGTGTGTGCTATAGCTTTTTCGAATTCAAAATCTGCAGGATTTCGTAGCCCCCTAAGAATAAAGTCAGCATTCACCTCTTTGCTGAAATTAACGGTAAGTCCTTCGTAAGTCATTACCTTTATTTTAGGCTCATTTTTAAAGGTTTCTGCAATAAATTGTTTTCTTTCTTCTAAAGAAAACATATAGTTTTTTTCAGAATTTACACCGATAGCTATAATTAATTCATCAAATAAAGTGACTCCGCGGTTAATAATATCGGTATGCCCTAAGGTTAGGGGGTCGAAAGAACCGGGAAATATAGCGCGCCTCATAATTATAATTTATACACTCAAAGTTAGCTTTTTATCTACAATGCTTCAAGAATGACACTTTCAAACAGTTCTTCCAATGATATACCAGCAATTTTAGCTTGTTGTGGTAACAAACTTTCGGTGGTTAAACCTGGCGTAGTATTCATTTCTAGCATATAGGGTTCATCGCCGATGAATATAAATTCACTTCTCGAAAAACCGCTCATCTTAAGTACTTTGTAAGCTAATTTTGCTGCTGTTTCAACGTTCTTCGTTTTTACTTCAGACAAACGAGCAGGAGTTATTTCGGTTGATTGATTCTCATATTTGGCCTTATAATCAAAAAAATCATTATCACTTACAATTTCAGTAATTGGTAATACCTTTATTTCACCTTTATAAGTAATTACTCCAACAGAAACCTCCGTACCATCTAAAAAAGATTCAATTATAATTTCGTCATCGTGTTTATAGGCTTCCTCAATTGCTTTTTTTAATAGGGATTTTTCATAAACTTTAGAGATTCCGAAACTACTCCCAGCCTTATTAGCTTTAACAAAACATGGTAAGCCAACTTTTTCAACAATCGCGTCTTCATTAATATTATCACCTTGGTTTAAATAGTATGAAGGAGCCGATTTTATGCCATAAGGAGCTAAAACACTTAATAAATCACGTTTATTAAAAGTTAAAGCGGATTGGTAATAGTTGCAGGACGTTTGTGGAATACCTAATAAAGCAAAATATGCTGGCATAAGTCCATCTTCGCCTGGAGAGCCGTGTATGGCATTAAAAACGCAATCAAAATTTATTTTATTGTCATTTAACGTTACACTAAAATCATGTTTGTTTACAGGGTGTTCTATTTCTTTTTCATCAATATAAACCCATTTGTCACGTAAAATATGAATTCGATAACTATTGAATTTATCTTTGTGGAGATTGTCGTGAACTACGTTTCCTCCTTTTATAGATATTTCCCATTCATTAGAATATCCACCCATTATAATGGCAATATTTTTTTTCATGCGCTCGTTAAATTTGAAAGAATTTTTCAGCAAATTTCTTCCTTAATGGTTAATATTATAAGTCTAATCCTGTTCAGATTTGGTATGTGACTGATATACTTTAAACTGAAAATTGGATTAAAAATAACAGGTACATCATAATTCTTGTAAAGCTTGAATGGTACACATGTTTATTTTGACTAATTCAAAGTAAAGAAAAAAGCAATCGGTTTCCTATATTTGTCAGGTCAATTCTAGTCAATGAAAAACTTTTTCAACTTTTTAATAAGTAAGACCTTTCTAATTCAAATAGTACTAGCACTGGTAGTTACAGTGTTGTTAGTGTTTCTTGTGTTAAGATGGTTGGGCAGTACTACAAACCACGGTGAATTTGTAGAAGTGCCAGATTTTGCAAAAATGTCTGTTATGGACATGAGAGCGGCTATTGAGGATGCAGGTCTTCGGTATGAGGTATTAGATTCAGCTAATTATAACCCGGATTATCCAAGGTTTTCGATTATTGATCAAGATCCAAAAGCAGGTAATCAAGTTAAAGAGAATCGGAAAATTTATTTTACCGTTAACCCATCTGGGTATAAAAAGGTTACTGTGCCCAATATTATACAGGTTACGCAGCGAAATGCCGCCTCCATGTTAAAGGCAGTTGGTTTAGATGTGCAACGTGTTACTTATATTGATGAATTGGGTGAAGACATGGTTTATCAAATAAAATACAAAAGTAAATATATTAAGCCTGGTGATAAACTTCCAAAAACTTCTAAAATAGAATTAGTATGTGGTAATGGTAAAATACCTGACCAAGCGCGTATTAAGGCGGATTCTGAATAACTATGGGACCGGAAAATGATCCTGACTTACAGGAAAATGAACTTTACGAGCATTTTAATATTACTGCTTCTAATGGTCAAGAGCCGCTTAGAGTTGATAAGTTTTTAATGAATTTTATTGAAAATGCTACTCGTAATAAAATTCAACAAGCTGCCAAATCTGGTAATATTAGAGTTAATGATGCTGTTGTTAAACAGAATTATAAGGTGAAGGCTGGTGATGAGGTTAAGGTTCTATTTGAGCACCCACCTCACGAAAACTTATTAGTTCCTGAAGATATTCCTATTGATATTGTTTATGAAGATGATACACTATTAGTTGTTAATAAACCAGCCGGAATGGTGGTACATCCCGGACATGGAAATTACACGGGTACATTAATAAATGCGCTTATATTCCATATCGAAAACTTACCAGTGAATAGTAATGAAAGGCCAGGGTTGGTACATCGTATTGATAAAGATACTTCTGGTTTATTGGTAGTAGCAAAAACTGAAGCGGCTATGACGCATTTGTCTAAACAGTTTTTTGACAAAACCTCTGAACGCGAGTATATTGCTATAGTTTGGGGTAATATGGAAGAGGAAGAGGGTACTATTGAAGGTCATATTGCTAGACACCCCAAGAATCGATTGCAAATGCAGGTTTTTCCGGAAGGAGACCATGGTAAGGAAGCCGTTACTCATTATAAAGTTCTAGAACGTTTGGGTTATTTAACGCTTGTTTCCTGTAAGCTAGAAACTGGTAGAACGCATCAAATTCGTGTTCATATGAAGCATATTGGGCATACATTATTTAATGATGAACGCTATGGTGGTGAAAAAATATTAAAAGGAACCACTTTTACGAAATACAAGCAGTTTGTTGAAAATTCTTTTAAAATATTACCTAGACAAGCACTGCATGCTAAAACGTTAGGTTTTGTGCATCCAGTTACAAAAAAGAAAATGCGGTTCGATTCTGAAATTCCACAAGATATGGCGGAATGTATTGAGAAATGGAGGCAATATTCAAAGCACAGTCAGTAGCATAAATTACTTCGATACAGTTATTGATAACTCTTCTAAGAAATACCTTAAATTCTAAAGGAAGCTTATTATTTTTATGCAAAATTAAAAGTAATGAAAGTAGTATTATCTCCAGCTAAATCACTCGATTTTGAACGTCAATTGCCTACAGAGCGTTTTACCGAAGCACTTTTTCTAAATGAATCGGAGCGTTTAAATAAATTGTTGAAGAAAAAATCTGCGAAGAGCCTCTCCAAATTGATGCATATTTCAGATAATTTGGGTCAATTAAATTATGAGCGAAATCAAGAATGGAGTTTGCCTTTTACTCCTGAAGATGCACGACCTGCAGTGTATGCCTTTAGTGGTGATGTTTATCGAGGGTTGGATGTGTATTCGTTGCCGGAGGCAAAAATTGAATTACTTCAAAACACATTACGTATTATTTCAGGATTATATGGTGTTCTTAAACCGCTTGATCTTATGCAGCCCTATCGACTTGAAATGGGAACTAAATTTCCAGTAGGAAAAAATAAAAACTTGTACGAATTTTGGAAATCGAAAATTGTAACTACTTTAAATAATGAGTTGCAAGATGATGAGCTTTTTGTAAATCTTGCTAGTAATGAATATTTTAAAGCTATTGATAAAAAGTCGTTGAAAGTGCCAGTAATTGATATTGTTTTTAAAGATCTGAAAAATGGAGAATATAAAACAATAATGACCTTTGTGAAGTTAGCGCGTGGATATATGTCTCGTTATATCTTAGATTCAAATGCTAAAACAATTGATGATTTAAAGGGATTCGATTATGAAGGTTATGGCTATCGTGAGGCTCTTTCTGAGAAAGAAAACGAGCTGGTTTTTGTTCGATAGAATATTTTTTATTCCAAAACGTTAATTTAAGTATATCATATAAAATAGGATACTTATGAAAAAGTTAGCGCTGCTTCTAATTGCAATTGTTTTGGTTTTCGGGTCTTGTACGGATCGTGATGATGATTTAAGTGGAGTTAATATTCGAATTAAGAATGATTCAAATATAAATTTTAACAGTGTTGCAGTAGGGGGATCGGATGAGGTGTATGAAAATATATCCTCAGGGGGTTATTCTGAATATTTGGAATATGAAACTGCTTATCGGTATAATTCAGTTTATATAGAATCTGATAGTACCAGTTATAATTATTCTCCAATAGACTTTGTTGGTGAAGATAGTTTGAACTTTGGCTTTTATACTTACGAACTAAGTATAAGTGAAGAAGGTGAAGTTGACTTGGTTTTTAAAGTGGATTAATAGGCGTGGCATCTCTTGCTCGTAAAATGAATTTTTCTTCAATTTTTTCGAAATAATCGAATTATAGTTCTAAAGTTTGGTTTATGCTGATCTTTAAGTGTGGCTAATAATTAGCTGATAATTAAGTAATTGTATTAGTGGTATTCGATTTTTTTATTTTTTAACAATTTATAGTAGTTATTACGTACATTCTGGTGATTCTAATTTTATGTTGATCTTTAAGTATTGCTATTAAGGTGTTGATATTTAGTTATTTATAAGTTTAAATTTGATTTTGGACTTCAATTTAACAATAGTATTTTTATTTTTGAAAGGTAATTCTTACTTATGATATATCTTGATCTTTAAGTGAATTCGATAAATTGTTTAGTATCAATAAATTACTTCATTTTAAATAATTTTCGATTTTATGGTTTAATATTATCTTAAAAATTGGAAAAAACGCTGCATTTATAAATTAGTTTGTTTAAGTATTTTTGTTGTAGTTTATGTGGATCTTTAAGTGATCGTGGTTATTGATTGATCTTTAAATAGTTGTGTAAATTTGATTTCTTAGTTTGATGAAAATTGCCTCCATTCTTAAAATAATTGTTAACTCGTAATTAATTAATATTTAATTTGTTTCAACACAAACATCCTTACGAACCATTCTTATTTAAAGAAGCTACTAAGTTGATTGTGGGGACTTTACCGCCGCCAAGATTTACAATTGGCATTCTAAAAAAGGGCGATGTTAATTTTTGTTACGGAAGTAAAGACGGACAACTTTGGCCTATCTTAAATATCATATTTAAGTTAAACTTAAAATTTGAAACGACACAAGAAGCTGTGAATCAGCGCAAAAAGTTTTTGAAACAACGTAAAATAGGTATTTGTGATATTGTTGCAAGTGCTGAAAGGAGTAAGATTGATGCTTCAGATATAGGCATGCAAAATATTCAACTGCGAAATATTCTAGGTTATCTAAAACAGTACAGGAATATTGATACCTTGATTTTTACCGGAGGAAATAGTAAAAATGGACCAGAATATTTTTTCAGAAAACATTTGAAAGAGAACAACCTTAAGTTGCAAGTTGTTTCAAATGAGGTGCCTCGAATTCATCAATTTAATATTCCAGATGAAACCAAATTAAATCATTCAAGAATTATAAAAACTGTTTCTTTAACAGCGCCTTCAGGGGCAGCGAATAGGGCGGTGGGTAGTTTAGCGGCTTACAAACAGATGAAAAGTGAAAATGCTAATTTTAATACCATAGATTTTAGAGTTCTACAGTATCAATCCTTTTTTTAGATAACATACATATAATTCGACTGTTATTGCAATAATTGTTGCTTATATCAGTAACATGGTTTATTTTGTTATTTCAAAACAAGCTATAAGTACAATGCTGATAATATGTCGATATTTGTACATTGCGATTATAGCACTAGAGAGACACACAACACTATATATTTTAGAATATTCCAAGAAAGTTTATGTCACAAACAGAAAGATTAAAAGAATTTAAAAAATCGGTAAATAATAAGTTCAATGTTTATAATAGCTTGTTCTTAAACTTACCTTATCAAAATACCGAAAATGTTGGTATTCTAATTCCACTTTTGGTACATCAATGTCAAGAAGGGTTGAAGAATGGTAAAAACCCTCAAGATATATTAGAAGAATTTTTTGAGAATTTTGCTAGTCTAGATACCGAAAAGGCGCGAATAGATTTTATGTTTCGCATTATTCAGTATGTAGAGAGACAAGTTGTACTTTTTGATAGTGTTGAAGATGCTGCTTTCCCTAAAATGCATGAACATTCGCTTTCTCTTTCTATTAAGGATTATTTTCAACTTGTAGACAAAAATAAAAGTTGGGATAAAGTAGCAGATAAATTGTCCAATTTTAGTGCTCGTATTGTACTAACTGCACATCCAACACAGTTTTATACTCCTGCAGTTTTAGATATTATTGATGAGCTTAGGTCTTTAATTCTTGAAGACCGTATTGATGATATAGACATAGCGCTACAACAATTAGGTTTAACTTCTTTAATCAATTTAAAAAAGCCTACGCCTTTAGATGAAGCCAAGAATATTATTTACACCTTAAGAAACGTATATTACGATGCTGTAGGTAGTTTGTATTCGTATATAAAGGAGAATATTAAAGATGATAAATTTGAGAATCACAAAATAATGCAATTGGGCTTTTGGCCTGGTGGAGACCGTGATGGTAACCCTTATGTAACCGCAAAAATTACTAAAGAAGTTGCAGATGAACTTCGTGTTAATTTAATGAAGTGTTACTATAATGATTTAAAGGTTTTACAAAAAAAGCTAACTTTTAAAGAGTTAGATGCGCATATAAAAGAATTGAGAGAAAGTCTGTATATCGCAATGTTTGATACCAGAAAGCATGTTGGTTATGAAAACATAATAAAGCCGTTAGAGGCGATTAGAGAGCTCTTAGTAGATAAATATCATAGTCTTTATTTAAAAGATTTAGATAATTTAATTGATAAGGTCAAAATTTTTAAAACACACTTTGCTATTCTTGATATTAGACAGGATCATAGTCAGCACACGAAAACAGTAGAAGCTATTCTAAAAAAGAATAAAATAATTGATAAGAGCTTAGATGAACTTACTACTGCTAAGCTTAGAGATGTATTATTGAAAGAAGAGTTGAGTGTTTCAGTTAAAGATTATGATGATCCAATTGTAAAAGACACCATTAGAAATATTTCACAGCTAAGAGGTATTCAACGTAAAAATGGAGTAGAAAGCTGTGATAGGTATATAATTAGTAATAGTGAAGATATGTTCTCTGTGCTATTCGTGTATGGGCTTTTTCGCTGGTGCGGATGGGATGATGACAAAATAACTTTTGATATAGTTCCACTTTTTGAAACCATGAAAGGAATGGAAACTTCTGAGGCTACTATGGAAGCCTTATTCAAAATTCCACAATATCGAGCACACTTAGAAAGAAGAGGTAATAAACATACGATTATGCTCGGATTTTCTGATGGTACAAAAGACGGAGGCTATGTAAAAGCTAATTGGTCTATTTTTAAGACTAAAGAAAATCTCTCTAAAATTTGCAAAAAGAATGATGTTAAAGCTATCTTTTTTGATGGTAGAGGAGGACCGCCAGCAAGAGGTGGTGGTAAAACGCACCGTTTTTATGCAGCCCAAACAAAAGATATTGCAAACCATGAGATACAATTAACAATTCAAGGGCAGACAATTACTAGTACTTATGGTACAAAAGAACAGTTTATGCATAACAGTGAGCAGCTGTTAACCGCTGGTTTGTCTAATAATATTTTTGGAAAAGAAAATGTGATTTCCAAAGAGTCAAGAAAACTACTTGAAGAATTATCTGAGTTGAGTTTTGAAAAGTATGATGCCTTAAAACACCATGATAAATTTATGCCGTACTTGGAAGATATGAGTACGCTTAAATATTATACAAAGGCTAATATTGGAAGTAGACCAGGAAAACGAGGGAATAAGAAGAAATTAGAACTTTCCGATTTAAGAGCAATCTCATTTGTGGGATCATGGAGTCAGTTAAAACAAAATGTACCAGGTTATTTTGGAATAGGGACTGCGATTCAAACGATGAAAGAAGAAGGTAAATTACGTGACTTAAAAAAGTTATATAAAGAAGTTCCTTTATTTAGAGCGTTGATGTTAAATAGTATGATGTCGCTGTCTAAATGTTATTTTGAGTTAACTTCTTATATGAAAGATAATGAAGAATATGGTGAGTTTTGGAATATTCTTCATGAAGAATATTTGCTTTCTAAGAAAATGTTATTGATGATATCTGGCTCTAAAATTTTAATGGAGAATGAAGCTGTATCTAGAGAATCTATTAAGATTAGGGAGAACATTGTACTGCCTTTATTAGTTATACAACAAAATGCTTTGCAGAAAATCGGACAAAAATCTGAGTTTATAGAATTGTATGAAAAGATTGTTACAAGATCTCTTTATGGTAATATTAATGCTAGTAGAAATTCAGCATAACGTAATTATTTTTAAATAGTAAAGAGCTATAAATTGGTATACTCAATTCCTTATGTAAAAAGGTTTTTTAAGTATGTTAGTTTATAGTTTTTTATTTGGAATTACTCCCAAACTTTAAATTCAGCACCCATACCATAATTTTTGTTTCCTGTCTGTATAAGATTGGAATTCTTATTGTAATTGCGATCAAAGATTTGCCATTTTTTATTATTGTAAAATATGCGACGCACAAATGTATTTTGATTTGGTTCACCCTTTACAAATGGGAGTAAAGGCCTAAAAGAGGTAGATATTTTTTGGATGCCACGGGCTGTTTTTATTTCTCGGTATTTCTTGGTATCTAGTAAATTTCCATATTTGTCTGCATAGCCCAATACTTGAATAGAAACAAAGATTCCGGTTTCAGGAATAAAAACTGATTTATCTGAAATGTCGAGCTCAAATATTTTGTCAGCCTCTTCATTTATTGAAAAGATCACGTTTTCATACCCTAAGGGTTCACCTGGTGTTCCTGCATTGTTTGAATAATATTGAATCCTGAAAATTGTAGCGAATTTCCCTTTTCCTTTAGTTTTATATTGGCGCTCTGAATTTATTGGTAAATTTAATTGTGATATTTGAGTAGTCTTATTTTCATACTTTTTAAATAAAACTGCAACTTCACTTTCTACTGTTGGTAGCCAGCAAGCAAAAACATCGGTATGAGTTTTCCCTTTTAGCTTTCTTATTTTATACTTACCTTCTTTGGGCGCAGACACAATTACTTCACTCAATTGAGATACTTCAGAGCGAAGAAAAACTCTTTGAATGGAACTATCTATTTTAATTCCTTTTTCTGCATAACCTATGGCAGAAATGAATAAAGAATCTATATCTGTATATTTTTTTTTAGAAAAAGAAAAGGTTCCTTGTTCATCGGCAAAAGTTCCCATACCGTCACCAAATGAAATGGTAGCAAATGGTATGGTTTCATTACTGATACTATCTACTACCACTATTTGTTGTGCGTATTGGTTTATACTGCAAAGAAAAAAAATTAAATAGACAAACTTTCTCATAAAGAACATAGCACTTGTTGTCTACTAAACGAGTCTAGGATAAATAAAAGTATCTTTTACATATTATTTAACTATGATTTGTTCGCTTAATATTTTGCCATCGAGTCGTGCAATTAGCGTATAAACTCCTGTTGGTAAAGTGCTGGTGTCAATATCTTCTTTTGCTCCACCTTTTTTATATGCTACTTGTACGCCAGATTGCGAATACACAAAATATTCAATAATGCGCTCCTCTACATTGGTTACTTCAATATCTATATTTTCTGTTACAGGATTTTCACTAATTTTTAATGTTATTGGACTCTTCCCGGAAATAATAGTATTAATAATGTTTTCTGATGTAGTATAACCCTCTGGAGGTGATAGGAATGTACCCGGAATAACTTCAGCAGGTATGCTGCCATTACCATCACTTGGTTTACGCCAACCTACAGTTAAGTGATCTCCACCGTCACCTTCTTTTACCAAGGCTTCTATATAATATTTTTGTCCGGCGTATAATTGAACGCCGACCGATTTTTGAGTGCTGAATACATTCCATTGTTTGTATTCTGTATATTCATTATGATAGGCAATTCTCGTTTTGTTTATCTCTTGACTGTTTGATGATAGGTTTAATTCCACAAAGTCATCACCAGCCACCCAAAAATAATAGATACCAGATTCAGGTGCACATAAGAATCCTTGTACTCTAGCGCCATAATAATCAACATTATTTTTTGGGATGTCAAATTCAGTTAATTCTATTGTTGCAGAAGGATTATCAGGGTAATTACTTGAATTTTTTAGTAAGTTTAAGTCTTCCCCATAAATATCATCATACCGGTGCATAACGATGATACCTTCAGCAGAACAGTCTGTTTTATTAACGACTGTTATATCCGTAATAGCAGTGAAATTACCATCGTTTGTTTGTACAGTTATAGTGGCATTACCAGGTGCAATTCCTTGTACATAACCATTTGAATTAACCGTTGCAATAGCCGAATTACTGGTGCTCCAATCGACTGAATTATCTGTTGCATTTGAAGGCGTAACTAGTGCTTCCAGCTTAATACTACCGTGTACGGCAATTGAAGCTGTTTTTGGTGTTGTGGAAACACCAGTTACAGCGGTTGGTACGAAACTGGCAGGTGATAGATTTGAACCTGGAATAACTTGTGAAGGTGAACTCCCATTTCCATCACTAGGTTTTCTCCAACCAACGCTTAAATGATCGCCACCATCACCTTCTTTCATAAGTGCTTCTATGAAATAAGATTGACCCGCTTGTAATTGTATTCCTAATGATTTTTGCGAAGTAAATACATTCCATTCTTTATAACCAGTGTATTCATTGTGGTAGGCTATTCTATTTTTGTTAGTAGCGTTCGTATCGGTTGATAAACTTAATTGTACATGGTCATCACCTGCAATCCAAAAATAATAGGTGCCTGATTCAGGAGCACATAAATATCCATGAATACGAGCTCCATAGTTTTCTGCGGCATTTATTGGTATGTCGAAACTTGACAACAACATCGTCTGCGATGGATTATTGGGATAATTGCTTGAGTTTAAAAGTTGACTAATAGGTTCTCCTACAATTCCATCAAAACGTTCCATTAAAATAGCACCTTGTGCATTGCATATTTGAATAGTAGATACCACCACACTAGTAGATGCTGAGAATTCGCCATCATTTGTTATTGCTGTAATAATAGCATTACCAGAAGATATACCACGTATTAATCCATTTGTGTTTACCGTGGCAATATTTGTGTCACTTGAGGCCCAAGTAACTGATTTGTCGTTTGCATTCGAAGGGCTTACTACAGCTTCAATTGTAGTAGTTTCATCTACTTTAATAGCTGCTGTGGTTGGAGAAACTTTTATTCCAGTAACGGCTATTGGCTTTGCGGTAATGGTTACTTGAGTAGTAGCGCTAAAATTACCGTCATTAGCAGTAGCTGTAATCGTAACATTACCTGCAGTAAGACCGCGAACAAGACCATTATTATTTACGCTTGCAATACTTGTGTCGCTTGAGGTCCATGTAACTGATTTGTTACTAGCGTTGGTGGGAACCACAATTGCTTGAATAGTTGTAGTTTTATCAACCTCAATAGAAGTGGTAGTTGGATCAACACTAATTCCAGTAACAGCTATTGGTTTCGCAGTAATGGTTACTTGAGTAGTGGCGCTAAAATTACCATCTGTAGTTGTGGCAGTTATACTAACCTCACCTGCAGTAACACCGCGAACAAGACCATTAGTATTTACAGTCGCAATGCTTGAATCGCTAGAAGTCCAGGTTACTAATTTATCGCTCGCATTAGATGGAGTTATAATAGCTTGAATTGTTGCAGTTTCATCTTCTTGAATTGATGCTGTAGCTGGATTGTTAAGTATGCCTGTTACCGGAATTTTTACCGTTATTACGGCTTGAGCAGTAAATGCCCCATCAGTTGTTGTTACAGTAATTGTTGTATTGCCTTTTCCAATTGCTGATACTAATCCATTGGTGTCTACGGTAGCAATAGAGGTGTTGGATGAGCTCCAAGTGACAGAAGTGTCATCGGCATCAATTGGACTAACTGTAGCAATAAGTTGTTGCGAATCACCAACATCTAAAGTTTTAGTATTTATATCTAAAGCTACTCCTTTGACATTAACAACTGGAGTTCCACTGTATTCATCAAAAGCGGTACAAGGAATAACTTGAAAAGGAGTAGAGCCATTTCCATTACTTGGTTTTCGCCATCCTACTGCTAAATTATCACCACCACCACGTTCATTCATCAAAGCCTCTATATAATAGTTTTCACCACCTACTAGTTCAATTCCTACTGATTTCTGTGTCGAAAATTTATCCCATTCTACATCATATGACCAACTGTTATGATACGCTATTCTTGTTTTATTAGATGTTGTTGCGTCGGTACTCAAATTTAATTCAACATTGTCATCTCCAGCTACCCAGAAATAATAGGTGCCTGATTCTGGAGCCTTTAAAAGACCTTTTACACGCACGCCGTAATCGTCTCCAACATTTATTGGAATACGAAATTCATTGAGTTCTTTCGTTGAACTTGGTGCATCTGGAAAATTGGAATTGCTTTTTAGTTCTGCAATAGTTGTTCCTGTGACATTATTAAAAGTTTCCATAATAATGCGATCAGCACATGGATCTGGGTCTAATTGACCAATCCATTCATTAATTAAGGTTACCGCTTTTACATCAATTTTATTTTTTGATATCGGAGGCATTTTAATTGATGGGTCAATACTATTCATACGATGGTATAGTATAGAACTGCTTACATTGCCAGCTGCAACGATTTTCTCATTAGGTATCCCCAATGGAATATATGGTGAAGCAGTTAGTACACCAGTTTGTACAAGATCTAGATTTAATCTAAGATCAAAATCACCTCGGTTACCTGTGCCTGGTCTGTGGCAATAGGCACAATTTAAGTCTAAATAAGACCGGGCTTTATCATCCAAGCTAGCAGTAGGGTCATCAATAGATTTTGATGTTAAAATACCATTTGTGTCTACATCGGTTATTGCCTGGTCTAAGATTCCTAAATGGCTTAACGTTACTAATTGATTACCAGTATCGCCTGTTTTAGGGTAGGTATAATCTTTATTGAGGAATCTAGATTTTGCACCAATAACACCTCCCGTAGTTGGATTATGACAGCTTACACAATCAATGGTGCTAGGGTAACTCCATGTTTGAGTGTCGGAGCTTCCATTTGCTTTTGTAATGCCTATATTCTCATCTAAACCACTAGTTAATAGGGTAGCGTCTGTCTGTTGTTCATTCCATTTATAAGTGACGAAATAAAAATTTCCGTCACTCGCCTTAACTGAAAATCGCGTTTCTAACCGTTTCGTTAATGTTGGATTTCTTTCGTCAATTGGTAGTTCGAAATGTTTTACTAAAACTGATCCAATAGGAAAATCCCAATCATCAACATCTGTGTACTTTATTTTTTCATCAGAGGCGTTATGACTTCCATCATTAGGTATAGCCATCCATCGTTTTTTCTCTGCTCCATCCGACCAAAATGATTCTACAAGATCATAAGGAATTAAACCATCGGTAGGAGTTAAGTTAGTTAAGTCTGAAAAAGCTCCTGTTTGTGATAATAATTGAGGGGTGCTGCCAAATCCCGTATTCTTAGAGGTAACTTTGTAAAGCGATGAAACACCTTGCTTCATTATATAAAGCTCACCATCTTCATCTTCTCCAAAAGAGATAATATTGGTTGAAGTGAAATTTCCATATTGCTCGTATGTGCCATTAGTTATATCTACAGTGAAAATTTCTTCACCACTACCATAATCAGCACAAATATATTTTCCAACTAATTCTGGAACTTCATTACCGCGGTAAACATAACCACCAATAATTGCATTTGCCTCTGTTCTAGGAAAAGCGACTAAAGGTTGTTCATGTGACATACTATTGTATAAATCTTGTACACATACAGTACTTTTATATAAACCTTCATAAAGAGGCCAACCATAGTTTTTACCCTTTTTTACGATGTTTATTTCTTCATGTCTGCCACCACCAATTTCACCAACGTATAATTCTCCAGTTTCCCGGTCTTTTGTCATTCTATGCGGGTTTCTATGTCCCATACTATAGTATTCCTCAAAATTGGTTCCAGTGGGACTTAAGAAAGGATTGTCGTTTGGAATCCAATAACCGTTTCCTGTAATTTCATCAGAATAGCCATGATCATCTGGCATGGTTCTGATAGGCGCATGACTTCTCGTAGTATTTTTATCAACATCTAAACGTAATACTCCACCATCTAAATTATTAATAATGTCTTGTGCTTTTTTGAATGCTGTTTGATCTCCTGTAGTTAAATATAGGAATCCATCATCGCCAAATAAAAGTCCGCCACCTCTATGAGTAGTGCCATACATTCTTAATTTTAACATTACTTGTTCAGAAGATGGTTCAACATTTAGAGTATTAGGGTTTGCCTCATATCTGGCAAGTACTAAAAAATTGCCCCAATATTCTTCACTGTCGCAATTTTGAACTGTATAACTATTTGGAAAATCATTACTATTGGCATCTTCTGTAGAATACCAGACATAAAAGTAATTTTTTCCAGTTGTTCCAAATTGTGGATGCAATGCTAATCCTAAAAAGCCTCCATCCCATACGAGACCAACTTTTTCAGATAAATCTATCATAGAATTTTTAACAGCTACATTTGGATCTTTATCGAACCAAAATATTTTTCCATCTCTTTGTCCTATAATTATTTTATTGCTGTTTGGAACATCATTAAACGTTAATGGAGAGTCAAAAGTTATGTTGGGAAAAACCGGTTGATATGGTAAACCTTGAGGAAGTGAACCAGGAAAATTGCCATTTAAATATTTGCCAATTGGCTCTGCCTTAGTTAGTCCTGGACCAAATATAAATGGTACGGCTGACATTAAAATAATAGACAATAGCAAAAGCGCTACTGAACGTAGATTGTAGTGTTTTTTCATCTTTATAGTATCAACTAAGTGGTTAACACGGAAAATTGGGGAAGTAAATAAAGAATATTTTAACTTAATTATAACGCGTAACATGTTGAAACGTAATAATTAACGGTAAACTACGTATGGGCTAATTGACTGAAAAAGAAGAATGGCCTTTTATTGTAAATCTATGAGCTAATTATAATAGAATAATATTTTACTTTATATATGATCGACCATATGCAGTCTAAAATATTAATTAAGAAATTCCTTTATTATCATTTGGGAGGTAAAAAAAATGAGAAAATTCGTTAGATTCAAAAACCTTTATAACCTAATTTGAGTTTCCCGTTGTTATTCTTTGATTAAAAATTATTTTAATTTTTTTAGAGATTCTAATATTAACAAACGAGATAATAAAATGAACGGAAATCAATGTAAAATAATATCAAACCAATCTTGTAATTTCATACCAACAGCGCCGCCTAAGACCCATTTTAATTTACCCCAGATATGAGGTTCTGGAAAAAAGGGAGCCAAACCTAGTGAAAGGCATAAAAGGATTAATATTTTCCAATTGTTTACTACATCTGACATTTTAGCGGATTGTAGTGGTAAAATCTGAAATTGAATTTATTCCTTTTTCGGTAAGGTGTTTTATAAATGCCGAACCAATTATTGCTCCTTTTGTACTTTTTGTAGCCTGCTGAAAAGTTTCTGAATCTTTAATCCCAAAACCAACAACTTGTGGATTTTTTAAATTCATTGCAGCAATGCGCTCAAAATAATCTGTTTGTTCATTATCGAATCCTAATTTAGAACCCGTTACACTTGCAGAGCTCACCATGTAAATAAAGCCATCGGAAACTGAATCAATAAAATGTATGCGCTCTTCTGAAGTTTGTGGTGTGATTAAGAACACATTTTTTAGGCTGTATTTCTCAAAGGTTTCACGATATTCTTCATTGTAAACATCAACAGGTAAATCAGGTATAATTAATCCATCGATACCCACTTCTTTACATTTTTTGCAAAATGCCTCAACACCATATTGCATCATGGGATTAAAATACCCCATTATTATTAAAGGGATGGCAACACTTTTTCTAATCCCTGCTAATTGGTTAAATAGTACTTCCGTTGTCATTCCGTTTTTCAAAGCAGTAGTTGAACTGGCCTGAATGGTAGGTCCATCGGCAAGTGGGTCGCTAAACGGCAAGCCAATTTCAATCATGTCAACTCCATTTTTTTCCAATTCTTGGATAATTGTAACAGTGTCGTTTAATTTTGGATACCCTGCAGTAAAGTATATTGAAAGAAGTTTTTTGTCTTCTTGAAGCTTTTCTGTAATTCTATTGCTCATATTATGCTAACTTAAAATAATCAATAAAGGTGTTTAAATCCTTATCTCCACGGCCTGATAAATTAACCACAACAATATCATCGGCTTTAAATTTTCTTTTCTCGAAAATTGCAAATGCATGTGAAGATTCAATTGCTGGGATAATTCCTTCTAATTTCGAAACCATTAGCCCTGCATTCATTGCGTCATCATCTGTTATTGAAATAAATTCACCCCTTCCAGACGCAAATAAGTTCGCATGCATGGGTCCAACACCGGGGTAGTCCAAACCTGCTGATATCGAATATGGTTCTGTGATTTGACCATCGGGAGTTTGCATTAACAGTGTTTTGCTACCGTGAATAATTCCTATTTTACCTAAAGCTGAGGTGGCTGCACTTTCACCTGAATCTATACCGTGGCCAGCAGCTTCAACAGCTATAATGCCAACTTCTTCTTCATCTAAATAATGATAATATGCACCAGCAGCATTACTTCCGCCACCGACACAGGCTACTACAAAATCTGGATTCTCACGACCCTCTTTTTCTTTTAATTGCCATTTTATTTCTTCCGAAATAATGGATTGAAAACGAGCAACCATATCTGGGTAGGGGTGTGGGCCAACTACTGAGCCAATAATGTAATGCGTATTTACTGGGTTATTAATCCAATCGCGAATAGCTTCATTTGTTGCGTCTTTTAATGTGCGACTCCCCGAAAGTGCCGGTCTAACTTCAGCACCTAGCATTTTCATTCGAGCTACGTTAGGTGCTTGTCGTGCAATGTCTATTTCACCCATATAAACAACACATTCTATACCCATTAAGGCACATACAGTTGCTGTTGCTACGCCATGTTGGCCGGCGCCGGTTTCTGCTATAATTCTGTTTTTACCTAATTTTTTAGCCATTAAAATTTGACCAATAGTGTTATTCACTTTGTGGGCACCAGTATGGCATAAGTCTTCGCGCTTTAGATAAATTTTGGTGTTATATTTTTTGGAGAGGCGCTCTGCAAAATACAATGGAGTGGGGCGACCTACATAATCTTTTAGCAATTGTTCAAATTCTGTCTTAAAAGATTCTTCTTCCATTATGCGAACATAATTTAATCGCAATTCTTCACAATTTGGATAAAGCATTTCTGGAATGAAAGCCCCTCCGAATTCACCGTAATATCCTTTTTCGTTCGCTTGGTAACTCATTTAAATGTCAGTTTTTAGTTGACTGTTGTCAGTTAGCAATTTTTTAAACTCGCTCAATTTTTTAATATTTTTTAACCCTGGTTCAATCTCAAATCTGCTGTTTACATCAATGGCAAAACAATATTTTGATTCGGGTCTTTTTGCAAATTCTAATATAGAATCCATTTCTTCTAACCCTATTCCTCCACTTAAAAAGTAGGGCTTAGTTGAAGGATATTTTTTTAATAAACTCCAATTAAAGGAATACCCATTGCCACCAGGTAATTTTCCTTTTGTATCGAATAAGTAATAGTCGCAAACATCTTCGAATTGTCGTAGTTGAACAAAATCGAAATCGTCTTTGATTGAAAAAACTTTTATGATTTTTAATTGCGGAATATGCTTTTTTAGTTCATCGCAAAAAGCAGGACTTTCTTTTCCGTGTAATTGTGCATAAAGTAATCCAAATTGTTTAACTAATGTTTTGATTTCAGCTATACTGGCGTCTACAAATACTCCTACCTTTTTTACACTATGTGGTAAATTTGGCATGTTGCCTTCGAAATGTCTTTTCGAAGGTTCCCAGAAAATAAAACCCAAAAAATCAGGTTTTAATACACCAACATCAAGCGTGTTGTTATTCATGCCACAAACTTTGAGCTTAAAAGTTTTCGGTTTCATGTTGGTTTTATTTTCAATATTTGAATACTTATAGTCCAAAAAATTAATTTAGTTTTTGTATAAATTCTGCCGCACTTTTTCCGGGGTTAGTTGTTTTCATGAAATTTTCACCAATTAAAAATCCTTGATAGCCATATTGCTTTAAATCCTGTATTGCCTCTATAGAACTTATGCCACTTTCGGAAACTTTTACAAATTCGTCCGGTATTAATTGCGATAGGTCTTTGCTAGTTTTTAAATCAACACCGAAGGTTTTCAAATTTCTATTATTGACGCCTAACATATCTAAGCTGGGCATAATAGATTTGTTCAATTCTTCTTCGTTATGTACCTCTAATAATACATCCAAATTCAAAGATTTCGCTAATTTTGAAAAGTTTTTAATTTCTGCGTTCGATAAAATTGCTGCAATTAATAAAATAACATCTGCTCCATGCGCCTTTGCTTCAACAATTTGATATTCATCAATAATGAATTCTTTACGTAACAAAGGCATTTTTACACAGGCCCTCGCTAAAATTAAATCTTCTAAAGAGCCTCCAAAATATTTAATATCAGTTAGCACACTCATACCACAAACACGGGCATTTTCATAACCTTTTGCAACTTGACCTACATTTGTATTTTGGTTGATAGTAGACTTTGAAGGGGAGCGTCGTTTATGTTCTGCAATTATGCCCGAATTGCTGTTTCGTAGTGATTCTGCTAATGAATTAGCACCACGATTAAACAGTTCAGATTGTTCGTATTGAGAAATTGATATTAGCGATTTTTTTAGGCTAACTTCTTTTCTTTTATCTCTTACTATTTTATCAAGTATGTTCATTTTTAAATAGCACTTAATTCCTGTAATTTCCGTAAAGCTTTTAACCCACTTCCGTTTAAAAGCGATTCTTTAGCTTGATCAAAACCTTCTTTTGGATTTAAATTTTTAACGGTAGCGATTGCGATTCCAGCGTTAGCACAAACTACATTGTTTTGAGCTTCACTTCCTTTTCCTTGTAATACATTCATGAAAATCTGCGCAGATTCTGCGATTCCTTCACCTCCTACAATTTCTGATTGCATAATTTTATTTACACCAAAATCTTCAGGTTTAAGCATGCCCTCAGTATTGTTTGAAATGGTTTTAGTATTTCCAGTAAGTGATATTTCATCATAACCGTCTAATGCATGTAAAACTGTAAAATTTTTATCTGTATTCTGATAAAGATAACCATACATTCTGGCTAATTCTAAATTAAATACGCCTACCATTTGGTTTTTTGGAAATGCCGGATTTACCATTGGCCCTAGCATATTAAAGAAAGTTTTTACGCCTAATTCTCTTCTTATTGGCGCAACATTTTTCATTGCTGGGTGGAATAGGGGAGCATGTAAAACGCATATACCTGCCTCATCAATAGACTTTTTTAAGAAGTCCGCTTCGTTACTGAATTTAATTCCTAAAAATTCCATAACGTTACTACTTCCGCATTTAGAAGACACTCCATAATTGCCATGTTTTGTAACTTTAACATCAGCTCCAGCGGTTACAAAAGAAGCTAAAGTTGAAATATTAAAAGTGTCTTTTCCATCACCTCCAGTGCCACATAAGTCTATAGGATTATATTCAGATAGGTCTACAGCTAAACAAAGTTCTAATAGTGCATCCCTAAAACCTTCCAGCTCTTCGATAGTGATACTACGCATCATATAAACTGTTAAAAAGGCAGCAATCTGACTCGTATTGTAATCACCTTTAGCGATATTCACTAAAATCTGCTTTGCATCTTCTTTTTCAAGAATATCATGATTAATGAGCTTGTTAAGTGTTGCTTTCATGTTTTGTTTGTAATATTTAGTCTTTAGTTAGTAGTGATTAGTATGCTATTATTTTTTAGCTTTTTAACCAATTTTCTAAAATCTTTTTGCCTTCTGGAGTTAAAACTGATTCAGGATGAAATTGTACAGCGCTAACATCGTAATCTTTATGACGAAGCGACATAACTTGTCCATTCTCATCTAAAGATGTTGCTATTAAATCCTTTGGTAAATTTTTATTTACGACCCAAGAATGATACCTGCCAACTTCAATTTCTTTAGGTATGTTTTTGAAGAGAATATCGTCTTCAATAATATTTATTTTGGTTGAAGTACCATGATAAACCTTGTCTAAGTTTACTAGTGATCCGCCAAAAACTTCAGCTATCGCCTGTTGTCCTAAACACACGCCAAAAATACTTTTTGTTGCCGCATATTTCTCAATTATTGCTTTTAGTAAGCCAGCTTCCTCGGGTATACCTGGGCCTGGAGATAATACTATTTTGTTAAAAGTATCTACTTCTTGTAGCGTAAGTTGGTCATTTCTTTTTACTGTTACATTGCATCCTAAATCCTCTAAATAATGCACTAAGTTATACGTAAAGCTGTCGTAATTATCTATTACTAAGACATTCTCACCCGTAGTACTTGAAGGGGAAGAATGAGTTGATGTCGCTGTATTTTTACTGTTCATTTTTGTTTTTTTAATCCACTCCATATTGGAGGGTTGATGAAGGATATTTAAATATCTTCCGCTATTTTCATGGCTTTAGTAAGCGCACCTAATTTGTGATATGTTTCTAATAATTCTGTTTCTGGGTCTGAAGCAGCAACTAAACCAGCACCAGCCTGATAATGTAATTGATGATTTTTGCTTAAAAAAGTTCGAATCATAATTGCATGATTAAAGTTTCCAGAAAAATCCATAAAACCAATGGCTCCACCATAATAACCACGACTAGTTTTTTCGTATTTCTCAATCAATTGCATTGCCATATGCTTAGGTGCTCCACTAAGTGTGCCAGCAGGAAAAGTGTCCGCTACTACTTTCATAGTTGGAATATCTTTTTTCTTCTGACCGATAACTTTTGAAACCAAATGTATAACATGTGAGAAAAATTGAACTTCTCTGTAATTTGCAACTTTTACCATGTTGCCATTTCGGCTAAGGTCATTTCTGGCGAGGTCAACTAACATAACATGTTCACTATTTTCTTTGTCATCTTCAGTTAACTCTTTCGCTAGTATGGCATCTTTTTCATCATTACCTGTTCTTTTAAATGTGCCTGCTATAGGGTGTATTTCTGCAGACCCATCCTTTACAATTAATTGTGCTTCTGGTGAACTTCCAAAAATTTTAAAATCTCCAAAATCAAAATAAAATAAATATGGAGAAGGATTCACAGACCGTAACGCTCTATATACATTAAATTCGTCTCCTTTAAAACCTTGTGAGAACCTACGTGAAAGTACGAGTTGAAAAACATCGCCACGGTAACAATGCTTTTTTGCTAAACGTACATGTTCTCGATATTCTTCGTCTTCGAGATTAGAAACTACTTCACCTTCCATAGAAAAATTGTAGGAAGCAAAACTGCGAACATTTAAAATCTGTTCTATTTCAGCAATATTTGATTCCCTATTAAAACAATGCGCAAAAATATAGGCCTCATTTTTAAAATGATTAATCGCTATGATATTCTGGTATACGGCATAGTATATGTCCGGTATTTCAAGTGAATTTTCCTTTTTAGAAATAGTTACATCTTCATAATAACGAACTGCATTGTAGGCCATATAGCCAAAAAGACCATTGTTGATGAATTTAAAGTCATTGATTTCTGAAATGAAATTTTTACTAAAACCATCGATTATATCAACCACATTGGTTTGTTCGTTAATATTGGTTTCACGTGAACTACCATCAGGAAAATGTTCCTCAATAACTTCATTTTCAACTTTTATTGAAGCGATTGGGTTGCAACATATATAGGAAAAACTGTTGTCATTAGCATGGTAATCACTACTTTCTAGAAGTATACTATTAGGAAAACGATCGCGTATTTTAAGATACATGCTTACCGGCGTAATTGTATCTGCTAGTATTTTTTTATACGTTGTTTTTAATTCAAACTTCATAAATCATATTAATTAAAAAAGGCCTGTCGTGAAGACAGGCCTTATATAGTTTGACTATAGCAATGCTCAGCTCACGATTGTTTTCGAGAGTTGTTCCACCACCATATTTTCGTCATGTAAATATTCATTGGTTCAAATATAGAAATCATTTTTAAACTTGCAAATTAATTCAAATAAAAAACCCCGTTTCATTTAAGAAACAGGGTTAAACTTGTGAGGTCAAGTTTACTTAATACGCTAAATCAACAACAAGGTCGAATTCGTCGTAAATAATTTTGTCACCTAGGTTTTCAAAGAAACTACCTGATTTGTATTTAATGTCATATTTCGCACGATCTACTTTTAAAGTAGCTGTTGCCTTACTTTCGAATAGTGAAATTACGAAAGTTATTGGCTTTGTAATGCCTTTTATTGTTAAATCTCCTGTTACAGTGTAAGATTGATCATTAAAGGGCTTAACGCTTGTAATTTTTAGCGTTGAGGTTTTGTTATTTTCAACAGCAAAGAAATCATCGGATTTTAAATGTCCTTCTAATTTACCCTTCATGTCACCTTCAACATCTGTAGTTACAATGGTAGGCATGTCTACTACGAATTCGCCACCGGTTAACTTTTTACCATTAAATTCTAAATGACCAGATTTTAAATCTACTGTACCCTCGTGTCCTCCACCAACTTTATAGGCTTTCCAAGTTATGGTGCTAGCTTCTGTTTTAATTTCTTTCTTTTCTCCATCTATTGGCTCTGTTGCAGTTGCTGTTGCTCCAAAAACTAATGCCAATGCTAAACTTAATACTGTTTTTTTCATGATAATTCAAATTTGTGTTTTTCCAGAATAATCCGGAATTAGTTAATATTACGTGTTGTTATTTTTATGTTTCTCGATAATTATTTCAATTAATATGCCAATTTTTCGTCCTTATAATTTGTTGAACAAATGATTTAATTCTTTTAATTCTACCTTCGATAAATTTTTCAATAATTCCTTTTCAGCATTGTTTATAGCAATATCCATTTTTTTTAGCGCTTTTTTACCGTTGTCTGTAATAGTTATTTCTACTTTTCTACGGTTCGACGGGCATGTAATTCGGTCTACATAACCTTTTGTTATAAGCTTGTCTACAAGCCTGGTTGTATTGCTCATTTTGGTTATCATTCGATCATTTAACGTGGATAGATTTGCAGGGTTTCCATTTTGCCCTCTTAGAATACGTAAAACATTAAATTGTTGTGAGGATACATCAAAAGGTTTTAAGACATTTGAAATTGATTCATTTATTTTACTATTTATCAATAAAAAGTGAATAATAGTTCTGCTTTCTATTGGTATTTTATTTTCTGTTTGTAAAACTTCTTCAACATTCATGTCTCTACAATAATTGTATATACAAATGTATAATAAATTTTGTTCTGTGGTATTATTCAATAGCCAATTAATTGTTAATTATATTTTTACATAATTTTTGCAACAATTAACGTATTTTTGAAATTCAAATCTTAATTGTAAAATTATGTCAGATTTATCACAAATAGAGTGGGAGGAACAATTGGAGGCAGATGATAATGCTATCGTTTTAGATGTTCGAACTCAAGAAGAAGTAGATGATGGCTATATTCCTAATGCTATTCATATAGATATATACAACGGACAGGGTTTTATAGATGAGGTGAACAAACTTGATAAAAGCAAGAACTACTACGTATATTGTAGAAGTGGAAATAGAAGTGGCCAAGCTTGTGCTATATTAGATAGTCTTGGTTTTGAAAATGCCTATAATTTAGAGGGTGGCTTTATGAATTGGGAAGGTGAAGTAGCTGAATAACATCATTGTAAAAATAGTAGGTATTTGTTTTTAAAGTTGTCTAAATCATAGATAAACAAAGGCATAAATAATCTTTACCTAACTATTTAAATTTGCGCGAAGATCTCTTACATTTTATTTGGAAGTATAAAAAACTTCAATTAGAAGAATTGACTACTTCAGAAAATGAACAGCTTAAAGTAGTTGATGTTGGTCTGCATAATCTTCTCACTGGTCCAGATTTTTTTAATGCTAAAGTTAAAATCGACAATCAACTTTGGGCAGGTAATGTTGAAATTCATGTAAAGTCTTCAGACTGGTTTGCGCATAACCATGAACAGGATTCAAACTATAACAATGTAATACTACACGTGGTTTGGGAAGATGATGCAGTGGTTTTTAGAAGCGATGGTTCTAAGATTCCTACTTTAGAATTAAACCAATATATACCAGCATCATTACTATCAAACTATCAAAATTTATTTAGTCAACAGAATAAGACTTTTATAAATTGTGAAAACGACATAGCCCATATTGATGATTTTCAATTTAAAAATTGGAAAGAAAGAATGTTTTTCGAAAGATTAGAAATTAAATCAAAGTTTATATTTGACTTACTAAAAAAATGTAATAACGATTGGGAGCAGGTGCTCTTTAAACTATTACTTAAAAATTTCGGACTAAAAATTAATAGTGATGCTTTTTTGTCTTTGTCTACTGCAATTGATTTCGCTATCATTAAAAAGTTAACCATTGATATAAATGCTTTTGAAAGTGTTTTATATGGAATGTCTCATTTATTGGAAAATAATCAAATTGTAGATGATTATTATAAGCACTTAAAAATGGAGTACCAGTATCAGAAAAGTAAATTTAATTTAGAGAATACCGGTGTTTTGAAGCCACAGTTTTTTAAACTTAGACCATCTAACTTCCCAACTATTCGTTTATCGCAATTGGCTAATTTATATGTCAAAGAAAATAATCTTTTTAGCTCTGTACTCCATAGAAATGATTTGAGTGAATATTATAATTTGTTTAATGTTAAGGCAAGTGATTATTGGAGTAATCATTTTACGTTTGGTAAAATTTCAAAAAAAAGTACTAAAAAATTAACCAAAAAGTTCATCGATTTATTGGTGATAAATACAATTTTGCCGTTGCGATTTTGTTATGCAAAATATAAAGGGAAAGATATTAATGATTTGATTATTCGAATAATGTCTCAAATTAAAAATGAGGAGAATTCTATAGTTTTTGGTTATACTCATTTGAGGTTAGATGTGAAAAACGCAATGGATAGTCAGGCCCTTCTACAATTGTATAACCATTATTGTACAAAAAATAGATGTTTGCAATGCGCAGTAGGTGTAGAATTATTGAAAGGAAATAGTTAGTTTTATAAAATGAATTTTTTCTACAATATTCTTTATTACTTTCAAAAAAGAGGCTTCGAAGTCTGTAGAAGAATTGCAGAGCGTATTGGAATTCGTGCTAGGGTAGTCAGAACATCATTTATCTACTTAACCTTTGCAACATTAGGCTTTGGATTTGCACTCTATTTATTTCTTACGTTCTTACTTAAAATTAAGGATTTGATTTATACTAAAAGAACCTCTGTATTCGACCTTTAATATGCTAAAGCTATTTCGTTCTAAAATATATCTGGCGATTTTTTTACTAGTTAACGTAGTACTTATTGGCGTCTTTGGCTTTCATTTCTTTTATGATTTCGATTGGTTGGATGCCTTTTATATGACCATCATAACAATTACTACTGTTGGTTATAACGAGGTGAACCCTTTGGGAGACTCGGCTAAAATCTTTACTATACTATTAATCATTACAAGTATCTTTATTATTGGATTTGCTATTTCGGTAATCACAGAGTACATTTTAAGCAGAAATACGTTACAAATACTTAAAAAGAAAAGAGTGAAAAATAAAATTGAAGCACTTACTGGTCATATAATTCTTTGCGGTTTTGGTAGAAATGGTTCACAAGCGGCATTAGGGCTCTCTAACTATAAAAAGCCATTTGTGGTTATTGAGCGTGATAAAGAAATTATTGAAAAATTCGAAGAAGATTATCTTTTTATTGAAGGAGATGCTAGCGAAGATGAAACTCTTTTGCAAGCGGGCATAGAAAAGGCTAGGTATTTAATAGCTGCTTTACCAGAAGATGCTGATAATTTATTTGTTGTATTATCTGCCAAACAATTAAACCAAAAGCTTTTTATTATAAGTAGAGCTTCACAAATTAATTCGCAAAATAAATTGCGATTAGCTGGAGCTGATAAAGTGATAATGCCTGATAAAGTGGGTGGTGATCATATGGCAGCCTTGGTGGTAAATCCTGATTTAATAGATTTTATGGATCGTATTTCAAATGTAGCGGATGGCACTCCTAACTTGGAAGAAGTCGCGATAGAAGAATTTGGTGATGAAATGGAATGTAACTCCATTTTTGATTTAGACCTAAGGAGAAAAACAGGTTGCACTATAATAGGATATGTTTCGCCAAATGGAGAATATATTATAAACCCTGCACCAGAATTAAACTTAGAATCTAAAAGTAAAGTTATTGTGCTAGGTAATCCTAACCAGATTAAAAAGCTGAACCAAATGTTTAATATAGAATAATTGGTTTTAAAAAGTTAATACTTGGTCTATTACTTGATAGTGTTGTGTTTTTTTAAGATATTGTTGGCCTAACCTTACTTTAAGATAACCAAAATATAACTTATGAAATACAGGCTTCTTTATTTAATCGCCATTTTGTTTCCCATATTGACCAATGCACAAGAAGCCAAAGAATTAGGTCTCGATCAGCAAATCGACCAAGCCTTTAAACCAGTTTCAGATTTTTTCTCAGCCGTAATATTCTTCGAAATAGCAGGCATACCCTTTGTTTTAATTTTATTAGTAGTTAGCGCGTTGTTTTTTACGCTTTATTTTGGCTTTCCAAATATTAGATATTTTGGTAAAGCTATAAATACGGTACGAGGCAAATATGATGAAATTGAACAACCTGAAGGTCATGGAGTTGAAAAGTCTGATTTAGCGATTGATGGTGATATACCCGATACAATTCGAGATGAAAGCGAAGAAGGAGAAGTGAGTCATTTTCAGGCACTTGCAACAGCTGTTTCCGGTACGGTGGGTAATGGTAATATTGCAGGTGTTGCCTTGGCAATTGCATTAGGTGGTCCTGGGGCTACTTTTTGGATGATTATTTGTGGTTTACTTGGTATGTCTACAAAGTTTGTTGAATGTACATTAGGTGTGGAATATAGAGATGTTGGTGAAGATGGTACCGTATATGGAGGTCCAATGTATTATTTAAGTAAAGGTTTAAAAGACAGGGGCTTCAAAACTATAGGGAAAGTAGCTGCAGTATTTTTTGCTATTTTTTGTATAGGAGGATCTTTTGGTGGAGGAAATGCAGCACAGTCAAACCAAGCTACCATTGTTCTTAAGGAGCTAATGGGCTTCGAAAGTACTAGTGCAGGGGCACTAATTGGTCTCGTACTAGCTATTTTAGTAGGTATAATAATTATTGGAGGAATTAAACGAATAGCATCAGTAACAGAAAAAATAGTGCCGTTTATGGCGGTCATGTACTTATTGGCTTGTTTGTATATCATTTTTAGTAATTTCTCGCTGGTTGATGATGCTATAGGTTTAATAATTTCTGAAGCCTTTAATCCAACCGCTGTAGGTGTCGGCAGTGTCATAGGCGTGCTGTTAGTAGGATTCAAAAGAGCTGCATTTTCTAATGAAGCTGGTGCTGGGTCTGCATCTATTGCGCATTCGGCAGTAAAAACAAAATATTCGGCATCTGAAGGTTTAGTAGCGCTTTTAGAACCATTTATTGATACAGTGGTTATTTGTACCATGACAGCATTGGTAATTATAATATTTAATTTTGGTGGCTATTTTGAATATGGTGGTGATGGAAGTGGAGCTGTATTAATTGATGGGGTATCTTATGAAGGTGCTGGTATTACTTCAATGGCTTTTGCTAAATATATTCCTTATTCTAATGTGTTTTTAACCATAGCTGTAGTGTTATTTGCTGTGTCTACCATGATATCTTGGTCTTATTATGGGCTTCAGTCTTGGAAATTTTTATTTGGAAGAGGTAAGACAGCAGATATGGTTTATAAGTTGTTGTTTTTAATGTTTATTATAATTGGGGCTGCTGCGAGTATGAAGTCTATTTGGGATTTCTCAGATGCTATGATTTTTGCAATGGTATTTCCGAATATGATTGGACTTTATTTCTTATTCCCTGTAGTTAAACAACAATTGATTAAATATCTTGAAGCGATTAAAAGTGTAAAATAGAAAAAAGTGAAAAATATGAAATCCCACTTTACGTTCAGTAAACAAGAACGGAGTGGGATTTTCTTTTTACTCTTATTAATAGTTATAGTGCAAATTGGATATTTTGTTTGGGTGAGTTTTTCGAACAATTACTCAATTGATAAACTGCAAGTCGACACTGATACACAATACCAAATAGATCTGCTTAAAGAAAAAGCTAATCAGAAAGATACGGTGAAGATTTATCCTTTTAATCCAAATTTTATAACTGATTATAAGGGTTATACATTAGGAATGTCTGTAGAAGAAATAAATAGATTGCACGACTTTCGTAAGGGAAATAAATATCTAAACTCAAAAGAAGAATTTCAGGAGATTACTAAAGTCTCTGATAGCCTAGTAAATAAGATTGCTCCTTTTTTTAAATTTCCTGTTTGGGTAAAAAATTCATCTAAACAAAAAGTGAAGGATCAACAGAAGCTAGGCGGCGAAAGGCTTAAAAATAATATAGCTACAAAGGAAAATGAGGTTTTGTTAGATTTAAACTTAGCAACTGCCATGGATTTGAAAGCAGTTTATGGGATAGGTGAGAAGTTGTCTGCTCGGATTATAAAATTTCGTGACCGATTAGGAGGATTTTTAGTTGAAGGTCAATTGTATCATGTTTATGGTCTAGAAGCAGAAGTTATAGATAGGCTTCTTAAAAAGTTTAAAATTAAGACTTTGCCAACAGTGAATAGGATTAATGTAAATACTGCTGCTGTAGATGATTTAACAAAATTGGTGTATTTTAATTATGATATAGCTCAAGAAATTGTGAATTATAGAGATACTAATGGTCAATTTATGGCGTTTGATGAATTAGCTTTAGTAGAAGGATTTCCTAAAGATAAACTTGAGATTATTCAACTATATTTGTTCCTCAAAAATTAGATATGCAAAGTATGTACTTCACCGAAGAACATGAACTATTTAGGGAAAGTCTAAAAGATTTTTTACAAAAAGAAGTTGTTCCCTATATAGAAGAATGGGAAGAAAAAGGTGTTATCGATAAATCTATTTGGCGCAAATTTGGCGAAATGGGTTATTTCGGATTATCGACTCCAGAGGCATTTGGTGGTTTAGGGCTCGATTTATTTTATACTGTCGTATTGCTTGAAGAGTTGCAAAAAATCAATTCTGGGGGTTTTGCAGCTGCTGTATGGGCACATGTCTACCTAGCGATGACGCACTTAAATAAAAATGCTAGTGAAGAGCAGAAAAAAATCTACCTCATTCCTAGTGTTCATGGTGAAAAAATTGGGTGTTTAGGTGTTACTGAACCTTTTGGTGGAAGTGATGTTGCTGGTATGAGAACAACCGCAATTAAAGATGGGGATAACTATATAATTAATGGCTCCAAAACTTTTATAACTAATGGTGTATACGGAGATTATATTGTTTTGGCTGCAAAGACGGATGCTTCTTTAGGTAATAAAGGAATTAGTGTTTTTATAGTCGATTTAAAAAGTGACGGGATAACTGCTAATAAATTAAATAAATTGGGGTGGCGGGCTTCAGATACTGCAGAATTAGCATTTGATAATGTTGTAGTCTCAAAATCCAATTTAATGGGTGAAGAAGGTAGTGGCTTTGGGTTTATAATGCAGGCATTTTCTTTAGAAAGATTGATAATGGGTATTAATGCTCATGCGCGAGCAGAATATGCATTGGATTATGCATTGCAATACATGTCTGAACGTGAAACTTTTGGTAAGCCAATAAACCAATATCAAGCACTACGCCATCGTTTTGTTGATTTGTATGCAGATATGGATATGTGTAAACAATATAATTACTCTGTTGTTTACAGAATGAATAATGGAGAATACGTGGTGCGTGAAGCTACAATATCAAAATTGAAATCTACCCGTATGGCTGATGATGTCGCTTATGATTGTTTACAATTTTTAGGTGGTTATGGTTACATGGAAGATTATCCTATGGCTCGTTTGTTTCGTGATAGTAGGTTAGGACCTATAGGGGGTGGAACCTCTGAAATTTTAAAAGAGATTATAGCGAAAATTGTAATTGATAAAAAAGATTATCGCCCACCAACAAAGTAAATAGGTGCAGATTTATTCTTGACTGAAAATTTAATTCAAGATTTAATAATAAATATTTTGCAGTAATATTTAGCTATTCCATTAAATAAATATATATTTGCACTCCCGTTTTCAAAACGGAGTTAATTTTAATGAAAGGAGGTTGTAGCCTATGTTAATAATACCGATTAAAGAAGGAGAGAATATCGATAGAGCTTTGAAGCGTTTCAAGCGTAAATTCGATAAAACTGGTACGATGCGTCAATTACGTAAACGTCAACAATTTTCTAAACCATCTGTAGTTCGAAGAGCACAGATTCAGAAAGCACAGTACATACAGGGATTACGAGATCAAGAAGATATCTAGAGGTCGTTGTATTTGAATAATATTAAATCTCATCAGTCGCACGATTGATGAGATTTTTTGTTTTAATACAGTGGTATTCTTCTTGCTTCAATACCTGTTTTAAAATCAAGTTTTTATATAGCAGTGGAAACTTTAGTAACTTTGTGTTATGTCTATTCAAGCATTTACAGATTACCTTTTGCATGAAAAGAATTATTCGATTCATACGGTTAATGCGTACCAAAAAGATATTCAAGCATTTGCGAAATTCTGTAAGACTGAATATAATGCTCAAAGTATAGATAGTGCCGATTATAGTCTGATTAGGGCTTGGGTGGTTGTTCTTGTAGATAATCATGTCTCAAATAGAAGTATAAATAGAAAGACAGCTTCCTTAAAAGCATATTATAAATTTCTTCAACGTATAGGTTTGCTGGAGGCTAACCCTTTGTCTAAACATAAAGCTTTAAAAACACCAAAAAAGATAGAGATTCCTTTTTCCGAAGATGAAATGACTAAAGTGTTATCTCAAATAGTTTTTGAGGATAATTTTGAAGGTGTAAGAGATAAATTGATTATTGAGTTGCTATATGCAACTGGTATGAGGAGGGCAGAATTGATTAATCTCAAGATTAGTAATGTAGATTTAAATAATAATGTAGTTAAAGTATTGGGTAAAAGAAATAAAGAACGCTTTGTGCCTCTGTTGCCGAATACTAAAGCTTTGTTTGGTTTGTATTTACAAGAAAGAGAATTGCTCGAGAAAATAAATGACCCTACGTTTACTTTTCTGTCAAAATCGGGTAATAAAGTTTACGGAACTCTTGTCTATAGGGTTATAAATCACTACCTTAGTAAGGTTTCTAGTAAGGTTAAAAGAAGTCCGCACATATTACGACATACTTTTGCAACACACTTACTTAACAAAGGAGCAGATTTAAATTCAGTAAAAGAATTATTGGGTCATTCTAGTTTGGCTTCAACCCAAATTTACACCCATAATAGTATTGCTGAACTAAAAAAAGTGCATGCTATGAGTCATCCTAGAAGTAAAAATTAATCCATTTAACAATATTTAAACGAATCCAATGAAATAATTATAGGCAATTTTTGTTCTTGATAAACCTTGCTGCCTAAATAGAAATGCAGGTTCTACCACTTTTATTAACATTAAAATTAAAATAAATGAAAGTAAATACGCAATCAGTAAATTTTAACGCGGATCGAGAATTAATTGATTTTGTTCAAAATCGATTGAATAAGTTGGAAGTTTTTTATGATAAAATAGTAAGTTCAGATACTTATTTGAAGGTAGAGAATACAAGCTCAAAACTTAATAAGATTGTGGAAATCAGTATACATATACCAAAAGATAAGCTGGTTGTGAAAAAACAATGCAAGACTTTTGAGGAGGCTATTGATTCGGCTTGTAGTTCATTAGAACGATTACTTGTAAAAAAGAAAGAAAAAATGAGAGCATATGCTTGATTAAAATTTTTCATATTTGTTTTTGATTAAACAAAAAAACATATACATTTGCAGTCCGTTAGAAATAGCGGGCTTTTTTTGTGCTAAAATGTACATAAATTGCCGATGTAGCTCAGCTGGCTAGAGCAGCTGATTTGTAATCAGCAGGTCGTGGGTTCGAGTCCCTCCATCGGCTCTAAGGTCTTTAAAATAGTGGGTTTGGGGAGATACTCAAGCGGCCAACGAGGGCAGACTGTAAATCTGCTGACTACGTCTTCGCAGGTTCGAATCCTGCTCTCCCCACTTATTTTAAGATTACATTTGTAAAATGTGAAATTTTGATTTTAAGTGTGTAAAATTAAAATTTTGTGTTTTGTTGTAATTGAAATAAAAAATTATTGCGGGAGTAGCTCAGTTGGTAGAGCGTCAGCCTTCCAAGCTGAATGTCGCCGGTTCGAACCCGGTCTCCCGCTCAAAACATTTTTTTTGGGAATGTATTTTCCTTAAATGTTATTTGAGCGATTTAAGTAAGTGGTACAAATGAAATTTGTATTGGGTTATGTTTTATAGAGCATTTCACATTGTTTAAAATAGCATTTTGTAATTCCTGCGAAGGCAGGAATCTTATTCTTTATAAATAAGGAGTAGGTGTTAAACACTTTACGCCGGCGTAGCTCAGGGGTAGAGCGTTTCCTTGGTAAGGAAGAGGTCACGAGTTCAAATCTCGTCGTTGGCTCAAAAAAAAATTAT
>NZ_JBDVFA010000040.1:0-49324 GCF_039941195.1 Aurantibacter sp. | reverse complement strand
ATACTCTTCAATATGACTTTCTAAGCATTTAGTGTTATATAATGATGAATACTAAATTCTTAGTAAATAGTCAAATTATCTAACTAAATATAATAATTAGTGCAATATTTTGATAAATATTTTGTCATTTAGATTTTTTGCATATATTTGACTGTAATATAAAATATATATTCAATAATATAAAATAGCCAACTTAATGAAAACAAAATTTTTGATTATTCTATTGGTATTTTGTGCAATAGGATCTGCGCAAAATCCAATCAAAGTTTCGGGAAGCGTAGTAACCGAATTAGATGAACCACTACCGGGAGTCTCTATTATTTCTCAAGGAACTACGATAGGTACAACAACAGATTTTGATGGCAATTTTGAAATACAGGTTCCTAATAATTCTATTTTAGAATTTAGTTACATTGGTTTTCAAACCCAGGAAGTAAATGTTTCAAATTCCCAGCCATTAACAGTTATTTTGATAGAGGATGCTAGTCAGCTAGATGAAGTTGTAGTAATAGGTTATGGGACAGTTAAGAAAAGTGACATAACCGGTTCACTTTCTTCTGTAAAAAGTGATGAGATATCCGCAATACCTTCATCAAATGTCATGCAGGCTTTGAATGGTAGAGCTGCTGGAGTACAAGTTAAACAAAACTCTGGTGCTCCTGGTGGTGCCGTAAGTGTCAGAATAAGGGGAACAAACTCAATACAGGGTAGTAACGAGCCTCTTTATGTTATTGATGGATTTCCTGGTGATGTTAACACTCTAAACAATGCAGATATATCAAATATAGAGATATTAAAGGATGCTTCCGCTACTGCCATATACGGTTCTAGGGGAGCAAATGGGGTTGTATTAATAACCACTAAAAGTGGAGAAGTTGGCGATACAAAAGTTGATTTTGAATCAAGTTATGGAGTTCAGACAATCAGAAAAAGATTGGAACTTATGAATGCTTCGGAATATGCTGAGTTTTATAATGAACAACAGGTTAATGATGGTCATGGTGCATATTTCTCACAAACAGAAATAGATGCTTTTGGCGAAGGAACTGACTGGCAGGATTTAATCTTTCAAAGTGCTCCAATAGTTAATAATACTTTATCTATAAGTGGTGGAAATGTAAAAACAAAATTTGCGGTATCTGGAGGATTTTTTGATCAGGAAGGAATTATTAGGGAGAGCGGTTTTAATAGATATTCATTATTAGCAAATATTAATCATAAAATAAATAGCAAGATAAGTTTTCAAACAAGTGTAAAGTTGGCAAGAACTAAAATGTCAAATCAAAATTCGTCAGGAGGAAACAGAGGAAGTTCTCTTAATAGTGGTATCATTTCTGCTGCCCCTACATTGTCACCTAACAATGAAGACGGGTCTATAAATAATCTTATGATTTCTTACCCCTTTATGGGAAACGGTATAAGAAATCCGTTGTATTATATTGAAGAATCTAAATTCGAAGGTAAAACCAACAAAGTAATAGCTAATGCTGCTTTTTTTATTGAACCTATTGATGGCTTAACACTAAAAATAGCTGGAAATGTTGAAAACACAGATTATCGCTCAGATTATTATCAATCGCTAGATTTTCTTAATTCAGTTGGAAACGCGACTGTATCTACAGTTCAAGATTTTTATTATTTAAGTGAGAATACAGTTAACTATTTAAAGACTTTTAATGAAAAACATAGTTTATCAGCAATGGCAGGGTTTACTTATGAAGAAAGAGTCAACACCAGTTTATCGGGTTCTGGTATTGGATTTTTAAGTGATATTACGGAAACTGCTAACCTACAAGGAGCGGCAACTCCAGGGATACCAAATTCAGGTTATGCAAAAAATACATTAATATCTTATTTGGGAAGAATCAACTATGCCTATGATAATAGGTATTTATTTACGGCGAGTATGCGAAGTGATGGATCTTCGAAATATAGTGAGGGTGATAAATGGGGGTATTTTCCTTCTGGTGCCTTTGCATGGAGAACGATAAACGAGGAATTTATGAAAAATCAATCGCTATTTTCAGATTTAAAATTAAGGGCGAGTTGGGGATTAACCGGGAGTCAGGCTATTGACCCATATTCTACATTAGCGCAGCTTAACTCTGGAAAAACAGTTTTTGGAAAGTCCCTGTACAATACTTTTGCTCCGAGTACGTCGCTACCAGACAATCTTAAATGGGAAACTACAGAACAAAAAGATTTCGGTTTAGATGTAGCTTTTTTGAAAGGCCGTTATGGATTTACTGCTGATTATTATATAAAGAATACAAGAGATTTGTTAAATACTGTTCAGTTACCTCCTACTTCAGGTTATAACAATACAATTAGAAATGTTGGAGAAGTAAAGAATAGTGGTTTAGAATTGTCAGCCTTCGGAAATATTTTAAATGGATCTTTTAAATGGGATATAGATGCAAACATTTCATTTAACAAATCAGAAGTTGTGAAATTATATGATGGACAAGATATAATTAGTGGAGTCGATGTTGTATTCATTAGTGATATCAATAGTATTCTTCGAGAAGGCGAACCAATGAGTGTATTCTATGGCTACTTAGATGATGGTTATGACGATAATGGACATCCAGTTTATGTAGATTTTAATAATGATGGAGAATTTTCTCAAGATGATAGAACTATAATTGGAGATCCAAATCCTGATTTTATCTATGGATTAAACTCAACAATGTCCTTTAAAAACTTAAGTCTAACCATGTTTTGGCAAGGTTCTTATGGAAATGATATAGCCAATGTTAGCGCTATAGGAAATACATTGGATTATGGTTACGGTTTGAATATGCCAAAAGAAGTTTATGAAGATCATTGGACTCCTCAAAACACAGATGCTAAATACCCTAAAATTACAGATAAATTAGATATGAATTTCTCTGAACGTTTGATAGAAGATGGTTCTTTTTTGAGGTTGCGAAATATTGAATTAGCCTATAATGTTCCGGTAGATACTTTTTCAAGTTTAAGAAACATGTCGCTATTTGTAAGTGGTCAAAATCTGCTAACACTAACGAAATACTCATGGTGGGATCCAGAGGTCAATTCTCAAGGTGGATCAAATTCCATTCGTCAAGGAATGGATTATTACTCATATCCTACATCCAAATCAATAACATTAGGTATCAAATTAGGTTTTTAAACAAAAAAGAACAAACAATGAAAAAATTAATATACATAGTTTTAATTATAGGCTTGTTTTCCTGCGAGGAAGCCTTGCTTGAAGAACCAAAATCTATAGGAGTAGAGGTTTTTTATAATACAAAATCAGAAATTGAATCTGCTCTTGCAGCATCGTATGATGCAATACGTAAAAATAGTATGAATGCGATAGCATTACATGAATCGTTTGCCGATTATCAATATGGCCGAGGAAGTTGGGGTCCTAATAGTAATTATGAGGGATTGAATGCTACAAATATTACAAGATCCGAATCTGTGTGGGTAGATTCATATTTGGCCATAAGAAATGCTAATATAGTAATTATAAACGCTCCAGAAGGAACCGAACTTAGCGATGATGAAAAATCTAAAGCTATAGCGGAAGCAAAGTTCGTACGAGCTTTTTGCTATTTTGATTTGGTAAGAAATTATAAGGGCGTACCAATTAGAACTGAGGATAATTTTACAGAATATGAGGTAGGACGAGATACGGAAGAAGCTGTGTGGGAACTAATCGTGAATGATTTAAAAGAGGCAGAGAATATTTTGCCAGATGACGCACCACTTCCTGGAAGAGCTTCGAGGTGGTCAGCCAAAACAGTATTGGCAGATGTATATTTTTACAGGGGAATGAACAGTGAAGCAGCTGCAAAATCAAATGAGGTAATCGAATCGAATAAATACACATTGGTACCAGTAAATGTTGTTGAAGATTATGCAAATTTATTTGGTCCTGATGTTGTTACGACCTCAGAAGAAATTTTTTATAAAAAATTCAGTCATGAACAAGGAGATGATTATACCATGATGCTCCATCATCCCGGTTCCGGGCTTTGTGGTGCCGGTGGTTGGTACGGTCTGTATACCGATATCGAGCAGAATAATTTTATGAAAAACTGGACCGATATGGATGATCTTAGACGTCAGCTATGGTATAACTGGGATATAGGATTAGGCGAAAATACATACCTGTCATTGAAATTTGTTGATCCCGAAGCCCCTAGTTATAATAATTGTGCGAATGATTATCCAATCTATCGATATGCTGATGTTTTGCTAATGAATGCTGAGGCAGAATGTTTGGCAAGTGGTAATATTTCTAATACAACCATGGAGAGATTAAATATGGTTCACAGAAGAGCATATGGGTATGACCCTACATCTGCTTCTCCGGTTGACTTCAATATTGCTGATTACAATGTAGATTCATTCGCCGAACTAGTAGTACTAGAGCGAGCTAAAGAAACACAATGTGAAGCTAAAAGATGGTTTGATTTAAAGCGTTTAGGAGTTGATAAATTAAAAGCGATTGTTAAGGAATCAACAGGCAGAGATGTACTTGATAAACATTTACTTTATCCAATTCCTGTTGCTGAAATGGAATATAATAAAGCAATTGATCCTATCGCAGATCAAAATCCTGGATATTAAATCAGGATATTTAGAAAGTGATAATTAAATGAGTAGTTCTAAATTCTAATTAAGTAAGAGGGAATCATTTTACTATAAAATCGATAATAAATTAAATAAGGATATGCAAGTTGAACTTTTTAGAAAGTTTTGTATTGCGTTCTATTAATTGTAAGTAAAACAGAAGCTTAAAATATGGATAAACAGAACCTTATAGTAACTAGCTTTATAATTCTTATTTCTTTATCAATTCACGCAAATATACGATTACCAAAACTTATTAACGATGGAATGGTGCTGCAGCGAAACGCAAATGTGAAAATTTGGGGTTGGGCGGATAAGCTTGAAGAAATCAGTATTAAGTTTATAAATGAAACCTATAAAACACTTGCGAATCATAAAGGTGAATGGGAAATTCAGCTTAAAAATCTTTCAGTGGGCGGACCTTATAAAATGATAATTAATGCAGATAATAAAATTGTAGTTGAAAATATTTTAATTGGAGATATTTGGGTTTGTTCAGGTCAATCGAATATGAACTACAGATTGAGTAGTGCCAAATCAATTTATGAAAATGAAATATCGCAAGCTTATAATAAAGAAATTAGATGTTTTACAGTCCCCGAAATTTATGATTTTCGGGGACCTCAAAAGGATTTAGAAAAAGGTGAATGGGTAGAAGCGAATCCAGAAACAGTATTGGAATTTTCAGCTGTTTCTTATTTTTTCGCAGCTGAGTTATATGAAAAATATGGTGTTCCCATCGGACTTATTCATTCAAGTAAAAATGCGTCTCCGGCACAAGCATGGATTAGCAAAGTAGCCATTAAAGAATTTCCAGATTATTATAACGAGGCATTAAAATTCGGAGACTCCTCTTTAATTGTGAAGATTAAGGCAGAGGAAAAGCTTAGAAGTGAGACCTGGTTCAAAACCTCGAAATCTAAAGATGAAGGATACAAATCATCTAAAACTTGGTTCGACTCCAGTACAAATACTGCCAATTGGAAAAGCATGGAAGTTCCCGGATCCATTGCCCCCACGCCACCCGGAAATACCATTGGCGTGTATTGGTTTAAGAAGGAAGTTCAAATACCGAAAGAATTAGTGGGCAAAGAAGCAGTCCTCAAAATGGGAAGTATTGTGAATTCAGATTCTGTTTATATTAACAATATTTTTGTTGGCACTACGTCTCATAAGTGGACTTCCAGGAATTATGATATTCCAACTGGTGTTCTAAAGGCCGGAGTAAATACAATTACTATGCGCCTGGTAAACCATAACGGCTATGGCGAATTTCAACAAGGTTATCCGTACCAGATAGAATTTGGTGAGCAATTAATTGATATTTCTGGAGCGTGGAAATATCAATTGGGTGCAAAAATGGAACAATTACCAGATTCTACAGAGTTCAGGCAGAAGCCAACTGGTTTACATAACGGAATGATCGCACCCCTTACTAATTATACAATTAAAAGAGTAATTTGGTACCAGGGCGAAGGAAACTCCGGGAAACCAAAAGAGTACGAATCGCTTTTCCCTTGTTTGATAAAAAATTGGCGAAACGAATGGAATCAAGGCGATTTCCCATTTTTATTTGTGCAGCTGGCCAACTATAAAAAAACCACTGATAAACCAGACGCTAGTAATTGGGCAATGCTTCGCGATTCGCAGCGAAAAACACTTGCGTTACCTAACACCGGCATGGCAGTCGCCATTGATATTGGTGTTGCTTACGATGTTCATCCAATGAATAAAAAAGATGTGGGTTATCGGTTGGCACTTGAAGCGCAGCGTGTGGCTTATGGCGATAAAGAAGTTGTTAGTTCGGGACCATTGTATCAATCAATGAAAATAGAAGGAGATAAAATTGTTCTTTCATTTGAAACTTTCGGAAGTAGTTTAAAGGTTAAAGACGCCGATAAATTAGAATATTTCGAAATTGCCGGAGCGGATAGAAACTTTGTATGGGCTTCGGCAAAAATTAAAAAGGACAAAATAATGGTTTCAAATTCCGAAGTAAAAAACCCGGTTGCTGTGCGTTATGGTTGGGCCGACAATCCGGAAACAGCAAACCTGGTTAATTCCGAATACTTACCCGCATCGCCTTTTAGAACTGATGATTGGGAAAAATGATTAATGTATATAAAGCTGGAACAATCAAATTAATTTTTGAATAAATTATGAAAAAAATAACAGTATTAATGATTTTATTGATGTGTTGCTATATCAGCAGGGCACAGCAAGAAATCCCATTATATTCAGAAAAAATTCCTAACTCCATAAAAACGTCGGTTAAAGAAAAAGTATCTAAAGACTATAGTGTTTATAGTAAGGTTTCTGAACCTAAATTAAGGATGTTTTTGCCACCCAAAGAAAAAGCAAACGGAGCTGCAGTTATTGTATGTCCCGGAGGAGGATATGGTGTTTTAGTCACCAAGAGACCAGAGAGAGTAGCCAAAGAATTTAATCGGTTGGGTATAGCCGCATTTGTTCTGAAATATCGTTTGCCTAGTGATGAAACGATGAAGAATAAGAGTATCGGACCTATGCAGGATGCCCAGCAGGCTATTAAGGTAGTTAGGAAAAGGTCAGAGGAATGGAATATTGATCCACAAAAAATTGGAATTATGGGATTCTCAGCTGGCGGACACCTGGCATCGACAGCAGGAACCCACTTCGATGATGAGATGATTATAAATAAAGATAAGACCAGTTTGCGCCCTGATTTTATGATACTTGTTTACCCGGTAATTAGTTTTACTGACAGTATTTATCATAAAGGTAGCCGGGAACATTTACTTGGTAAGTTGCCCGAAGAAAAACAACTCAGTTTTTTTTCCAATGAATTACATGTTACGCCGTCTACACCTCCTTCATTTATTACTCATGCTGATGATGATTCATCGGTGCTGGTTGCGAATAGTCTGTGTTTTTATGAAGCTTTAAAAAAAAATAACGTCCCGGTATCTTTACATATATATTCCAAAGGGGAACACGGCTATTTAAAAGATCCTCCGTTTGAAGAATGGTTTGGGAGATGTATTTACTGGATGAAAACCAGTGGTTATTTTTAGATGAAATATTTCCCTGGGGGGGGAACTGATGAGTGGAATAAAGAGTGGTCAAATGAGATCGCCAGTGGGGCTAACAAAAAATTGTAATGGATAAGAATTAATCCTAAAATCATGAAACTTAAAATTTTAAAATTATTCACGTTTTTTATTTGTTGTAATCTACTTATTGTGCACGGGCAGAACAAAAAGAGCGAGAATAGTGTAATGAGTGATGCCTACTGGAAGCATTGGAATTCAGAAGTGCAGGCAAAAATTGATAATGATATTGAAAAAAATAGGAAGGCTGATGCTGTACTAAACCTCGAAGGACTTCCTGCAGGGACTGCTATCAAAGTGGAACAAATTTCCCATGACTTTATTTTTGGTGCACATATTTTTAACTACAACCAACTGGGGACATCAGAGCGCAACCAAAAGTATAAAGACCTTTATGGTACTTTGTTTAATTCGGCAACCATTGCTTTTTACTGGAAGGCATTGGAAATGCAACCAAACCGCCTTCGGTTTAAAGAAGAATATTGGGATACTGAAGAGTACTGGAATCAGGTAGCAACACCAGAGTTAGAACCACACTGGAGAAGACCAGCTACGGATCCAGTAGTTGAATTTTGTGAGGATAAAGGCATTCGCATGCATGGGCATACTATAATTTGGAGCAATAGAATGTGGCATCACCCGGAATGGATCTTCGAGCAATTTTGTCCTGAAGATGAAAAAATAAAACTAAGTACACTATCGAAAGATGAGTTATACAAATTGACGCCTGAACAAATACATGATTTTGTCCCCACGTTTTTTAAACGAATGAACGATCTTTTTAAAAAGCACATAGTAGATCTGGCTCAATATTATGGTGATCGCATTCATAGTTGGGATATTGTAAATGAAAGCCGAACTGATTTTGATAAGAAGCGAATATTTCCGGGAGATGAAATTCGAAAAGGCCGCCATGGGTTAATGCCTGGCGATTATACTTTTAAATCGTTTAAAACAGCAAATGAGGTATTCCCGAAAAATGTACTATTTAACATCAATGATAATGTGCGATGGGAAGACGATAAATATGAAGCGTATACTAATCAGATTAAAGATTTGATAGTTCGTGGTTCCCGGATAGACATTATGGGTTCCCAGATGCATTTTTTTGAGCCACAGCAATGCCTTGACATTGCCGACGGACTTCCAATTGCAACTCCTGATAAAATTTGGGAGAAAATGGAAAAGCTTTCATCTGTTGGTCTGCCTATCCATCTGAGTGAAATAACTATCACATCCCCTGGCCATGATGAACGCGGCCATGAAATTCAATCGGTCATAGCACGAAATCTCTATCGCTTGTGGTTTAGTGTAGAAAAAGTAATGGGAATTACATGGTGGAACGTTGTTGATGGATGTGGAGCGCCTGGCGAAACTACAATATCAGGGCTTTTCACAAGGAACATGGAACCAAAACCATCTTTTTTCGCACTAAATAATCTAATTAACAATGAATGGAAAACCAGGACAACAGTAGTTGTTGATGAAAATGGACAGGTGAAATTTAGGGGTTTTAAAGGAAATTATCGCCTGAGCTGGAAGAATAGCGCTGGGGAAGAACAAGTGGCTGAATTCTACCTTAAAAATGATGGTGATGGATTGTAAGAATATAATGAATTAATTGATTTTATGTGGTTATAAAAAGGTTGAATGAAAGTTTCGATACGTAAATTGAGCATCATAGAAAATGAAAGTTTATATAAGTATTCGAGTGAATCATAAGAAAGAAACAAGATGAAAAAATGGAAAACCGATCTGTCTACCGATTCTGTATATTAATTATTAATAGTATCAATTATAAAACAAACAAATGATTATTAAAGCTATGAAATTGAAATTATTAGTGCTATCCGTCTTCTTGGTTTTTGCAAATCAATTTTCAATAATCGGGCAGGATACAAATAGTCAAAATAACGCAATGAGCGAAGCTTACATGAAGCAATGGAATGAAAAGGCTCGGGTACAGATTGATGAACGAATCGAACGCCATCGAAAAGGGGAAGTCGTGCTTAAGCTTGTTGATAAAGCTGGCAAACCGGTCAAAGGTGCATCCTTGGCTGTTCATCAAACGACACATGAATTTCTGTTTGGATGTAACCTTTTCGTGTTGGGACAACTTCCCACTCAAGAGCTTAATACTAAATATGAAAATGCTTTTACTCATCTATTCAATTTTGCCACTTTGCCTTTTTACTGGGGTGATTTTGAACCAAATGAAGGACAGCCCCGGTTCAAAGAAGGTTCAGAATATATTTGGCGCCGTCCACCACCAGACGAGCTAGTGAAATGGTGCGAATCACATGATATTGTGGCTAAAGGTCACGCATTGATGTATAATAGAAACGTATTCATGCCAGATTGGACTGAACGGAACAATCCAGACATATTCTTAAAACAGGCAAAAAAACATATAAAAGAAATTGCTAATCATTATAAGGATAATATTGCGATATGGGATGTTGTTAATGAAGAAAGAGTCAGAAGATTAAAACCTGAATCTGGTCATAAAGTCCCGGATGATTATCTCACTTGGTGTTTTCGCGAGACTGCTCCTTTATTTCCTGAAAATGTAGAATTATTATATAATGACGATACTCAAAATCATGATAATCCAGATGAATATGCGGGATATATTAGCGATATAAAGGAAAATGGAATTCGGATTGACGGAATGGGAGTTCAATTTCACCTATTTAGTTTAGAAGCCAGAGACAAATATCTTCAAGGCAATTTATATCCTATTAATCAATTAATGACTTTTTATAATCGTATGCTGAAATTTGACCTGCCATTAAATATTACTGAAATAACCATTCCGGGGGGGGGAGATGATGGGGCCATTATTCAGGCTAAAATTGTGGAAGATTTATACAAGTTGTGGTTTAGCATTCCCAATATGTCTGGCATTACCTGGTGGAACCTTGGTGATGGAACAGCCCATGGAAAGGAAAATAAAACAATGGCAGGGCTTCTTGATCAAGAGATGAACCCTAAACCCGCTTATGAAGTTTTAGACAGACTAATCAATCATGAATGGAAAACAAATGAAGATTTACGTACAAATGCTAAAGGACAAGTTCAATTTCGTGGTTACTATGGTGTATATAAAGTTAAAGTGATTTACCAAGGAAAAACACTTGAAAAAGAAATAAATATAAGTAAATCAGGTAAAAACCATTTTACCATTAATTTATAATGTCCGGTACCAACTAATAAAATAATCATGAAGTTAAAATTTATAAGTCAGTTCGTTTTTTTTACATGGATTAACCAACAATTTGTTAATAGGCCAACAAGGGCTAAGGTTGTAAGTGATGCATACGACAAATTATGGAATCCAACTCCACAGGATAAAATCGATAAAAATATAGATAAATACAGAAATGGAACGGCTAAAATTGAAATTGGCAATAGTGATTTATATATCAGATTAATATGAGTTTTAAGAAAAAGATCAGTATTCCTTACAAATGGCAGCTAATTATCATTTTATGGGTCGCCTATTTTTTAAATCAAGGAGATCGTCAGGTATTTAATGTAGTAATTCCACTTATTAAAGAAGATTTGAAACTGGATGATGTCCAAATTGGTCTGGTAGCAACTATTTTCACCTTAGTCTATGGTCTTTTAGTTCCCTTTGCAGGGTTGGCAGGCGACCTTTTAAAGCGAAAGTGGATCGTATTCTACAGTTTACTTATTTTCAGTCTTGGAACCCTGTTTACTGGCCTAAGCAGTGGAATGATTCTCTTAATATTATTCAGAAGCATCGCTACCGGCGGAGGGGAATCGTTCTATTATCCTGCGGCCACATCACTGATAAGCCAGTTTCATAAAAAAACCAGGGCTATGGCCTTAGCAATACACCAAACCTCGTTATACGTCGGTATTGTGGCAAGTGGCTTTATTGCCGGTTATATTGGTGAAAACTACGGTTGGCGCTCATCCTTTTATGTTTTTGGAGGAGTTGGCGTAATATGGTCCTTTGTGGTACTCTATAAATTGAAAGATTCTACACCCGATAAGGAAGGGACTAAAGAGCCTAATCAAATACCTAAGCTGAAGGAAATATTTAAAGCCATAATGGCAAAAAAAACAGTTTATTTTTTAAGTCTTGCATTTGGTGCTATGGTATTTGTAAATATTGGTTATTTGACTTGGATGCCAACATTTCTTCATGAAAAATTTAATCTATCCCTTTCATCAGCAGGATTTTCATCCATGTTTTATCACCATCTTTTTGCTTTTATTGGCGTCATTTTCGGAGGAAAAATATCCGATTATTATGCTTCCAAAAGAAAGCAGATTAGAATGGAAACGAAGATTCTCGGACTATTATTGGGAGCACCATTTATATATATGATGGCCGTTAGCGAATCACTATTGTGGTGCTATATAGGAATGGGCTTTTTCGGATTTTTTAGGGGTATTTATGACTCCAACCTTTTTGCAGCACTCTTTGATGTAATCGAACCCAAGTACAGGGCGTCTTCAATAGGTATAATGTTGGCTTTCGCATTTACTATCGGTGCTTTGGCACCTGTTATCCTCGGTTGGATAAAGACGGTATCAGGTCTTGACTTTGGTTTGTCTATGCTTTCGTTCTTTTATCTTGGAGGAGCTTTGCTTATTTACATTGGACTTAAACTATACTTCAAAAAAGATTATTATGAAGAAATATAAATTACAACTCATCTCATTATTATTTATTCCCTTCCAATTTGTTTTGGCTCAACCTTCGAAAAAGTACCTTGATAATTGGAACGAGCCTTACATACAGCAACGAATAGAAGATGGAATTAGGCAAAACCGGATGGGAAATTTTTCTATTCAATTTGAAGATGTTAACGGCCTGCCCATAAACAATATCAATGTAGAAGTTCATCAAATAAAACATGATTTCTTTTTTGGCTCCAATGGGTTTATGTACAAGGGGTTCAAAAACGACAAGGAGAATGCATTGTTTGAAAAATATTTTACTAAAATTTTTAATTTCGTCACTATTCCATTTTATTGGCCAGAATTGGAGCCCGAACCAGGAAATCTCAGATTTGATAAAAATAGCGAGCCTATCTATCGCAGACCTCCACCAGATTTGGTACTTGAATTCAGCAATAAATACGATTTAACTCCCAAAGGCCATACCTTGGTTTGGGACCATCCCAGGTGGTCCATGCCCGATTGGCTCCCTCAAAATGAAGAGATTATAGAGAAAAATATAAGCAAAAGAATTTCTGATATTGCAGAAAGATACGGTCGTGACATTCAGATTTGGGATGTGACAAATGAAGTGACCAACCGACACCCGAATGTAATTATGCCAAAAGACTTTGTGCATAAAACCTTTAAGGAAAGTGAACGTCTTTTTCCCAATAGCAATGATTTAATACTGAATACTGAAACAGGTATTTGGCGAAGGAGTATAAATCGAGAGTATAATGCAGACTATCTACTAATTGAAAACACCTTGCTGAAAGGCGGTAAAGTAGATATTCTTGGATTTCAGTACCATAATTTTAATGAAGAGGAATATTGGAAAATACTTAATGGCCATGTCTTTGCTCCTAAGAGCCTATTCAGTACACTTGATCTGTACACTGATTTTAACCTTCCAATTCACATTACCGAAGTTACCATTTCAGCTTTGTCGGATAAGGGACCCGATTATCAAGCAATCATGATAGAGAATTTGTATAAACTATGGTTTAGCCATTCTAATGTGGAGGCCATTGTGTATTGGAACCTTGTGGACAACACTGCTGCTCCCGGCTTTGTAAATCCAGATGGAACGACCAGACCTGCAGAAGATAAATGGCGAGGAGGACTATTAAATAGAGATTTTTCGAAAAAACCAGCTTATGAAGTGCTTGACCGATTAATAAATAATGAATGGAAAACGAATCTAAACTTAAAAACTTCTTCAGATTCCAATACCCTAACATTTAATGGATTTTATGGTGTTTATGAAGTAGTAGTCAAAACGGAAGATAGTACATATAAGAAATTAATTGATTTAGGAAAGAGAAGTGCAGCAAATCAGGTCGTGATATTAGAATAGTAAAGTATAGTAAAACGAATAAGGGTAGTCTTTCTAAGAGTTATCAAAGTATAACATGGAAAGATACAAATTGAAGAGTATCACTAAAATATAAAAAAATGAAAAAAGGATTATTTGTTACAATTGCATTATTGCTTAGTATTTCACTACAGGCTCAAAAGTATTCTTTTCCAAAGAATGCAAAGGAAGATAAGGAAAATATCATGAGTGAGGCATATTGGAAAATATGGAATCCAAAGATTCAAGCACAGATAGATAGAGATGTTGAGAAAAATCGAAAAAGTGATGGTGAAATATTGTTTGTCGACATTGCTCCTGGTTCCGATGTAAAAATAGAACAAATTTCCCATGATTTTATCTTCGGCGCACATATCTTTAATTACAATCAGTTGGGGAAATCTGAATATAATAAAAAATATAAGGATTTATATGGATCATTATTTAACTCCGCAACAATAGCCTTTTATTGGAAAGTGTTTGAGATGCAACAGAACCGTTCACGTTTCGTAGAGGAATACTGGGATACGGAGGAATATTGGAATAAAACTATTGAACCTAAGAATGAACCACACTGGCGACGTCCTGCTACAGACCCGGTTGTAGAATTTTGCGAAAGCAAAGGTATTCGTATGCACGGACACCCGCTTATATGGGGAAACCGGAAATGGCATCACCCAAATTGGTTAATGGATAATATGACCAAAGAAGAGAAAGCCAAGTTGAGTAAGTTTATTACTGAATATGGTAATTTGGAAAATCTTAACTCTAGTGATAAATATACTGAGGAATACAAGCAAATGACCGCATCTCAATTAGAACAAATGTTCCCAGACTATGCAAAAGAATTAAAAAGTTTATTTGAAAAACGAATTGTTGATATCGCTAACTATTATGGAGATCGTATTCAAAGTTGGGATGTAGTTAATGAAAGCGCAACTGATCATCAAAAGGGATTTATGGTTCCAGGAAGCGCACTTGCAAAAAGTCACTACGGAATCATGCCGGGTGATTATACATATGAGGCATTTAAAGTAGCTGCAAAAGTTTTCCCCGAGAATGTCTTATTAAATATAAATGACTATAACCTTAGTCAAAGTTATACAGATCAAACGAAAGCTTTGATTGCTAGAGATTCCAAAGTTGATATCATGGGTTCACAAATGCATCTCTTTGACCCACAACAGTGTTTAGATATCGCTGCAGGTAAAGAAATCCAGACTCCGGAACATATATGGGAATGGGCAGAACGTTTGGGAAAAGCTAGGTTACCAATTCATCTTAGTGAGATAACAATAACTTCTCCTGAAAATGAAGCCAATGGAAAAGAAATTCAAGCGATAATTACTCAAAATTTATATCGCTTATGGTTTAGTTTAAAACCAATGATGGGTATAACCTGGTGGAATGTTGTGGATGATTGCGGAGCTCCTGGAGAGCCATCACCATCAGGATTATTTACACGAGAAATGGTTGCGAAACCTGCTTATTATGCACTTGAAAATCTCGTAAACAACGAATGGAAAACAAAAATTACGGCTAAGCCGGATAAAGAGGGTCGAATTAAATTTCGCGGTTTCAAAGGGAATTACCGTATTACATGGAATGATACGGAAGGAAATAGTCAAACTAAAGAGTATTATTTAAAATAACAAAATGAAGATAGTAGATATAAGAGTACGTACGGTAGCAATTCCAATGAATGCCATGTTGAGACATAACACAGGGGTCCATCCTGGTTATCTAATGCGAACTATTTTAGAATTAATTACGGATGAAGGAATTGTTGGATTGGGTGAAGTAGGAGGAGGAGACCAAAGAGGGGCATTACTTAAATTGAAACCAAGAATTGTTGGAATGGACCCATTTGATTTAGAAGCTATTAAGTTGAAGGTTTTGAGAAGCATATATTATCTGTCAAATTCAAGATTATATGGAGCTATAGAAATTGCTTGTTTGGATATTATGGGGAAAGCATGTAATGTTCCCATGAATAAATTAATTGGTGGTAAACTTAGAGATTCAATTCCTATGATTGGTTATTTATTTTGGAGATATGACCGTCCGCAGGGAGGGCATGATAAAAGTGCTGAGGACATGGCAGATTTGTGTTTAGAACTAAAGGAAACTTTAGGAGTTACAGCTATGAAATTGAAGGCCGGAGTTATGAATCCAATGGAAGAAGTAAAGGTACTACAACTTTGTCGAGAGCGTTTAGGAGATGATTTTGGATTAAGAATTGATCCAAATGGAGTGTGGTCGGTTGCAACAGCAGTTAAAGCAGGCAAAAGAATGGAAGAGTTGGAAATTCAATATTTTGAAGACCCGTCTTGGGGACTTGAAGGAATGAAACGTGTTAAGGATCAAATTCGTATTCCATTAGCTACAAATATGTATCCTAATAAATTTGATGATTTGGGGCCGGCTATTCATATGAATTCAATAGATATAATACTTACAGATTTACATTATTGGGAAGGTCCAAAGGGTGTGAAAGATTTAACAGCTATATGTCAAACATTCAATTTAGGAGTTGCCATGCATTCAGGTGCAGAATTTGGAGTTGAACTCGCTGCAATGTTGCATACAGCTTCCACTATTCCGACAATGAATATGGAAGGTGATGCACATTACCACTATCTAGAAGATGATATTATAATTGGAGGTAAAATGAAATATGAAAATGGGTCAATAAAGGTGCCAGAGGGGCCAGGATTGGGGGTTGAGCTAGATGAAGATAAGATGGAGAAGTATGAACGATATTATGAAGAAAAAGGGGATTATTATGCCCGATTTCATCAGGACCCTTACAAACCAGAATGGTATCCCAATGTTGGAGGCTTATAATTCAATTTAGTATTAAAAAACGTGGGTTTAACAGGAATCCTTAAAAAATTTAATAAGTGTTGAAAGAAATAGAAAATAATGTCATCCTTACCGGTTTGAAATTTCCAGAGAGTCCTGTATTTGATAAGGACGGAAACTTGTGGTTTGTTGAGATTAAAGGAGGTAATTTATCAAAATGGGACGGTAATATACTACATCGTTATCCAGTTGATGGCACACCAAATGGTGCTGCCATTGATAAAAACGGAATGATTTGGTTTTGCGACTCTAAGAAAGGTGAAATAAGGACATTTGATTCCGAAAAAAATGTAATTGAATCAAAATGTAGTTATACAAACGATGGAAATAGGTTAATAAGACCAAATGATTTAATATTTGATTCTGCAGGAAACATTTTATTTTCGGATCATGCTGATGGTAGAGATGAACCAAGATCAACTTTTTGTGTACTACCAAAAGGTGGATCTGTCGCTAAGGTTATAGCGTCTAATAAGCTGTTTGCAAATGGCTTAGCGTTAATGAATAATGGTAAAACGTTAGTTTATGCAGAAACATATAACCAAAAATTATGGATTGCGGAATGGGATAATAGTCGTTTGGAATTGAATAATGAAAGGGTTTTTGCAAATGTAGGTAATGGGCCATGGGGTCCAGATGGTATGGCATTTGATAAGAGTGAAAATTTATATGTCGCTGTATTTAATGAATATAGCATCAATGTTTATAGCAAAGCAGGGGATTTGATTGACAAATTAAAATGTGAAGGAAGTAGACCCACGAGTTGCGCATTTGATCCATCTGGTAAATTGGGTTTAGTAGTAACGGAAGCAGAACATGGAAAATTGATTACTTACCCCTCTCAAGGTAAAGGTCTAAAAGTATATTATGGATAAGAAGATAGAAATAAAGAATCTGTTTAATTTAAAAGGTAAAACTGCACTAGTTACTGGTGGAAGCCAAGGAATTGGAAGAGCTATTTCATTGGCCCTTGCAGAATACGGTGCTAATTTGGTGATAGTTTATCGATCAGAACAAAAATTAGCAGAGCAGATTAAATTGGAGATTCAGTCATTTGGTGTTACATGTCATCTTATAAAAAGTGATTTATCAAATACTGATGCACCTGAGACTATTGTTTCTATATTAAATGAGTATTATCTAAAAATAGACATTTTGGTTTTAAATGCTTCTGTACAAATTCGTAATTCTTGGGATAATGTTAGTTATGAAGAATATGATTTTCAGATGCGGGTGAACTTTGCTGCTTCGTTATTTTTAATACAAAAACTATACCCAAACATGTGCGATAAAAATTGGGGAAGAATATTGACAATAGGTAGTGTGCAACAAATTAGACCACATCAGGAAATGCTTGTATATGCTGCTTCGAAAATGGCTCAATTAAGTATGGTAAAAAGTCTTGCACCTCAATTTGGTTTAAATGGAGTTACTATAAACAATATGGCACCTGGTGCAATTTCAACCATTAGGAATGAAGAAGTTTTATCAAATAAAAAATATAGAAAACTTGTAGAATCAAAGATTCCTATTGGTTTTATAGGAGAAGCCCGGGATTGTGCATCAATGGCACTTTTATTATGTTCAAATGCTGGAAGGTATATTACCGGACAGGACATGTTCGTTGATGGGGGTATGGGACTTAATTTTTAAAATTAGAAAAATATATTAACTATTTATTATATAAACATTATGAGTGTAGATAATTACAAAAAGGAAATAGGAATGATGAATCTGGAAGGACTTATTGAGGAACGCGAAAGTATTTCGGACGCGAAATTTCCAATTCCAGATAAAGAGTTGTTAAATAGATATGAAAAGCTTTATACTGGAGCTGTTAACGATGTTTTGAGAGAATTTTGTCTTTTAGATCAGGCGTTGCCGGGCAGAATAGTGCCATTAAGGGAGTACAATTCTGTCGCTGGTTTCGCATTTACAGTAAAAAGTTCTCCAAATGTAAAGATTAAAGGAGAAATGGAATTCAGAACTCAGATGCTAGATGAAATGCAAGAGGATGGATTTATTGTCTGGGATACGAGTCGTGATGATAAAGCAACTTTGTGGGGTGGTGTAATGACGGCTACGGCTAAAGGGAAAAAAATTAAGGCAGCTTGTATTGATGGAGGCGTTCGTGATACTCACCAAATTTTGGAAGCGGACTTTCCCATGTTCTATGAATATAGAATTTCTAATGGTAGCTTAGGTCGTTGTTTAATCACGCATTACCAAATACCTATCAAAATTGGAGATGTAGTAATAAGACCAGGGGATATAGTTATAGGAGATATAGATGGGGTCTTGGTGGTTCCTAGAGATATAGCCTACGCGGTATTGGTAAGAGCGGAAGAAATCAGAGAAAATGAGAAAAAAATATTTGGATGGGTTAAAGAAGGGCAATCGATTCAAGATATTACTAAAAAAGGGGGATATTTTTAAAATGAACAATAGTAAAATTGTACTTATAAGTTTTATTTTAATAATTTATAATTCTTTTATGTTCTCACAAAATGATTCAAGAATAATGAAGAAGTTAAAAGAAACTTCAAATCTTATTGCCGTTTGGGATTTTAAAGAAAAAGAGAATCAGAATCGTGAAGCATATGGAGTTGATAATTTTCCTTTAAAGGAAAAAGGTGGCCCTGCCGAAAGGATAAACGAAGGTCCATTGTCTGGTTTTTCAGCTAGCTTTAATGGTACTAATTATTTGACACTGCCTAATTCTGAAACAGGAGCCCTTAATATTAATGGAACAGAAAAGGAAATTACTATAATAGCTTGGGTGAAATGGACGGGAGAACAAATTGGATTTGTTGGTGGTATGTGGAATGAGTATAAAGATGGTGGAAAACGCCAATATGGTTTATTTACTTCATTACCTCATTATAATGGTGAAAATCAAGTATGTGGACATATTTCCTATACAGGAAAACCTACACCACCATTCCCATATTCAATTGACTATTCCGCTAGTAAGAAAGAAGTTAAAAAAAACAAATGGCAGTGCGTAGCTTTTACTTATGACGGCTCTTATATCAAATCATTTTTAAATGGAAAATTTGAAAGGCGAGAATCAGAATTGATTAATAACACAATCGGATTTGAAGGTTATCCAAATGGGTTATTTCAAACAAAAAACCCATATTATTATCCGTATGGTATGGGTAATAATGGATCTGATTTCACAGTAGGGGCAGTCTTATTAAAAAGTGGAATGGGTAATTTTTTTAAAGGTCTAATTGGTGGTTTAGCGGTTTTTGATAGAAAACTAACAGACGATGAAATGTTATCCCTTGGTAACTTTTTGAATTAAAGAAGTCATATAATAAAGGATTTCTGTTCAAATAAAGTAGTGCGGTTAATTGAGTGAGTTGAGTTAAAAGGGGTGCGATAGTTTTAGTATCCCTTTTTAAATTAGTGAGGGAATAAAAATTTTATTGGTTAATTCAAATAGGGCATAATATGATATATTTAATGGATAGGGCTTATTTGTCGAGTCCATTAAATCTTTTGAATTTGGCAATTACCATAAATAATTACAAAACTAAAAACTCTGACAGGTAGACCAAATGGAAGCAAAAGTTTTTCCTTACCCACCTGCTTGCCTGACGAATTGTGATATTAACAACGATTAAATATAAATGATGAATAAAAAATATTTCTTTTTGCTAATTCTAATTTTAACAGGTGAAATTACTTTTTGTGTTGCTCAAGAAAAGGTACTTTACAAAAAAATTGATTCTACTGAATTATTTTTAGAAATATATAAGCCGAGTACACAAAATGAAAGTAAATTATACCCTGCTATGGTATTTTTTTTTGGTGGAGGGTGGATAAATGGTAATCGAAGCCATTTTATAAACCAAGCTAAATATTTTTCGAAAAGAGGCATGGTCTGTTTATTAGTTGATTATAGGACTGAAAGTTTAAATAATACTACCCCTATTGAATCACTTAAAGATGCAAAATCTGCTATTAGATATATTAGAAATAGCGCTATGAGTTTTCAAATTGACAGCTCAAAAATCATAGCTTCGGGTGGCTCAGCAGGAGGACATCTTGCTGCCGGAACTGCATTAATAAAAGATTATAATGAAGACACTGATAACCTATCTATTGATTGCACGCCAAATGCCCTAGTTCTCTTTAATCCAGTTATTGATAATGGTCCGGGTGGTTATGGTTATGAAAGAATTGGTGAGAATTATAAAAAGTTTTCACCTCTACATAACATTAAAAAAGAAGCACCACCAACCATTTTATTGCTAGGCACTAATGATAAGTTAATTCCAGTAGAAACTGGTCAATATTACAAAAAGGTAATGGAAAAGGTTGGAAGTAGATGTGATTTGATATTGTATGAAGGAGAAGGTCATGGATTCTTTAATTATAGAAATTTTAATTATTATAAAAAAACACTCACTGACGTTGATAAATTTTTGATATCTCTCGGATACCTCGAAAATGAGCCAAATGTAAATATAGAATAATAACTTAGGAAGTACTGAGTTGAACAACCAATTAAATTCATCTTAACCTTCTACATATTTGGTGTCGAATTTTAAACCTAATGATGATATACCACAAGCTATCATAGAAAATAAATGTAAAAGAAACTAATTGAAAATTACCAAGTATAGAAATAAAAATGTTTAACAAATCCAAAGTAAGAATATTTGGTTGTGTACATGTTTTAGTTTTATAAACGAGCACCAAATAAATTAGGATTAACTAATAATTATAATAAATAATATTAGTTATTGATTATTTGACTTTATTAGTATGATGATTGGATGTTGATTGACCTTTCTATTTGCCGATACAAAAATTAGCAAAGATGTTACCAAGCAATTCGTCATTAGTGACTTGACCAGTAATTTCACCCAAGTAGTGTAGGGCTTCGCGAATATCGATGGCTAGTAGGTCACTAGGTAATTCTTCAGACATGCCTAAACGTACTTTTTCTATTTCGGATAAAGCTTTTAAAAGCGAATCGTAATGACGGCTATTGGTAACAATAGTTTCATTATTTCGTAACGCTCCGGTATTTACAAAACTCACTAGTTTTTGTTTTAGCTCTTCAAGTCCTGTTTTGTTTTTAGCAGATAAAAATAAAGCATCAGGTAGTTTGTTTTGAATGTAAGTTTGTCTTTCAGAATCTAATTGGTCTATTTTATTGACTATTACGATACAAGGCTTTTGCGGATGCTTATTTTTGATTTTTGAGATTTCTAATTGTAAGGAAGAAAGTCTATCGGCACTTAATTCGGTACTATCAATTAAATATGCAACAACTTTTGCTTGCTCAATTTTTTCAAAAGTTTTTTTAATTCCAATACTTTCTACTACATCAGCCGTATCACGAATTCCTGCTGTGTCAATAAATCGAAATCCGATGCCACCTATAGCAATTTCGTCTTCAATGGTGTCTCTAGTAGTACCCGCTATTTCTGAAACAATAGCGCGGTCATCATTTAACAAGGCATTTAAAAGTGTTGATTTTCCAACATTCGGCTCCCCGATAATAGCTACTGGAATTCCATTTTTAATTACGTTACCAATTGCAAAACTATCAATCAAGTTTTTAAGAACTTGTTCAATATGCATTAGCAAATTTTCAAATGCTGTTCTATCGGCAAACTCTACATCTTCCTCAGAAAAATCAAGTTCTAGCTCAATTAAAGAAGCAAAATTTAAAAGCTGTTCTCGTAGTTTTTTTATTTCCGAAGAAAAACCACCACGCATTTGATTCATTGCAATTTGGTGACTCGCTTCGTTTTCCGATGCAATTAAATCGGCAACAGCTTCGGCTTGACTCAAGTCCATTTTGCCATTTAGGAATGCTCGCAATGTAAATTCACCAGCTTGTGCCATTCTACATCCATTAGAAAGAAATAATTGTAAAATTTGTTGTTGAATAAAAGGAGATCCATGACAAGAAATTTCAATTATATTTTCACCCGTATAAGAATTTGGTCCTTTAAAGACTGAGACCAGAGCTTCATCATAGGTTTTGTTCCCATCCATTATATGTCCTAAGTGAATAGTATGGCTTTTTTGTTGGGCTAACTTTTTTCCATGTACAGATTTAAAATGCTTATCGGCTAAAGAGATAACATCTTCACCCGATAAGCGTATAATTGCAATTGCACCAGCACCTGAAGCTGTTGCTAATGCTATGATATTTTCTTTAAAATGCACTTTTAAATTTTGTTCAAAAATACAGAATTAGAATCGTACCGATACTTTTCCTCTTAAGTAAAAAGGAGTGCCGGGTGTAAAATGAATTTCTTCAACTGGAATTGCTTCATTGAACAATCTACTTTCTGTTGCAAATTGAGTTTCATTCCATTTTGTATCGAATAGGTTTTCAACTATAACTCCAAACGTCCAATTATTCCATGCATAATTTAAGTTCATATCGGTAACAAAATAACCTTCGGCTACAATAGAATTATCTTCATTTGCAGGACGATTTTTAATATAACGATAGTTCACGCCGCCAGATAAATTTCCGATGTCTCTAAATGATAATCCACCTGAAGAGGTAAGGTCTGGTGCCAAAGGAATATAATCGGCACCAGCAGGTTCTTCAGTACTTCGTGCATAGGTGTAGTTGACATCACCATTAGCATAAAGCCAATCGGTTAATTGATAACGTACACCGAAATCTACGCCATAACGTCTAGTTTTTCCACTAGGTTCAACAATACCAGCATCACCCACATACACAAATTCTTGTTCTAAAAATAGGTTCCATAAAGCTGCATTAATGACAATTTTGTTCGTTGGTTTAAATAAACCACCAACATCAAAAGAATAAGCTGCCGGTAGAATTTCATCAGCATCATTAGCAATTACAACTCTAGTATCATTCGAATGGAAACCAACTCCTGTTTTACCAAAAATCTGCACAGCAGGAGAGGCAGCAAATAGCACATTCAATTTTGGACCTAAAAACAGTTTGTCTTGACTTTTACTGTCATACGTTTCTGTTAGCAAATTTTCATAATCGAATTTAAAATAGTCTAAACGCAACCCAGGATTAATCGTCCACTTGTTTTTCTTATACGTAAGGTTAATAAAGCTATAACTGTTGGTTTCGTCTACGTTACCGTATGCCAAACGTTCTAGAAGCTCTTTTCTGTTTTTAGTTCTAGAGAGTTGCACATCATTAACATCATCATAACGAAACCCAATACCTGCTTCATATTTTAATTGTGAATCGTGATCACCTACATGTATTGAATGTTCATAGGCCGTTTCAGCTCCTATAATTGTACGGTCTTCTTTTTGACGAATTTGATCTGCATTTACAGGATCTTCCAAGAAAAATGTGAAATTAGAAAAAAGCTCAAAGTCATATTTTGAGATATAAGCTTTTGATTTAACTTTTGAATGCTCATTAAGTTGACGCGTGTGATTTATTAAAAAATTAGATCTACTAGTATTGCCACCTTCAGTATCATCAATAGCTCCAAAACGACCAATTAATCCTTGGTCAATAGCCCGTTGTGGAACTTGCCCTGAGGCATCCCACTTGCTTTGAAAATGTGAAAGGGTAAGACTCAAATCTTGATTTTCACGATTATTATAATTGTACCGCCCCATAATATTGAGACGATTAAAATTCTGAGGAGAATCAAATGCACCATCTGTAAGCACCATTTCAGAAGCAACATAAGCGTTGCTAAATTCACTTTCAGTGAGTTTGAGCATTCCTACGGTTCGAAGTGTATTAAACATTCCTGCTTCAACTGAAAGTAGGTTATCATTAATACTCTTTTTTGTTTTGAGACCAACATAACCAGCAGTATTAAAGTTTCCTTTATCAGCATAATAAGCTCCTTTTCCAAAATCAATATTATCAATAGTTTCGGGAATAATAAAGTGCATATCTGCATATCCTTGACCATGTGCATGAGACACCATATTAACGGGTAAACCATCAACATCAATCGCAATATCGGTACCATGATCAATATCGAAACCTCTTAGAAATATCTGTTCTGCTTTTCCACCGCCAGCATGTTGTCCGATAATTAAACCTGGAATTTTTCTCAGAATTTCTTGAGATGATTTTACAGGATTTGCCTTTACATCTACATTTACAAAATTGCTCATGGCGTTCACTTTAGAAACTAAAACAACCTGGTCTAATGAAACGGCAGCTTCTTCCAGAACAATATCTAAATTGCCATCTAAAAGTGATTCTTTAATAGTTAATTCATGAGTTTTATAACCGAGACTATAAAAGAAAATTAGGTCGCCAATTGATATATCATCAAGCTCAAAATAACCTGAAACATTAGTGTATGTATATCCACCAGTTGTTTTATTGTATACTCCAACACCGTCTATTGGCCTTCCATCATCGGCAGTTACTGTACCAGATAATTCATGGGCATATGCGCTAGAAATGAAAGTAAAGGAGAGTATTATGTGAAAGAAATAATTTCTCATCTGTTATATATTATGAGACGTAAAACCACTCAATGTGATGTTATCGTCGATTTATCTTTGATTATTTAATAGTGATATTCATAGCATAGTTTTATAAACTTGCTATCTGCTCTAAAACTAGAGTGGGCGAGGAGGTTCAACATTTTCATTTAGGTAACCCTTATAAGATTTTTGTTGAGGGTACCAAAAAATATTTGAATGATTTTTTATTTGGAATGATTGAATTTCATACTCGGAATACACAATATGCTTATCAATCTTAACTATTTTTTGAAGTGTTTTATTTGAGGATTCTTGTTCATTTGATGTTTCGAAAAATTGAGTAATAAAATCTACAAGAATATGACCAGAATCTAATTGCATTACTTCATGCTGGTGTTTAACGTTATCTGCAGCATATTCAACAAAATCATTTTCATGACTCATCACCTTATTCGGAGATTCAAAAAGAACAAGTATTTCATGCACTGCAATATTTAAAGGCCTATGAATGGGGTTCGTCAAATACAATATACTCATGAACAAGGCAATAAACCTTATCCACTTAGTATTAAATTGTATTTGTGTACCGCTGCAATTCATTGTCAATTATTGTTGTAATAATTCCATTAATTGCGATTCAATATATACCGCATATTCTTGTATTGTTGGTAACTCGAAAATTTTATTCAAGGCAAAGTTAGTTTGTAACTCGTCATTAATTCGTGCTGTTACTCTAATAGCCGCTAATGAATGGCCGCCTAATGAGATGAAATTATCATGTATTCCAATCCGGTCCATTTGTAAAACTTCTTTCCAAATACTTTCGACCAATTCTTCAATTTCATTTGTAGGTGCAACATATACCACGTCCGATTCCAATTGTATGTCTGAAAGAGTCCGTAGTGCAATTTTATCTATTTTGCCATTTTTAGTTAAGGGCATCTCTTTTAAATGTTTATACTTTGATGGAAACATATATTCAGGCAAATGTTTAGCAAGATGGAGTTTTAAATCTACAGAAGGTATTATTTCTTTTGATGTATAAAAACCTATCAATTGCTTTTTATTATTATCTAAATCAGATTTCTTATAACCTATCTCATCAAGCATTCGATGTACTTCATCCTCGTCAATGTGCTCATTAATTTCTTCCAATGCTTCATCTCTATTTTTGTGTCCTAAACGCACATCCCAACTATACGGAAAAGAATAATTGCTATATCCACGTTCCTTCTTATGAACATGAATTCCTGCCTGATTTATTAAGCAATTTGTAGAACGACCGGTATCTGTAGGTCTTACCCAGTCTGCTTTTTCTTTTAAAAAGATAAGCATTTCAGTGAGGCTAACATTACTGTATCGGTAGAAGTCAACATATTGTACTTTATTAAAAGTACTGTCCAAACTAAACATAGACGTATCTAGGTGGTTTTTAACTGCATCTTCTTCTTGATGATACAATTTTCTCGCTTCTAATATGGTATCGTCAATTGTTGTTCCATCGGCATCTTCATCCCAGAAAAGCTCTTCGGTAAGGCGTGTTTCAAAAAATTGACCTCTTGATAAACCCGTTACCACGAATGGAATATTATTTTCTAAAGCAACTTTTGTACTAAGTGTATATATCGTTTTAAAACAACCGTTACAGACGTTTTTGTGTCGGTGGAGACTATCAACAAATATCTTGTTCATGTGTGGCGTTGCTCCATAAATATGGTCGACACCTAATTTCTCTGTAATTCTTGTAATATTGGCCTTAGCTTGATCGGAAATATATCCATTATCAAGAGTAAATGTTAGGACATTAAGACCCATATCGATAAGTCTTGCTAATACGTAGGTACTATCTTTTCCACCACTTAATAGTGTTAGGCAATCATATTTGCGATTATCATTCTTATTAGAAGTAAGTAATTGAATTAAATCTTCTTCTGTTTTAAAATATTTATCAGTTTTCTCTTTATAACCCTTAAATGAATTGCACAAATGGCAAACATTGTTATCATCAAAATCAATATTCGGGTAGGAGGAAGGAAGTCCACATTCTTTGCAGTTGATTATATCTTTAGATTCTGCCTTTTTTTCTGAGTCCATGAGAACAACAGCGGCATTATTTATGTTAGGGTGTTGGTTTAAATTGGCCTCAATATCAGATAGCTCAATTCGAAAACCATTAAGCTTAACTTGTTCATCAACTCTACCAAGATATTCAAGTTCATCACTTTCATTAAATCGGACTAAATCACCTGTGCGATACATTTTGGCGTTTTGCTGAAAAGGGTTTACCAAAAACCGCTCATTGCTTAGTTTTGTATTTCGGGCATAACCTTTGGCTAATCCGGTTCCACTTAAGTATAATTCACCAATTACTCCTTTTGGCACTAAATTATGATAACTGTCTAACACATAAGCTGACATGTTTTTAATAGGAATACCTATAGGCACAGATGTTTCAATATGTAAATCAGAGTTGTACCTGCTAACAATACAGCCAACAGTGGCTTCAGTAGGGCCATATTCATTAAAAATTTTTAAATCATCTCCTACTGAATCTTGAATGCTATTGGCTAATGAACTTTTAAAGTCTTCACCACCAACAATGATTAATTTTAATTTTGAACTGCTGAAGTCGCTATCTTTAATCAAAGCTAAATGTGATGGTGTCAGTTTAATACTGTTTACCAAATTATCCTCAATTACCTGAAGTATCGAGATATCGGGTCCAATTGAGCTTTCCGTATATATTATAAGTTCACCACCGGTAACTAATGGTAAGAATGTAGCAGTTATTGTTAAGTCAAATCCTATTGAAGTACATAACGGAAATACATAAGAATCTTTATGTGCGTAATAACCTTTAGACCAATTTATATAATTGGCTAGCGAAGCATTCGAAATCATTACACCTTTGGGTTTCCCAGTTGATCCAGAAGTGTAAATTACGTACGCTATAGAATCTAATTCTGAAGCTTGTGAAATATATGTAGTAGTTTGATTTTCAATGTCTTCAGCTGAATCATCTAAATTAATTAAATTGATTTTTTTAGATTCAAGTTTGCGCAATATTACTGTGTTTGAAATAAGAGCTTTACAATTAGAATCTTGCAATATGTATTGCACTCTTTCTTTAGGCTGTTCAGAAGATATTGGAACAAAAGTTGTCCCTAATTTTAAGGCGGCTAAGACACTTGTAATATAGTTAGTACTGCGTTCTAAATGTATTGCAACAATGTCACCTTTGCTAACTCCTTGTTTTGCTAAATAATTAGCTAGCTGATTTGTTTTATTATTGATTTCAGAATAGGTTAATTTTTGATTCTTAAACCGTATGGCTATTTTTTCCGGATTTTCAACTAATTGTGATTCAAATTGAGCGATAACAGACGCTTTTGAATTAGTACTAATAACATCACCAGTTAATAGCTCATTACGTTCTTCTTTAGTAATTATGGATGCAGATGTTATATGTTGATTAATATCATCTAACATGGCATCAATTAAACATAAAAAGTGTTTTGGTGCTAAATATCTTAGTTCTTTATCAAATACAGCCGTATTAAAATCTAGATGAATTTCTAGACTTCCAGTAGAATCAAAATCATAAATATGGCAACGTAAATGGTGTGCAGGATCGTTGTGACCTGCATGAATCCACTCCGATGTCATCGGAAAATCTTCAATTAGCGCAAATTTGGAAGTCATGTAATTTAAAATAACATTAAAGCCTCTACTGATATCTGCTGATGCCATTCCTGGTTGGCCATTTCGTAGATAATCACTGGTTTCCATTTTTGTACGTTGTAAGACAGACAAGAATGTGTCCTGATCTTCTAATTTTATTAAAAGAGGAAAAATTTCAATAAATAATCCTGGCGTCTTTTGAAAAAGTTGAGATACTCTGTTATGAGCGGTAGCTCCTATTGTAATTTTATTTTGATTACTTATACGATGTACATATGTGAAAAGTAAAGTAGCGAATAGATTAAATATTGTTAAACGCGGTGTTAAAGAACGTACCGCCATATTTTTAGAAAGTTCTTTAATTCTTTTGGATCGATCTAATCCTAAGCCCAATGTAATACGCTCCGAAGCAGTTTTTAAATACTTGTTTTCGTTTCCATATAGTTTTGGAAGGGTGTATGATTTATCAATTTTTACTTTCCAATATTCTTGTTTTAAATGATTTTGAATATCATTCGATTGTTTATTCTCAAAGGTTATATAATCTTCGAAACTTGGCAAATCGTCTATATTATTTTCATCTCCATTTTTCAAATTACTATAATATTCGAACATTTTTTCATGAAGCAGTGTCGTAGAAATTGCATCGGTTATAATGTGATGAATATTCAAAAACCATACGAATCTATTTTCATTAACTTTTATAAGTGCTGAATCGAATGGACATTTCGCCAAATTCAGCTTTGCTTGACTTCGTAATTCTACCCATTTATAATATTCACTTTTATTAAAACCATTAGTAAAATCGACTAACTCAAGGTTAAAGTTAAAATTCGGTAATACTATTTGATAAGGGATTGTGTTTTTAGTATTAAAAACGGTCCGTAGGATGTCTGTACCTTTAACTAAATATTGAAATGCACTTCGAAAGACTCGAACATCTAGTTTATTTTTAATATCAAAAGTATACACTGTATTGTACAATGGAGCGTCCGGCGCCATTTGTTGGCCAGTCCATATAGCTAATTGACTTTTCGTCAATTCAGTTTCATTTATGTTTTTTTCTATTTCACTCAAACTGTTTTGTTTTCTAGATAGGTTATTATATGACCCACTGTCATAAAATTTTCTATTACCATATCTTCAGGCGGAACTTTTATTTCGAATTCGTTTTCTATAAACAGTATTAGTTTCATCATACCCATAGAGTCCAAAATTCCACTACCGAGTAAATCATCTCCAGATTCTAGAGGGTCTTCTAATTGTTCGTTAGTAAGCTCGTTCGATATATAATCCAATATAATTTTATTCATATTTATATCTTGATATATGTTTTTATTATTTCTTTTCTGTCTATTTTTCCCGATCCTGTCCTCGGAAAATCAGGCATAATTTCGATGGATTGCGGAACGGCATATGATGGTAAACTTCCTCTACAATGTTCTAAAAGTTCTTTAGACCCAATAGTACACGATTGGTCAACTATTACTGCCGCCATTACCTCTTTTTCACTTTCATTTTTTTGAAGTACTATGACAGCGGCTTCAATTATTTTTTCATGAGTTAGTAAAGCAGCTTCTATTTCATCAATTTCAATGCGATACCCTCTAATTTTTACTTGGCGATCATTTCTGCCCTTAAAGTGAAAGTCCCCGGTTTCATTCATCTTAACCATATCACCAGTTTTAAAGAATTTTTTTTCTAGCTCCCCTTGTATGGCTACATACGTAGACTTATTGGTTAAGGTTTGATTATTCCAATATCCTTTCATCATTGTTGATGAATGAATAGCAAGTTCACCGTAATCGTTGTTATTTATCTTACGTCCTTGTTTGTCTAAAATGATGAATTCGGTTTCTTCCCATACCTGTCCTATTGGAATAACATCCTTTTTTAATGGTGGTTTTTTAATATGATAACAAGTGCATTGGTTTACCTCGGCAGGACCGTATACATTATAGAATTTAGCTTCGGGGCATAAATGCATTAGTTCATTTAAAAATTTGTTTGCAAAGACTTCACCACCAAAAAGGAATAACCGCAATGCTGAAAGATTCATTTTTTGAATGGAATTACTTTGTAGTAATTGTACCAATGCGAGTGGTACAGAATACCAAATAGTAATTTTTTCTTGTTCTATTAAAGCAGCAAGACTAGGAGCCATTTTGGTATGTGCTTCTGAAATAATAATAGTAGTTGCCATAGCCAAAGGTCCTGCTAAGTAACCTAGTGTAGAAATATCGAAATGCAGCGGTGCATGGCTAGCTAACCTATCGTCTTCGTTAATTTTGAACAAATTGACCGATAAACGAGCGTAACTTAGTCCACTTTTGTGGGTGTGCATAATACCTTTTGGAAACCCCGTAGATCCAGAAGTGTACATGATATAGGCTAAATCATTTTCATTGATTGGTATTTCAATAAAATTTTCTAATGTGATATTAAAAATATCATCCCAGGAAATAGTTTCAAAATCAGTGTTTAAACGTACTCCAATAAAAGACTTTAATGGGCTTTTATGTTCGAGTATTTTTCGATGTTTCCTATGTAAATTAGGATTAGTGATTACATGCTCTATTCCACAATCATTAAGTAAATAATTAATTCTAGATATTGGTAGTCCTGGATCTAATGGTACAAACGCTGCACCTGTCTTCATAATTCCATACATGGCAATTGCGGTCTCCAAACTTCTAAACATATATACGCCAATTCGGTCTCCTTTTTTAACCCCTTTAGCATTTAGATGTGAAGCAAGTTTATCTGTTTTAACATCCAACTCTTTATAATTAAGGCTATCAGAGCCAAAGCGAAAAGATTCCTGATTAGGAAGTTTGTTCGCAGCAGACCTTAATATTTGAGGCAAAGTTGTTGTCATCTAAATTAAATTATAGTCCTAATAGTTTTGCAATAATATTTCTTTGAATATCTGATGTACCGGCATAAATAACTCCACCAACAGAATCTCGTAGATTTCTTTCTACTTCAAATTCACTGAGATAACCATGTCCACCATGGTTCCTAATAGCGTCCAAACTAGATTCTATAAAACTCTCACTAAGTTGAAGTTTTAGCATAGCCGATTCCATCATAGAAGACTGGCCTTGACTTTTAAGCCATGCTACTTTATATAGCAATAATCTTGAAGTTTCTAGTCTTAATTTCATGTTAGCAATTCTATGCGATACTGCTTGAAATGAACTTACAGGTTTACCAAATTGCTTTCTGTTTTTTACAAATGAAATAGTTTCTTCCAGCTGTCTTTGCATAGTGCCTAATTGTCCTGCTAATATTGTGCATCGATCATGCTCCAAAGAACTGTTTGTTATTGCCCAACCTGCACCTTCTTTACCTAAAAGGTTATCTTCTGGAATAAAGCAATTTTCAAAATATAAATCTCCAAAAGGCACTGTTCTTAGTCCCATTTTAGGTCGATTTGGCCCAGATGTAAACCCTTTCATTCCTTTTTCAGCTAAAAATGCTGAAATACCCCACTTGCCAACTTTTGGATTGGTTTTGACAAAAACTAAAATAACATCACCAATAGGAGCGAATGTGACATATTGTTTTGTGCCATTTAAAATATATCCTCCATCGACTTTTTCCGCGGTCGTTTCCATACTATAAACATCCGATCCTGCATTTGGTTCAGTAAGTGCATGACATCCTATTAATTCACCAGAGCAAAGCTTTGGAAGGAATTTTTTCTTCTGTTTTTCAGTACCAAATTGTAAAATAGGAAATTGTACGGTCCACATTTGAGCATTCAAGGCAAACGGAAGTCCATTATCTTTACAAGCATAGCCAAGACCCTCCATGGCTAAGGTGGCAGAGAGTATATCGACTTTTTCTTTATAACCGCCGTACAAGGCAGGCGTTGCTAAACCCTGCAGTCCGAATGATGCGCATTTTTTCCAATCTTCTTTGGAGAAAATACTCTGACTATCATTCTCAATATATGATTCTGAAAAATTATTTCTAGCAAAATCTATAACCTTGTTTTTATATTCTATTTGTTCGTTATTCCAAGAAAAATCCATATTCTAGACTTCGTTTATATATTATTGCTTCATTTTTTAAGTAAATAAAAAAAGCTACCATTGGTACTTTTCAATTTAAGAGAAGGTTATACTTCAATATTTTTTAAAAAAAAGTGGTAAGGGTTTTTAGCATCTGCTGAGGTATTTTCAATATCTAGTTCAAATCCGATTCCAAATTTTTGTGCCAATTCTAAGAATAAGTCCATAACAACTTGGTCTTCTAATGCCCATCCTGTAGAATCAAAAACCGTAGTTGAATCTTTGGCTAATTCATAATTCTTCTGATTTTGAATCAAATCAATAAGGTCTGGACCAATATCATTGGCCACTAATTGTTGACATTCTCCCTCAACCACAGCTTGCTTTAAAAAATCGGGTACCACTATACTGTTTTTAAGCAAATTCAAAGGGAGTTCAGTTTTTCCTGGAAAATCGGAACCTACTGCGTTTATATGGATATTTGGCTTTAATTCTAGGTTATTAAAAAGTGGACCTTGGCCTACATCAATAGATGTTGCGGTGCAAACTATATCACTTCGTTCCATGATTTGCTCAAGAGAAGTTTCAATAATTTCAATCGAAAGGTCTAACATTTCCGACCTATCTCTAAAAGATGCAGTAGCCTTTGAATCAACATCATATATAAGTACTTTTTTAAGGTCAAATACTCTTGATAATGCATGTAATTGGGTAATAGATTGTGCTCCACAACCTATTAAACCTAAAACCGAGCTATCGGGCTGTGCTAAATATTTACTTGCAACCGCTGAGGTTGCTCCTGTTCTTAAAGCGGTTAATAATACGCCATCAACAAGACCTTTAAGGTGGCCAGTTGCGGTGTCATAAGAAGAAATAGTAGATAATATGGTAGGTAATGAATGTTTAAAAGGATTTTTAGGATGATATCCTACAACTTTAATTACAACCTCTTCATCTTTTTTGTAAAGCGGCATCCATTCCACAAGTCCTGGATTATCATTGTCATAATTAAAACCAGAACGGATAGGGATTTTAGTAGTATCAATATCAAACACTTTAATTGCTTGATTGAGTTCATCTATCAAACGATCCATTAAGTTGTTGAGTCCAAAACGGTCTACAATTGTATTTACATTGTCCCCCGATAAGACTAAAGTCTTACGTAGATTTCTTTTCATAGTCAATTAGTGAATTGTAATTTAAAGCAGCTTTTTGATTATAAAGTAACAACTTTAGTGGCGTAAACCCTACTTTTTGTTAAAAAAATCGTTAAAACATAGTATCTTTAGGTTGATGGCTTTTATTTTTTCATTTCGTCGGATATTTAGTTGAAATAAGAAATAATTGCTTTTATTACAACGCCTTAAATCATCCATAACCTATTTATTTTTAGAAAATTAATTAATTCAACAAGTATTAAATGGCAAAATTTTTACGTTTTTTAGTTTTATTTCTGCTTTTGACACCCCTTTTTTCGAGTGCCCATGCACCTAATCAGAGTTACATATACCTTAGAGTATATGAAAAAGAAGGAATTGAGGGTCGATTTGAGATTAATTATGTGGATATAAATAAAATTCTTGGAACAAATTTCGGTAAGAAAGCAACCTATGAGGAATATCATCCTTATTTAGCCGAGCTACAAAAGTATTTTTTACTCAAAACTTCTTTTAACTCAGACAATGGACGTCATAATATTCGTTTTACTGATGTTATTAAAGATGATGTTGGCTTAGGCTCTTTTTTAAAAATAAATTTCAAGCTAGAAAATTCGATAAATGTTCCGGATGAAATGGACGTTGAATATAGTGGAGTATTTGAGAAGGATGATACGCATAGAGGCTTTTTACTTATTGAATATAATTGGAAGGCAGGTATAATAAATAATGAAGCCAGAATTTCTTTAAGTTTTACCCCTGATGATACAAATGAAACACTTTCATTAACAGAGAGTTCAGCATGGAATGGATTTGTAGCGATGATACAACAAGGTGTTTGGCATATCTGGATTGGACTAGATCATATTTTATTTTTACTAGCATTAATCTTACCATCTGTAGTACGCCGTTGGAGCGATCCTCGTTTTGCCAAAGCAAACAATAATCAGGCAATTGTTAAAAAAACGGGTTTTATAACATGGGATTGGTTTCCGGTTGAGCGTTTTAAGCCAGCTTTTTTATACATCGTAAAAGTTGTAACGTTTTTTACACTCGCACATACGATTACGTTGAGTTTAGCCTCGCTTGAAATAATAAATTTACCATCTAGATTTGTTGAATCAATAATTGCCTTATCCATAGGATTAGCAGCTTACCATAATATTCGTCCAATTTTTAAAGGAAAAGATTGGGTAATTGCTTTTGTTTTTGGATTATTTCATGGTTTCGGATTTGCAAGTGTCTTGGCAGACCTTGGTTTAACTTCTGAATTTTTAACTTTATCCCTCCTAGGTTTTAATATTGGAGTTGAATTAGGACAACTGGTAATTATTTTAATGATTTTCCCAATATTATACTTATTGAGAAAATTGAAGTTGTATCCGAAGATATTGGTATACGGATCAATCCTTTTAATTATTATATCGCTTTATTGGTTTATAGAAAGAGCCTTTGATGTCAATCTTTTAGTTGAAGATTTCATTCGTAGAAAAGGTTTCAAATTTGCTCAGTTTCTTGGGCTACGATAATCGATATAACTTTATTCCCCTGAAAATTGGAAGAGAAAAAGAATAGCTCATTACTGAGTCAATGGAAATTAAAACAACAAGAAGTTCCTGTTCAAAAAATTGAAAAGGTAGTTGAGGGCACGCCATTGGTTTTATCTCATGGACAACAACGATTATGGTTATTACAACAATTACATCCTGAAAATCCATTTTACAACTATTCCGAAGCTTATCGTTTTAATGGGAAACTGAATCTTGAAAACCTATATAATTCTTTACAGAAAATCTATGATGCTCATGATATTTTGCGCGCTACTTATGAGCTAGTAGATGGTTTGCCTGTGGCCAAAGTAGGTGCTAAAGAAAAATTGCATTTATCGGAATACGATTTAAGTGTGGAAGCTGAGAGTCAAAATCAAATAGATAAAATTTTATTGGTTGATTCGGCAAGACCTTTTGATTTGCAAAATGGCCCTGTCATTCGATTTTCACTTTATAAATTGACACAAGAGAAGTATATTTTATTGCTAAATATACATCATATTGCTACCGATAAATGGTCAATGGGTATTTTCAGAAACCTACTAGCTAACCATTATACAGCACTAAATGCTGGCATTGATGTACAAGTAAATTCACTTGGTATTCAATATCATGATTACGCTTTTTGGCAACGAAATAAAGTTGTTGATCAAAAGCAAATGGATTATTGGCTTAAAAAACTAGAGGGTGAAATTCCAATTTTGGAATTGCCAAAAGATTATAAAAGGCCAATAATTGCATCGTATAAAGGAGCATTTAAAAAACAAACATTTTCTTCATCACTATCGAAATCCGTTTTGGACTTGTCCAACAAATTGGAGACAACCCCTTATGTACTTTTATTATCTGTTTACTATGTTCTATTATATAGATATACGAATCAAAAGGATATATTAATTGGAACACCAATTTCGAATAGAGATCATAAGTCTTTGGAAGATTTAATAGGTTTTTTTAATGATACTGTTGTTTTACGAGCCAAATTTGACGAGAACATTTCATTTGTAGATTTAGTGAAGATTGTTCGAAAAACTACCTTAGAGGCTTTTGCGAACAAAGATGTTGCTTTTGAAGATTTGGTAAAAGCAATTCAACCAGATCGAGTTGCAAACATGAACCCGCTTTTTAATGTGATGTTCTTATATCATTCAGTGCCGAAATCACCTGATTTTGGAAGCAATCTAGAGTTTTCACAAGAGGTCTTTGATACGCAGGTGGCTAAGTTTGATTTGACCCTTTATATTGCTGAAGAAAACAATTTATTGACTTCAATTTTTGAATATTCATCCGACCTTTTTAACAAAGTAACAATCGAAAGGTTACAAGCCCATTTTAGTTTATTACTAGGTGCGGTTGTAGCTAATCCTAATGAGAAAATAGCAGCTATTCCAATGCTTACTTCTTTTGAAAAGGAAGTTTTTCTGCAAAAAGAATCCAATTTATTATCCGTAGAAATTCCAAAGAAAGGAATTCATGATATAATCACGGATATTGCTAGGGCTAATCTCAACAAGAAAGCAGTAACCTTTGGTTCGGAATCAATTACCTATCAAGAACTAATCATACAATCAAATCTTGTAGCTAAAAATATTTTAGAAATTACAAGCGGTAAAAACGGGATTATAGGATTATGTATACAACGGTCAACAGACATGATAGTAGGATTGTTGGGAATCCTAAAAGCAGGATGTGCCTATTTGCCATTAGACCCAACCTATCCAAAAGAAAGAATTGATTTTATGTTATCCGATGCAAATGTATTAGCAACAGTAAGTAATGCAAGCACATTAGCAGAAATGACTGAATTTGATTCTAAAGTATTGGACATCAGTAAATTGGAGGCGAATATTGAGGAGTTTGAGAATGATTTACCTATTGTTAAAAGTGATGATACGGCCTATGTAATTTATACTTCCGGTAGTTCGGGTAAGCCTAAAGGTGTACCAATTTCGCATGGTAACATTATAAATTCTACACTTGGCAGAAAAGAATTTTATGATACAAATCCAGATGCTTTTTTATTAATGTCTTCTATATCTTTTGATAGTTCAAAAGCAGGTATATTTTGGACACTTTGTACTGGTGGAAATTTGGTGATTTCCGAAAAACGTTTGGAACAAGATGTAGCCAAATTGACGGAAGTGATTAAAAATAATGAGGTAAGTCATACTTTAATGCTTCCATCGTTATATTCAATGTTATTGGATCATGCAGTTTTAAACAAACTTAAAGGACTAAAAACAGTTATAGTTGCGGGTGAATCATGTGCTGCGAATTTATGTGCTAAACATTTTGAAAAACTTCCCAACGCAAATTTATATAATGAATATGGACCAACAGAAGCTACCGTTTGGTGTATTGCTTATAAGATTGACAAAAGTAATATTCCATCAGTAATTCCAATTGGAAAACCCGTAGCTAACGCTAGCATTTATATTCTAGATGAGAGTTTAGGGCTATTGCCTTACGGAGCTACAGGTGAGATTTTCATAGGTGGTCCCAGTTTATCAGGGAAGTATTTAAATAGACCTGAATTATCTGAAGGCGCTTATGTTGATAATCCTTTCGATAAGGAATATGAAACCAAACTATACAAAACTGGTGATTTGGGGAGATATAAATCCGATGGGAATATTGAGTTTTTGGGGCGAAAAGATGAGCAAATAAAAATTCGTGGATTTCGGGTCGAAATTGATGAGGTGCAAAAGGCAATTATGAATCATAAAACAGTAAATAATGCTATTGTTATATTAAAGAAAGAAATACCAGATACAACTAGTATTTCTGCTATGGATACTAACTTACTTATAGAACATATAGAAAATCGTATCGGTTTAGATGCTTTAAATGACATTTTAGAATCTATTGAACATTTGAGTGAAGAAGAACAAGATTATGTAAATAACCGGTTGGAATAACAACTATAGTTAGTTTAGTATGAAAAGAATAAGAAGATCAAATGAATTCGAGATAAGTCTGAATATCAGCGATGAAGATTTTATACGTCCACCACGGGATATGCAACGAAATGCGGTTGTAAACAGGGCTATTAAAGAGTTTTCAGCAGATTTGGTTGCTCTTGATAGGCAAACTAAAAAGTTTGTTGCAGGGGAAACAGTGAGTGATTTTAACGATAGAACGCAAGCAACACTTACAGATCAAGAGATAATGGAAGATTGGCAAATTCCTGTAATGGAAACAATGGCCAAAGTTGTATGCGAAAAGGGAGGTGATATCTTAGAATTGGGTTTTGGAAGGGGAGTAGCATCTGATATGATTCAAGCTTATGATGTTAATACTCATATAATAATGGAATGTAATGATGTCGTTATAGAAAGGTATAAAGACTGGAAACTGCGGTACCCTGATAAGGATATCCAAATGGTCAAGGGTTTATGGCAAGATACTATTGATTCGGTTGGAATTTTTGATGGAATTTTTTTTCATACCTATCCGCTCAATGAAGAAGAGTATATGAAATATGTAAATGAGAGTATCACTTTTGCAGCACACTTTTTTTCATCCGCTTCAGAACATTTAAAACCTGGAGGTGCATTTTCATATTTTTCAAATGAAGTAGATTCATTAAGTAGAGAGCATCAGCGAGAACTTTTTAAACATTTTTCATCCTTTCAAATACAAAAAGTAAACCTTCAGCTCCCAAATGATATAAAAGATACTTGGTGGGCAGAAACAATAGTAGTAGTTAAAGCCATAAAATGAGACCAACGGAAATAAAGGATAGAATAGATGGCTTGAGCGATAAAGCAAAGAAATTATTTTTGCTAAAAATTGATCAGGCATTACAATCTTCTGAAACAGAGGTAATAGCTTCAGGAAGACAGCATCTTGTGGCATATGTTGAGGGTTCAGATAATTTCGAATCTGAAGCGTTAAAAAAACATCTTAAAATGAGTTTGCCTGAATATATGGTGCCTTCTTCAATTATTTTAGTAGAAGAATTTCCAAAATTACCAAATGGCAAGATTGATAGGAATAAATTAAATAGCCTTAATGTTATTCAAAGAAAAAACAAGACTATTATTTCAAAATCAAGTACTTCTGAGACGGAACAAGCATTGATTAAGATTTGGGAGGAAGTACTTGGTTTTTCGCCTATTGATGTAAATGATAATTTTTTTGAAATAGGAGGGGACTCTATACTTAGTATACAGATAATAGCTAGGGCACGAAAAGCAGGTATAATGCTTGAAGCAAATCAAATCTTCGACCATCAATCAATCTCAGAGCTTTCCTTATTTACGAAAAAATTAGCTTCTAAAGTTTCTCAAACGGACACAAAGGGAACTGTTCTGCTTACTCCAATTCAACAAAGGTTTTTTAGCATTAATGTATCTGCGCCAAATTATTGGAATCAGATAGTTCAAGTATACGGACTGGGAGATATACAATACCATTTTGTAAAAAATATTGTTCATGAGTTGGTTGATTATCATGAGGGACTTCGCTTATGTTTTTATAAAATTGATAACCAATGGAAATCAAAAATTGTAGAGACAATCCAAAAAGAAGTATTCCATTATATAGATTTGAGTAATATTATTTCTTTTGATAATCAGAACAATAACATAAGTGAAAAGTTAATTTCCATTCAAAAAAATGTAGATCTTTCAAATGGAAATCTTTTTCAAGGAGTATATTTTAATTGTGGTGAAACTCAAGAGAACAAATTTATGATGATTGCTCATCATTTGGTGATTGATATGGTTTCTTGGAATATAATTTTTGATGATTTCATTCAGGCTTTTTCACAAGATAAAACGGATGAAGAAATAAATTTTAAAGAGAAAACAGATTCGATTAAGCAATGGGGAGAAATCCTCTATTCGAAAACCCAATCCACCGATTTAAATAAAGAGATTGAGTTTTGGCAAGAACAATGTATTGAAACGGAACATTTTCCATCAGATTTTAAAGTAGAAAATTCTATATATCGAGAAAGTACTATTGGTATATATCAAAGTATTATACACAGGGAAAACTTACGTGATTTATTGAAAAATGTTAATGAAACATATAATACAAGAACTGAGGATTTATTAATAACAGCTCTATTTACAACAATAACGGATTGGACTAATTCGTCAAATTTAGTACTTGGTCTAGAACACAATGGACGACATAGTACTAATTTAGACATTGACATTTCTAATACTGTTGGTTGGTTCACTTCTTTTTTTCCTATTCTTTTTGAAAAAGAAAAAAGCAATGATAAAGGTAATTTGGTATCGTCAATCAAGGAAAAATTAAGGTCCGTCCCAAATAATGGAATAGGTTTTGGTTTGTTGAAATATATGTCTGGAGAAGATTGTTTTAACCTATTTGACGGCGAACCACAGATTATCTTCAACTATCTTGGTGTACAAAATAACGCAATTAATAATTCAAATTTAATCTTTGAGCAACTCTCTAATTATTCACGTGATCCTCATAGTGAGCGGACTTATGGTATTGAAATAAATGCTTTTATCAAAAATGATAAAATACAAGTTAATTGGAGTTACACAAATACATTGTATAAAGAATCGACAATAAAAATCTTGTCCCAAAACTTTGAAAATAATTTACAAGCATTATATGATTATTGCTTAAATAAGGAAGGAAATTATACTCCCTCAGATTTTCCTGAAGCTGATTTGAGCCAAGATGATTTGGACAATTTGATGCAACAATTTGAATAAAATGAAAGCTGTTAAAAAGCCCAAAATAGAAGCTATATTTCCGTTGACTTACATGCAGCAGGGGCTATTGTTTCACCATTTGTCGAGTGAAAATGACCAAGGATTTTTGAATGTTGAATGTACTTTATTAGGTGAAATAGATGTAGCTCAATTCGAAAAAGTATGGAACAAAATGGTTCAACGACACGCTGCGCTGCGAACAACTGTGCATTGGAAGAATTTGGCTAAGCCGGTAACCATTGTACATCTTGAAAAGTCTGTGAATTTAAATTATTTCGATTGGTCAAAATTATCATCAGAAGAAAGCTTAGCAAAATGGGATGAGCTCAAGTTAAATACGATTACTAAAGGCGTAAATTTAGAAAAAGAACCTTTACTAAATTTAACCCTCTTAAAGTTTAAAAATAACGATTTTCGTTTTCTTTGGCCTAGTCATCATCTATTGATTGATGGTTGGTCTTCTCAGGTTATTTTAAATGATTTTTTGACTACTTATGATGCCGTTTCACGCAATCTAGCACCTTCTTTACCTACCATTCCTTCATTGAAATCTTATTACGCTTATAAGAACCAACAAAGTAAAAAAGACTCTGAGGACTTTTGGAAGTCCTATTTTAAAAACACTAAATATTTGCCGCTTTTTGATAGGAAGACTCATAAAGCTTCTAAAAGTGGAACTTATCATTCGACATTAAATTTAAATTATGAGGATTCTAAAAATTTACAGATTCTAGCGCGTAGATTTCAGGTCACTATGAATACATTAGTACAGGGTGCATGGTCTTATCTTATAAGTAGGTATTTTGGAACTAATGAGATTTCTTTTGGGTCAACAGTTTCTGGTCGTTCTGGATCTTTTCCTAATATTGAATTTTTAACAGGAATGCTCATGGATGTACAACCTGTGAGAGTCATTGTTGAAAATGGAGTTGAACTTTCAGAATGGCTTCGAAATATTCAGAAACAACAACATAAGGCTAGATTATTTGAACATGGAAGCTTAGATGAGATTACATCATTTATAGATTGGCCAGAAGCAAAGCCAATCTTTGATAATTTGTTAATTTTTGAAAACTTTCCCCAAACCGAATCTACAAGTAAAGTATTGGAAATTAGAAATTTCAAGAGTGGAATTACATCAACGTATCCGGTGACTTTGGTAGTTATTCCTGGTGACGAAATAAAATTTAATTTTACAATAGAACAAAGTATTGTAGATGAAAAATCAATAAATTGGATTTTAGGAAATTGGAAAAAGTTAATTCAAATATTGATATCTAATAAATCCTTATCTTTTGATTTACTTGATTCAGAAATTGAGGTTTATAAAAATGAAGTAATTGAAAATAATGCCCCGGAAGTTATTAAATATGTTGCTCCACAAAACGAAACAGAATTACAATTGATTAAAATATGGGAAGATATATTCGGGTCATACTCTATTGGTGTAGATGACAATTTCTTTTCATTAGGTGGAAAATCCTTAATGGCCATAAAAATGTTCAATATTTTGAATAAAAGAATGGGTCTACAATTACCTCCAACAACTTTATTAGAACATTCGACTATTTCTTCAATTTCTAATTTTATTAATAATGGTTCTGAGAATGGTAATTCAATTTTTAGAAATTTGGTTCCAGTACGAGCAAAAGGCAATAAACCTGCTTTGTTTTGTGTCCATGCTGGAGATGGACATGTATTTTTCTACAACCTTTTGGCCAAATATTTAGACGAAGAACGTCCCGTTTATGCGCTTCAACCTTCAGGAATATTTGACAATGAGGATTTGCATATAAATATCGAAGAAATGGCGATATCATATGTCAATGAAATTAAAAAAGTACAAGCAAAAGGACCTTATAATTTATTAGTTTATTGTTTTAGTACAGCCGTTGGGTTAGAAATGTCGAAGGCACTTAAAAATGATGGTTCAGAAACTAATTTAATAGTTATGGATACAATGGCTGAGCAAGAACATCTATATACGCAAACAAGAATGTTAATGAGAGTATTAGGCTTCCTTAAAAGACTTGTAAAAAACCCAATTAATGTGCTAAGAGTTATGTTATATGATCGTTATACTAAAATTCTTAAACCGTTTTGGGTAAATTTAACCGGGTCACAAGAAGAAAAGGATGCTGAAATGATGAGTCAACATTTGACCAAACTGTATAACAAGTATAAATGGCAACCACAAAGTGATAACATTAAATTGGTATTAACTGAAAAGGCTGATAAGCGCTTTAATAAGGAATATATTCGCTCTTGGAAAGAGATAGCATTAAATGGTGTCGATATAAAACCAACTGTTGGTAATCATCGTTCTTTATTTTCTGAACCGGATATTATTGAAGTTGCTAAAACTATTGATGATTGTTTGCTTTAACTGAAATGTAATTTAGATTTTATTATATGAATATTTCATGGGCCTCTTTTAAAAGCGGAAATTTCTTGCATGAAGATGTACTACATATATGGAATTTTAAAGCAATTAAGGATGAGCCAAAACTTCATATATTATCAAAAACCCTTTCTGCTGATGAGCATTTAAGAGCCAGTAAATATCGTTTTGAAAAAGATAGGGCAGTTTATATAACTGCAAGGTATTTGTTAAGAACCTTAATTAGTAGCTATCTCGAAATTAATCCAAAAGAGATTGTTTTTGATTATTCGGAATATGATAAACCAACGTATCTTGGAAATATTGAACTAGATTTCAATGTATCGCATTCAGGAAACCGAATTATTATTGGCTTAGCTAAGCAACAAATCATAGGAGTTGATATTGAAAAAATTAAAAATGACTTTAATCCGATTGAACTTGCAAATAATGTTTTCTCTAATGATGAAATTAACGCACTTTCTGAGTATAATGGAGAAGAACTATACAGAGCTTTTTATCGAGGTTGGACGCGTAAAGAATCTTTTATTAAGGCAGTAGGAGAGGGATTGTCTTATCCCTTAAAATCGTTTTCAGTTACTATTGATAATGATGAAACTGCGAGTTTTTTATCAATAAATAATGAGAATGAATCGAACCAAAGTTGGCATCTTCATTCATTTATTCCTTCAGAGGGATTCATTGCTGCCATTACTACAAAAGGAAATCCTAAGAAGATTGAATTCTTTGATGCGAACAATCTCTTTTGATTATTAAATAGAACATATGCGATTCATTTCATATGCTATTAATTCCTACTTTTACCCAATATTAACTTAGTATTTAAAATTGTTTCCCATGAAAAAAGTAATTATTCTTTTAGCTTTTATCCTCGCGGTATCTGCTAAGGCACAGGTTGTTGACTCTACTAAGGTAGTGCAAGATAGCATTGCACAACAAGCATTAGATTTAGAAGCAGAAAAAGAAAAAATCGAAAAAATAGAAGCTCAAGAAAAAGCAGATAAGAAGGCAGAAAAAGAGATTGCTCAAGCAGAAAAAGCTCAAAAGAAAGCAGAGAAGGCTCAAAAAAAAGCTGAAAAAGCAGTAAAGAAAAAAGAGAAACTGGCAGATGACATTGCTTCTAAAAAGAAGAGCATAGCTAAAGAAGAGAGTAAAATTGATAAATTAAATGTAAAAATTGCCAAAGGCAAGCAAAAAGGTAAACTTTCGCCAGAGGATATTAATAAGATGAATATTAAAATTGAAAAGTCAAAGGTGAAAATTGCTAAAGACAAGGAAAAATTAAACAAACTTGTTAAAAAGCAGTAAGTACTCTTTTTGATTAGTGTATTGTAACAATTTAGAGGTTTGTTCGTCTTATTAGTACATCAATCTATAAAACACAAATCATGAAAAGAGAAAATAAAAGTTTATTAGCAGTAACTCATCTTAGTCAATTGCTTGATTTTGTGACTGGTATTGGAGGATTAATTGTACCATTGGTAATATGGTTTACTCAAAAAGATTCAGTTTTGGGTATGGACGAAAATGGTAAATCTATTATCAATTTTAGAATTAGTATGTTCATCTACGTGCTATTATGTATTCCTTTAATATTGTTATTTGGCCTTGGTTTATTGGGCTTCGTTGTTTTAGGAGTTTTATACTTAATTTTTCCTATTATAAATGCAATTAAAGCCAGCAACGGAGAAGAACCCCATTATCCATTTAGCATGAAATTTGTTTAAGTAAGCGATTCAAATAAAAAAATCCGGCTAGGTTTTAATTTAGCCGGATTTTCTATTTTATAAATTTTTGTATGCTAGCTATTAAGCATTACAGGCATTACTAACATTGTTACTATTTCACCTTCATCAAGTCCATCTGCAGGGGTTAATATTCCCGCTCTATTTGGTAAACTCATTTCTACAGAAACTTCATCAGCATTAAGGTTGTTCAACATTTCGGTAAGAAATCTAGAATTAAAACCGATTTGCATATCGTCACCCTGGTATGCACAAGTAAGCCGTTCTTCTGCTTTATTACTATAATCTAAATCTTCTGCAGAAATATTTAATTCTGCACCAGCAATTTTAAGTCTAATCTGGTGTGTTGTTTTATTCGAGAATATAGCAACTCTACGCACAGAACTTAAAAATTGAGTTCTAGAAATAGTTAATTTATTTGGATTTTCTTTTGGAATAACCGCCTCGTAGTTAGGATATTTACCATCAATTAGCCTACAAATAAGAACAGTATTGCCAAAGATGAACTTTGCATTTACATCATTGTATTCTATAGTAACATCATCTTCGCTTCCTGCTAAAATACCTTTTAATAAATTCAAAGGTTTTTTCGGCATTATAAATTCAGCAACTTCAGAAGAAGAAACGTCCTCTCTTTGATATTTTACCAATTTATGGGCATCTGTAGCAACAAAGGTTAAGTTCTCAGGAGAGAACTGAAAGAAAACCCCACTCATTACAGGTCTTAAATCATCATTACCAGCTGCAAATATTGTTTTATCAATTGCAGTTGCCAATATATCACCCATTATAGTTGTAGTACTCGGATTTGCAAGTTCTACAGCTTTAGGAAATTCAGCACCATCTGCATACGCCAAAGCATATTTACCATGTTCCGAACTAATTTCAATAGTATTATTGTCAGATACTACAAAAGTTAGCGGTTGTTCGGGAAAAGTTTTTAAGGTGTCTAATAATAAACGAGCAGGAACCGCAATATTACCCTCGTTATCAGAATCTACTTCTAAAACGGAACTCAAAGTAGTTTCGAGGTCAGAAGCGGAAACGGTTAATTCGTTTTTATTTAGAGCAAACAAAAAGTTGTCTAATATTGGCAATGTATTACTGTTATTGATAACACCACCTAGAACTTGTAGTTCTTTGAGTAAATAAGTACTTGATACTATAAATTTCATCAGCTTGATCTAGTTTTTGGCTTTTTTCTACTTTAGAAAATTTAAATTTAATGGGGCTTTAGAAAGATTTAACTCTTCCTCGCTAATCTCACAAAGATATTTGAAATGTACTTTTTCAGGAAACAAACTTATTAACAGTAAACATATAAAATTTGCTCAAAATTTAATCTTAAATCACTTCTTTTATTAGAATCGAAAACCGCTACAAAACACTATGTTTATTGCTGGTATCTCAATTTTTATTCTAATAAATATAGCTAAAAATCCTTGTAATTGTAATAAACTCCGTTACGAATGTTTATAAGTCGTAAATTAATAAATGGTAATTCAGCGACTATCTGTTATCCCATAAAAATTCAAATGAAATATGAATTTATATAAAATATAGTACTTATGAATTTACTTTTTCTAAACTCCATGCTTCTGGTTTAGCTGCGAATAACTTCTTTGTCTTTGTCCAAATGGTTCTAAAATAATCAGAATTTCGATAATTATTTAATGCTGATTCATCTTCCCAATGGCTATGAGTAAAGAATATTTGAGGATTTTCTTTGTTTTGATATAACTCGAGAAATAAGAAACCATCAAAACTTTTTATTTGCGTTCTATGTGGTTCAAAAATTTTTAAAAAGTCATTAATATGGTGTTCTTCAAAAGTTAATTTTACAATGCGAACCAACATTATTTAAAGTTTATGGTTATGGAATCCAGATAATCTAAACCTAATAAAGAATTCGCACTACCACCAGCTCTAGGGTTACTTTTATAAATCGCAATTTCAATATAGTTAGCCGAATTGTAAATGGCTAAAAGTTCACCTGGTCCTTTGCGTTTACTTTTGTCAAGGTTGTAATCGATTATATCGCTGTATTTACGATGGATTTTTCTAAGTACTTTCGTCCTAGCTTGTATTTCAAAGTCGCGCCCTTTTCGGTAGGCTTCGAAAAAGTTTTTATGAATATTCGTTACCACATTTCCATAGTTATCAATATATAAAACTACACCTGATATTTTATTACCACCATCAGATACACTAGGGGCCAAATCACGAACTTCATGCAAATTATTATAAGGTTTACCAACAACCTCTAGGGTGCCACCACGCGCAATATGACATGCCACACGTATAAAAACCTCACTAGTTGGAAATGCACTAGAATCAGCATTATGAATTGCTATTTCTACAATTTTAGTAGGTGGGGTTTCAGAATTAAGAAGTCCAATTATTCCATTATCAGCACAAATAAAATAATGACCATCCATTAAAACAGCAATGTGTTTAGTTTCGGGAGTTGGTTCAGCATCAACACCAATAATATGTACGGTTCCTTCTGGAAAATGCTTATAAGAATTTTGCAAGATATAAGCGCATTCTTGTATATTAAATGGGCCAATATTATGCGAAATATCAACAATGGTAACATCGGGAAGCTCTTTGTAGATAGCGCCTTTGATAGCCCCTACAAAATGATCTTTTAATCCGAAATCAGTAGTTAAGGTAATAATTGCCATACCGCAATGTTGATATGTTTATCGATGGTCAGACTAAATTTTTATGTAAATTTGTTCAACAAAATTATAACAAAAAAATAGCGTTCCGAAATTTATCTTTTTCAATAATTCAAAACAACTACACTCTTTGAACGAACTAGAATTAGAACTTACTGAAATTAACCCACGAGACTTCTTTGGTCAGGGAAACGAAAACATTAATTTACTAAAGAAATATTTTCCAAAGCTAAAAATTGTAGCACGGGGAAGTAAAATAAAAGTATTTGGAGATCAAGAACTTTTAGAAGAGTTTGATAAGCGATTTTATATGCTAATGGAACACGTCTCTAAATACAATAAAATGGACGAGAATGTTATTGAGCGTATTTTAACAAGTAATGGCAAAGAAGATTATGAATCGCCAGATAATAGTGGGGAAACGCTCGTACATGGTGTTAGTGGAAAACTAATAAAAGCTCGTACTGTCAATCAACGTAAATTGGTAGATGCTGCTAAAAAATATGACATGGTTTTTGCCATTGGTCCAGCTGGTACGGGCAAAACATATACTGGTGTTGCATTAGCGGTTAAGGCATTGAAAGAGAAGCAGGTAAAGCGAATTATCTTAACCAGACCTGCGGTTGAGGCTGGTGAAAATTTAGGATTTTTACCAGGGGATTTAAAAGAAAAATTAGATCCATATATGCAACCTTTATATGATGCCTTACGGGATATGATTCCTTCTGAAAAGTTGGTGCATTATATAGATAATGGCACCATACAAATTGCTCCCATGGCATTTATGAGGGGTCGTACTTTAGATAATGCATTTGTAATTCTTGATGAAGCTCAGAATACTACGCATGCACAAATGAAAATGTTTCTGACAAGGATGGGTAAGAATGCGAAGTTTTTGTTGACAGGTGATCCAGGTCAGATAGATTTACCGAGACGCGTTATTTCTGGTCTAAAAGAAGCAATTTTAGTTTTGAAAAATGTTGAAGGGATAAAAATCATTTATTTAGATGATAAGGATGTAATTCGTCATAAACTAGTGAAAAAGGTAATTACCGCCTATAAAAGTATAGAACACGAAAACTAAATTATAAGCATTCTTAAAAAATGGGCAATACTATTACTGATACAAATTTCAATTTCCCGGGTCAAAAAAGTATTTATAAAGGAAAGGTTCGCGAAGTATACACATTAGCGGATAATATATTATTAATGGTGGCAACAGATCGCTTGTCCGCTTTTGATGTAGTAATGCCCAAAGGGATTCCATATAAAGGTCAAATATTAAATCAGATTGCGACCAAAATGATGGCTGCTACCGAAGATATTGTT
>NZ_JBDVFA010000039.1:0-75458 GCF_039941195.1 Aurantibacter sp. | reverse complement strand
TTAATGAAATATTCCATAGTTAAGTAGGGCGTTAATAGGTGACGTTCATGTGCTTGGGGGCAACTAAATAACGAAGTTAAGCTGGGTATAGTACCCGATTTGACTTAATTTCGATAACGTGCATAAAGATTTACGGACATGTGGTCTAATAAGACGTTTAACTACATATATTTTCGATGAAATGCATTATTTTAATGTAATAATTTAATTGATAAGTGGGAAAGCATAACGAATTTGGTAAAGAAGGAGAACAAATTGCTGTAGATTTTTTAGTCAATAAAGGGTATAAAGTTCACGCTCGAAATTATAGATTTTTGAAATCTGAAATTGATATAATAGCACAAAAGGAAGGTGTGCTTGCAATTGTGGAGGTTAGGGCGCGAAGTAATGATCAAATTATTGCTATAGCGGATACTATAACATCAAAAAAAATTAAACTTTTGGTTGAAGGTGCTAATCAATTTGTCATTGAGCATAACCTCGATTTAGATGCCCGATTCGATGTAATAACTATATTAAAGAATAGAAAAATATTTAGAATTGAACATTTAGAGAATGCATTTTATCATTTTTAATAATCTTCTCATTTTTTCTTTTGTTTTATTTGTAACAATTTGTTATTTTTACACATAAATCAATATTAAGCATGAAAACTATCTCATCAGTAGTTGAAGAATATATCAAGAAAAAACCATTTCTACAGAGTGCGTTAGCCCAAGGAATTATTAACCTAACGTCACTTTCACGAATAATTAAACCGGAAATTCAAGAAGAATTATCTAAAGACATTAGAAATGGTGCTATTGTAATGGCTTTAAAAAGGCTTTCTGATGATCTTGAATTTAGAGCAACTCATAAGATTGTTAAAGTTTTAAAGAATATTGGTGAGATTACAGTTCGATCTTCATTAACAGATTATACTTTTTTAGCTTCGGATACAGTGTTACATCAACAAGCAAAATTGTTGGAAGCTGTGAATGTTAATCACGATGTGTTTTATACTTCTTCAAGAGGTGTTAATGAAATAAATATTGTGGTTAGTAATATTTTAGATGATGTAGTTGAAGAGTTGTTTAGGGCAGAAAAATGTACGCAGAAGGCTGAAAATCTGTCTTCAATTACGGTTAAATTACCTGCTGAAAATGTTTCGGTACCTGGTATTTACTATTTTATTTTTCAAAGACTAGCATGGGAAGGTATAGTGCTTTACGAGGTGATTTCTACTACAAATGAGTTTACAATATTAGTCGATGATGACCAAGTTGATGTTGCTTTTAAAACTATAAAAGATTTAAAAACTCTTTAGTGAGTTAAAAAATCCACTACAACTTTGTCACTCTCTGGTTTTAAAACAATCCTTTTTTTACTGTCTAAAATGTAGTATGTAGGTGTTTGATGGATATCGTATAAATCGGCGTATTTACTATCCCATTTACCTAGTGCAATTACATGTTCAAAATCGTTAAGTTTTTCAGATTCTAATTTCCAGCTGATTTCATCATCCTCCAGACCAATAGCTACAACCTGAATTTGAGAGAATTTCTTTAGTTCTTTATGCAAGGCAGGTAACTCATGTAAACAATGAGAACATGTGCTACTCCAAAAAATTAATATATAATTTCTAGCACTTTCCAATGTGCTTAGCTTTTTCTGTTTCCCTTTAGATTGCCATTCAATTTCTGGTGCAATAGCGCCAATTCTTAACCTATTCTCAGCTTCTATTTGCTTTAAAGTCTTTTTATTCTCTTCAGAATTGACGGTAGATTTTAAATATTGATTTAATACAAAGTCAGGAATAAGACTAAGTTCTAATGACGATGCATTTTTATAAATGGAATGAAATAAAGTGAATTGATAATCATCTGATAAGTTTTTGATTATTTGGGCTACAGTATTAATGTTAGATTGGATTTCTTCTTCAATTTCAGCGTCTGATAAAGACTTTAAGGGTAGTGCAGTAAATGCAAAATTAATCACCTTATTTTTTAAAAAGTTAGAACCTTGAAGGGTAGTATTTGTAAAATCTAAATACGTAAAATAATCATCCTTTTTAGCTTTTATATATTGTTCAGGAGTAAGGTTAGAAGTTGCAATAAATGGGTGATTCGCCTTAATAAAATCGTTAACTAATAATCCATTTGTTTTTGATTCGTATGCTTTTTGGACACTTAATAGCGAATTGTTTAACTTTTTATACTCTTTAGTATTTTTTGACTTTGATGAATAATATTTAATAACATCTCGTTCTAGATCTGCTATTTCTTTAAAGTAAGTACTGAATAGTATATTCTCTTTAGATGTAATAAAAGCTACTTCTTCGCCGCTTTTGAAATTCAATATTATGTCTTCTTTTCCGCTATATAAAACATCTATATAAAATTCATCTTGCGGCACAGCATAAACCAATCGGTATGTGCCAGGAAGTGCATTTGTAGGTATTTCTAAATTGAATTCTCCTTTTTTTATTTTTGTATCGGCGACATATACTTGAGAGGTTGGCGTTAAGCGATATGCAATAAGCCAAGAGTATTCATCGGCAGGCGAAAACGTACCCGAAATATTATGTTGTGAATAAACTAATGAACTGATAAAGCAAAGTACTAAGACGACTGTTTTTTTCATATTTATTAATGGGCAACAATTGAACCAAATTGGATCTTTAGTTCAAATATTAATCTTTAAGCTTTTTGTAAAGCCAATTGTTTCGTTGTTCTCTTTGTTCAGGAAACGTCCAATGTTGGGTTTCTTGGAAAACATGTAACTCTTTTTTAGCTGAAATAACATTATAAGCTGAAAACGTGGATGCAGGAGAACAAACATTATCGTTATAACCCCAACTGTACCATCCTTCAGCTTTTACGTAGCGTGCAAAATTCACAACATCATAATATTTGGAAACTTCGATTTTCTCTTTTTTATTGGTAAAGTCGTCCACAAAAATTTGAGGCCACCCACCAGCTCTCCCGGATAAAAACCCTGTCATGTCTGAAAGAGCAGGATAGAAGGCTGCTAAATAGTCAATACGTTCATCTAGGCCAGCTATAACAAGTGAAAGTGCGCCTCCTTGACTACCTCCAGTAACTCCAATATCCTCACCATTAAATTGTTCTAGGCTTTCAATGAAATCTACTGCACGTATGCAGCCAAGGTAGACTCTTCGATAATACATATTATCCTTATCGTCTAAATTAAAAACCTGATAATTGTTTAATGGCCCCGCTCTTAAATCATCATAAACACTTTTATCTAAGTTTACTGGAATGCCATGAATCCCAATTGTAAAGGATACAAATCCTTCAGATGCTTCTTCTATTTCACCATAATAAGGTCGAATTCCGGCTCCAGGCACGTGTAAAATGGCAGGGTACTTTCCTGCTTTCTTAGGAGTAGTTAGAATGCCGTAAATTTTACCTTTCACATTATTCAGCTTTACATGATATACATCTACTTCATCTGTACATCTTTCAGGCATTAAAGTTAGAACAGGCTTCATCTCAACCGCTGCTAATTCTTCCTTTCCTTGGTTCCAAAATTTTTCAAAATCGGAGGGCAATGTAGTGCTAGGCTTTATTTTGTTAGGTTCGTAACCTACGGTAGTATACGACGAATACTCTTTACCATTGACTGTTACAGTGGCAGTGCATCGAAGAAAGCCTGGTTCGTTAAACTTTGGTGCTTTTATTTTAGAGTTAGCTGCTAAGGTAAAACTTCCTTTATCTAAAGTTTTTATTTTACGATAACCAGAATCAGGTTCAAATTTATAGTTTACTTCAATATTTTTTAAGGGTACTTTATTTTGTATTACGCTAATTGAAAATTCAGCTTGTTCTCCAATAATGTAGGTCCAATCTGAGTGATTCGGACTTATTAAAACATTTACAAGTTGTTTGCTAGGTTGTGCTTTTAGAAAAAAACTGAATAGCAGAACTGCTATTACTAAGGCATAATTTTTTTTATTCATTTTTTGATAAGGTATTTGTATTTTCAATTAGTTTGTGTTCAGAAGAAATTTTCAAACTAATATAGGGAAAAAAGGGTTTAGTGGAGTCACGTAAACCTATACCATCAAAAGTAATTATGTTGTAAAGAAATTGTAACTAAAGCTTTAAGTATCCTTTATTTGGCAGCGCGGGCTTCATTTCGAATACCAATGTGGTCAATAATAGAAGCTATTAATGTCGATTCTTTTTCATGAATGTACCCATCGGACATTGCAATCTCCTCTAGAATACCAGCAATAGCTTTTTTCTTTTTATAAGACATCTCACGCAATATAGCTCGACCCTGATCGAGACTCATATTTCTAGCTTGTAGGATGAAATTGGTTTCAAAATCGATGCGCCTCATTAACTGACTTAAGGCGTTGATTTCTCCTTTGTGAATTTTACCGTCAGCAACGATTACTGCATCTACGGCCTGTACTATTGCAAATTTTTCTACTAGGCTAAAACCTAGACTAGGAATTTTCATATTTCTAATTGTGGGGTTAGAAAGGAACGAAGTTACACAAATATGATTGAATAACGCAAAACTATCCGATTTATGACATTAAAACATCGTTAAGTTATTACTCTAACGGGGTTAATGCTAGTAAAGCTTTTTCAATGGAGCTTATTTCTTCAAAAACCAACAAGAGTCGAAGTCCGTTACGGGTTTGCTTCTCTTTCAACTTGCATTTTTGTGGGTTTTTCTGTACAAATTGAAGCACATTAGTGAAGCTTGCGCTTTGGTAGAATTCTGATTGTTGATCGCGAATAAAATACCCTATTAACTTACCTTTTTTAAGTACTACTTTCTCTAAACCAATACTATTTGCTATCCATTTTATGCGTACAGAGTTCATTAAATCTTCTGCCTCAGAGGGTAATTCACCAAAGCGATCAACTAATTGTGTTTCATATTTAAGAAGTCCTTCCTCATCATTAATCTTATTGAGCTCGGTGTACAAATTAAGTCGCTCAGTAATATTATTTACATAATCGTCTGGAAACTGTAGTTGAAAATCAGTATCTATTTGAGTTTCTTTTACAAATACCTTTACCTTATGTCCTTCTACATCTTCGTATAAATCTTTAAACTCATTTTCTTTAAGTTCGTCGATGGCTTCGGCTAATATTTTTTGATATGTTTCAAAACCAATTTCGTTAATAAAGCCACTTTGTTCACCGCCTAAAAGGTCACCAGCACCTCTAATTTCTAGGTCTTTCATTGCGATATTAAAACCACTTCCTAATTCTGTAAATTGTTCAAGCGCTTCAATTCGCTTACGTGCATGAGGTGTCATAACTTCATAAGGAGGTGTAATAAAGTAACAAAAGGCTTTTTTGTTACTTCGACCAACGCGGCCACGCATTTGGTGCAAATCACTAAGTCCAAAATTATTAGCGTTATTAATGAAAATGGTGTTGGCATTGGTTACATCCAAACCACTTTCTACAATGGTTGTTGATACTAGTACATCAAATTCGCCATTCATAAAACCTAGCATTAAGGCTTCTAGTTTTTTTCCTTCCATTTGGCCATGTCCAATACCAACCTTGGCATCAGGTACTAATCGTTGAATCATACCTGCAACCTCTTTTATATTTTCTATTCTATTATGAATAAAAAATACCTGACCTCCTCGTTGAATTTCATAACTAATAGCATCACGAATTATTTCCTCATGAAATCGCACAACTCTACTTTCAATAGGGTATCTATTGGGAGGGGCCGTGTTAATAACAGATAAATCGCGCGCAGCCATCAGGCTAAATTGGAGAGTTCGGGGAATTGGTGTTGCTGTTAATGTTAAAACATCGACATTTTCTTTAATTGATTTTAGCTTGTCTTTAACTGATACGCCAAATTTTTGTTCCTCATCAACAATTAAAAGTCCGAGGTCCTTAAACTTTACATTTTTATTCACTAATTGGTGTGTGCCGACTATTATATCTACTTTACCAGCTGCTAATTCTTCTAAAGTTTCACGCCTTTCTTTGGTGCTTCTAAAACGATTTAAATAGTCTACTTTAACTGGCATTTCATTCAGCCGTTCTGAAAAAGTTTTATGATGTTGAAAGGCTAGAATTGTGGTAGGCACTAAAACTGCTACTTGTTTACCGTTGTCAACAGCTTTAAAAGCGGCTCGAATTGCTATTTCTGTTTTGCCAAAACCTACATCTCCACAAATTAAACGATCCATTGGACGTTCGCTTTCCATGTCTCGTTTTACATCTTCTGTAGATTTACTTTGATCCGGAGTGTCTTCATAAATAAAAGAGGCTTCCAATTCGTTTTGAAGGTAACTGTCGGGTGCATATTGAAATCCTTTTTCTAATCTACGTTTAGCATATACCTTTATTAGGTCAAATGCTATTTTCTTAACTCGTGATTTTGTTTTTTGTTTGAGTTTTTTCCAAGCCGCAGAACCTAATTTGTAAATTTTAGGAGCAGCCCCATCCTTACCATTAAATTTTGAGATTTTATGAAGCGAATGTATACTTACGTAAAGTGTATCACGATCTCCATACATTAACTTAATGGCTTCTTGTTTTTTTCCTTCTACATCAATTTTTTGAAGCCCACCGAACTTACCAATGCCATGGTCAATATGGGTAACAAAATCTCCAACTTCTAGTTTGTTAAGTTCATTTAAGGTGATTGCCTGTTTTTTGGCATAGCCATTTTTGAGTTGAAATTTATGGTATCGTTCAAATATTTGATGATCGGTATAACATACTATTTTTAAATCATCATTAATAAAACCCTGATATAAAGGTAGAACTATAGTTTCATAATGTACATTGTTTTTGTTGTCCTCAAAGATGGCATGAAAACGTTTAGCTTGTTGTTCACTTGCACAGAAAATATAATTTGTAAATCCCTTAGTTTTGTGCTCGTTTAAATTTTCAATGAGCAAGTCGAACTTTTTATTGAAAGAAGGTTGTGGTTTTGTGCTAAACTCTATTGCATGCTGATACGAATGTATTTGCTGTGTTTTTGATTCGAGTACAACGAATTTTGATATTTGCTCTTTAAAACTATCCGCATTTAAGAATAATTCTTCTGGCTCTGCATGTTTTATGTTTTCAGATAACTTTGTGAAAGCGATTTTTGCTTTCTTAAAAAAATCATCCAAACGCGCATAAAGTAGTTCTGTGTTCTTTATGAAAATTACGGTGTCTGAAGCTATGTAATTTAGGAAGCTTTCACGCTTTTCTTCCATTAATTTATTAGCCACATTCGGAATAATACTAATTTTTTTTACTTTTTCGGTAGATAGTTGTGTTTCTACATCAAATGTTCGAATACTATCAACTTCATCACCAAAAAATTCAATTCGATATGGCTGATCATGTGCAAAAGAAAAAACATCTACAATACCTCCTCGTACCGAAAATTCTCCAGGTTCAGTAACAAAGTCAACTCTTTTAAATTGATATTCAAAAAGTACTTCGTTTAAAAAATCTAATGAAAGTGTATCGTCTAGCTTTATTTTCAGCGTATTTTTTTCTAATTCTCTTCGGGTAACTACTTTTTCAAATAATGCATCAGGATACGTTACTATTATGGCAGGTTTTTTACGCGAGTTTATACGGTTTAAAACTTCAGCTCTAAGTAAAACGTTTGCATTGTCAGTTTCTTCAATTTGGTAAGGTCTGCGATAACTGCCTGGGTAAAAAAGTGAATCATTAGTGCCTATAAGCTGTTCAAGGTCATTTAAAAAGTAGGCAGCTTCTTCTTTATCGTCAAATATTAAAAGAAAAGGTTTGTCGGTATTTTTGAATGCATCTGAAAGAACAAAAGAAAGTGCGGATCCCGAAAGATTTTTAATGAGAATATTGTTGTGCGTGTTTGTTTCGGACTGGGCAATAGTATCTCTGAGTTTCCGAGATTTCGGAGACTCTAAAAACAGCTCTTGAATGCTAATTTGGGTCAACCTTCAATGTTTGAAATGCAAAGATAACTCGATATCTAAGTTTATTCTAACCAAATGAAACAAAATTGAAGTGAACTTATTTCAAGGATATTAAGTAGTAGAAATGTGTACACTATTTTTTCTATGTTTTAAAGCAATTCCTATAATAGCGACCAAAATAATCAAGCATCCTATTAGGGCCGTATATGCGATGGTCTCATATTTATGTTGATGACGGATGTAAATAGCGAATAAAGCCCAAATGCCAACCACTGCAAATTCATACATTTTACGAGTATATAGAACAATAAGGTTTAATATGGTAGCAATTATAATCATTGTAATAGTCCACCCGGTTTCTGAAAGAAAACTACCCTCCCAATTTAATTTAGCTAAATAGGCAGCTATATTAGCGATGGTCGCGACTGCTATCCAACCACTATATATTCCTATTGGTAATCGATTGAAAAAATATGTTGAACGAGAAACTGGTGCTAATGCCATATTGGTGTTTAAAATTATTTTTATCAGAGCAATTAAAATACCTAGCATTACTAAAACAGAAATTCCGGTATATTCGTAAGCAAAAACAAATACCCAAACACAGTTTAAGAAATTGGCAATTACAAACCAATATGCTGTTTTTAGAATAGATTTTTCTTCAGTTTTATTGGTATAAGACAATTTTACTTGATAGCCACCATATGCGATTAGTGCAATAAAAATTAACCCCCAAATGGCAAAAGCATAGCCTTCTGGGGTAAAAAGATTGAAATATTTATTGCTTACTTCACCGATTGTAGTTTCATTAAAACGAATTGCTTGTGAAATATAATTTACAGTAATTACAAGAAGTACAGAAAATAGATTTAAAAGGGAAAGTCGCCTTTGCATAATGCTTTTCTTTAAGAATAGTGTTTAATAAAATTTTAAAAGTTCAATTGTCCTTCTACAAATTATTTCCAATTTCGTTTTTTCTTTTGATAGGTTTCAATTGGTACGGGTAGTACAGTATCTCCTAATAGTGCAAAAATCTGACAATTAGTTTCAGGCTCTTTTGTATGTGATCCTGTAAATTCACCAAATGCAGGAAGTAATAGTTGTAATTCTAATTTGTAAAAACAACGTAATCGTACGGATTGGCGACCCAAACCTCTTAAGCGAATTGCAGGATGGATATGCCCGCAAAAATTAAAAAGCTCCTCTCTTTCTTCGGGATGATGTGTTAAAAGAAAACCATCTAAATTTATTTCGGGGACGACTTCAATTCCTAATTCTTCATATTTTAAAGGTGAAATAATATCATGATTGCCGATTACCAGTATAATTTTAGCATGAATATTATGTGTCCATTTTTTAAATAATTCCCATTCTTTATTTAAAGAAGAATGAAAAAGATCACCCATAAAAATAATCTTTTCAGGTTCGAAAAAAGTGATGACCTCGTTCAATAATTCAAAGTTCTTTTGGATTGCTTTTTGTGGTACCGCTGCTCCGTATTTTCGAAAGTGTGAAATTTTGCCCAGATGAACATCGCTAATTAATAGCATTGAGTTTTCATGCCAAAATAAAGCGCCATGAGGGTGCATGGTAAATTGATGTTCTAAAATATTTATCGACTCGGTGTTCATGAAAACCAAAGGTATTTACTTTTTCATCAAAATTGCAGTCATACGTTTTATGCGATCCTCCCATTTTTCGCTGGATAGTTTTTCGCGACTCATCCGGTCTGTAATTAGTGGAAAGGCAAAGGGAGTAGCTTTTTTACATTCTTTCCAAACGATTTCTTGTGTAGCAATTCGTTCCATGGATAGTCGCAAACGACCTTCTTCTAATTGATGCTGAAAGGTTTCTGTAAACGCTTGTTGAAATAATAAATTTTCTGGTTCATAATCGCGGAACACCTCAAACAATAATTGCGAATTACTTTGCAAATGCTTCATTTTAATGGCCTTATTTGGATATCCTGTAAAAACCATTCCGCTAATAATGGCAATATCTCGAAATTTTCTTCGTGCCATTTCGGTAGCATTCAGACTTTTTTGTAAATCGTCAAGCAAGTACTCAGTAGTAAACAGATTATTATCTAGTACTTGTTGTATGTCAATTGGTTGGTCTGAAAGTAATTCAAAACCATAATCGTTAAAGGCTAAGGAGAAAGTTATTGGGGATAGTAAGCTTATTCTATAGCCTAGTAAACTTCCCATAGCTTCATGGACAAAACGACCTTCGAAGGGATAAAAAATATGATGAAATCCATCTCTCGTTTTAAAAGTTTCAATAAGAAATTCATTTGGTTTCGGTACGATACTTTCTCTACGTTGTCTTTCAAAAATATGTGCTAATGATTTAATTTCTGGAGATTGGTCTTTTGGGGCTTTATATGAAGAATATAGTTCCTGTCTTAATAATTCTGACATCTGTGCAGATAATGTCATTCGACTACCCATCCAACTTGAAATTCTATTGGTTTTTTTATTAGAATTTCTAACATGAACTTGCATTCCTTTAATTCGAATAAATTCTAAATTTCTTCCAGCAAAGGTGAATACGTCACCTCTATTTAGTTTGGATATAAAATATTCTTCGATAGAACCAATAAATCCGCCTTTTTGATAGCGCACAGATAAATTTACATCACCTACAATGGTGCCAATCTGAAACCGATGACGCATGGCTACCCCACGATCATTAACGGTAAATTTACCATCTTCTTCTATGCTTATTTTTTTATACTCGTCGTAGGCTTGTAAACTTTGACTTCCCATTACTAGGAAATTCAGAAGCCACTGCCATTTGTCTTTTGTTAAGGTTTGATAACAAAAAGTTTGTCGAATTTCTTCGAAGATTTTATCAGGATAAAATCCTTCAGAAATAGCTAATGTTGTTAAAAACTGTAATAGAACATCATAGCTATTAAGGTAGGGCAATCGGTCTTCTACCGTGTTTTTCTTTACTGCCTGTTGTAATGCTGAAGCTTCAATTAATTCTATGGCGTGGGTGGGCATAAAATAAATTACACTTTCTTTTCCAGGACGGTGACCGCTACGACCTGCGCGTTGTAGAAAACGAGCAACTCCTTTGGGTCCTCCAATTTGAACTATTGTTTCAACCGGTGCAAAGTCTACTCCTAAATCTAAACTCGATGTGCAAACTACAGCTTTTAAATTTTCATTTCGAATGGCTTGTTCTACCCAGTTTCGAGTTTCTTTATTGATGCTTCCATGATGCATGGCAATTTCACCTGCATATTCTGGATGCTTTTCTAATATTTTTTGAAACCAAATTTCACACTGACTTCTAGTGTTGGTAAATAATAGTGTTGTTTTACTATTTTCAATGATAGGAATTACGTCTTCTAATAATCGAATTCCTAGATGACCACGCCATGGAAAAGTCTCCATTTTCTTAGGAATAATACTTTTAATGGTAATTTTCTTTTTAATGTTGGCCTTAATCATAATTGAATTTGTCAATGCTTCTGACTGTGGGCCGAGCAGCACTTCTCGTGCCTGTTCTAAATTTCCGATAGTGGCAGAAATTCCCCAAATCCGCAATTCTTTCGAAACAGATTTTAATCGCGAAAGTGCAAGTTCCATTTGTACCCCACGTTTAGTGCCTAAAAGTTCGTGCCACTCGTCTACAACTATAGCAGTACAATTTTGAAATATCTTTGAGTATCCTTTGGATGCTAGTAGCAATTGTAAACTTTCTGGTGTTGTAATTAATAAATCGGGCATTTGCTTTTTCATTGCGGCCCTTGCTTTTGGAGAAGTATCACCTGTTCGTATACCAACTGTCATTTGAGTTTCCAAATCTGCCGTTACTCTTTCTGCCGATTGTCTAATTTCTTCTGACAGCGCTCGAAGGGGTGTTATCCAAATGGCTTTTAATCCTTTTTTATGTTTCGACTTATATTGTGGATTTTTTTTGATGTAATTGAGAACGATTGGAAACCATAGTGCATAAGTCTTACCACTACCCGTAGGTGCGTTTAGTAATCCGTTTTTGCCCTGTAGAAATGCCTTCCAAGTATCTTTTTGAAATTTAAAGGGTTTCCAATTCTGTTTTTGAAACCATAATTCGGCGATATGATAAAGTTCTTCCCTATTCACAATTTACATGTTAAGGTATCATTTCTTTTAAGTCGTTAATATGATTTGCTTCATGAATGGTTTTATCCTTTCGCCATCTCAAAATTCTAGGAAAGCGAGTTGCAATACCACTTTTATGTCGTTTAGAAAGTGCAATTCCTTCAAAGGCAATTTCAAATACGAGTTCTGGTGTAACTGAACGCACAGGTCCAAATCGTTCTAACGTATTTTTTTTAATCCAAGAATCTACTTTTCTAAATTCTGCATCAGTCAATCCTGAATAAGCTTTGGCAAAAGTTACGAGTTCTTTTTCTCCATTATCATTTTCGCGCCATAGAGCAAAAGTGTAATCTGTAAAAAGATTAGTTCTACGTCCGTGCCCTCTCATGGCATATGTTAAAACGGCATCAATAGTTAAAGGGTCGACTTTCCATTTCCACCAGTCTCCTTTTTTTCGGCCAACTAAGTAGGGAGAATCTTTTCGTTTCAACATTAATCCTTCGCTATGAACATTTCTTGAGTTTTCTCGTTCTGCCACAGCTTCTTCCCACGACTTAAAGTGCATGGTTTTTGAAATTTGTATTGGTACAGTGCCTTTGTCTTCTTTTGAGGCTTTATGTTGGATTACATTTTTAAATAATTTTTCTAATAATTTTCGGCGATATTCAAAGGGTTTGTTGCGAATATCCTTATTCTTCCATTCTAGCAAATCGTAGGCTTTTAAAATAACAGGCACTTTTTCTAATAATGCCTTTGATACTTTTTTTCTTCCAATACGGGATTGAAGATCGTTAAATGTTCCAATTTTGTTGTTTGGATATGGAAGAATTTCTCCATCAATCACAGTACCATTGGGAATAAGCTCTAATAATTTATTGAATTCAGGATATTTGTCAGTCACTAATTCTTCACCACGGCTCCAAATAAACAGCTGGTTCTTACGAATTATTGTTTGAGATCGTATGCCATCCCATTTATGCTCAGCCGACCATTCATTAATATTTCCTAGATTATTTATTCTATCTTCTACAGCATATGCCAAATAGAATGGGTAGGGTTTGGATAAATAGTCGCTTTCGTTTTCTTCTAGCACCAATTCTTGAAAAGAGATTTTATTTGGGTCCCAATTACCCATGAGCTTATAAGCCAGTATATCTTCATCTATTTTTGTCGCCTTAGATAAAGCACGAGTCATTAATTTTTGACTGACTCCTATACGAAAGCCACCTGTCATCAGTTTTGTAAAAACAAAGCGCTCATAATAGTTTAAGTTTTTCCAGTTTTCAATAAGATAATTTTGTTTTTCTTTATCAGATTTTGATTTTAGGCTAATCATTTCTTCAATATATCGTGTTAATGATTTAGCTGTTGATGATTTTCTTGAGGGTACAATTAACGCAATGGTTTCAGCTAAATCTCCAACTATATGATAGCTTTCCTCAAAAAGCCATAAAGGAATATTGGCTAACTCTGAGGCCCATTTTCTAATTAATGTGGTGTTAACTGGTCTTGGTGGCCGTCTATGAGAGAGAATGGCAATTGTCCAAACTTTATCTTTATCGCTAGCTACTGTAAAGTACTCAGCTAAAGCCTGCACTTTTAGGTTGGTTTTGTTTGTGCTATCAAGCGTCTTTATGAGTTGTGCAAAATTCTTCATAAATCAGCTTCCTCCTTAGCTGTGGTGTTTGCTTCCAATGGTTCACCTTCATATTGTGTTTCCTCGGTGCGTGCGTCAAAACCTTGTTCTCTTAAATAACGGGAGAAAATTTCTGTATAACCATGGGTACATATAATTTTTTCAGCACCAGTAGCATTTATGCTTTTTAATAGACCGTGCCAATCACAATGGTCACTAAGAACGAAGCCCTTGTCTATGGCTCGTCTTCTTCTTGCTCCCCGAAAAGTCATCCAACCACTTGCCGAAGCTGTAACATAAGGTACCATTTTACGTATCCAAGTACTGCCATGGGCAGTAGGTGGCGCTAAAACTATGTTTCCTGATAAATCTTCTTTTTTTGTTTCTTTTGTTATTAAGGTAGTTTTAGGAAAGTCTACAATTGGGCGTAGTACCTCAGTCATATTTTCTATGGCCCCATGGGTATATATTTTACCAATATCGGTATTCAAATATTTTAAAAGTCGTTGTGCTTTTCCCAGAGAATAGCCGAAAAGAATAGAAGTTTTACCTTCTTGTCTATTTTCGTGCCACCATTGATTAATATCTTCAAAGACTGTTTTTTGTGGAGTCCAGGTAAAAGCTGGTAATCCAAAAGTGCATTCAGTAATAAATGTATTGCATTTTATGGGTTGAAAGGGTGTTGAAATACCATCATCTTCATCTTTATAATCTCCAGTAAAAACCCAAACTTCTCCTTTGTGTTCTACACGAATTTGCGAAGAGCCAATAATATGTCCGGCAGGATGTAGACTAAATTTAACATTATTAATGCTAAAGGTTTCTTCCCATTCTTTTCCAGTGACAATTATTTCACCTAACCGATGTCTAATTATTGGAACATTCTTATGATGTGTAATATATTTTTTATGACCCCATCGACTATGGTCTGCATGACCGTGAGAAATAATTGCTTTGTCAACAGGTTTCCATGGGTCTAGGTAGATTTTAGCCGCATCGCAGTAAATACCTTTAGCAGTAAATTCTAAAAGTGGTTTGTTCATAGCTATCGTAAGTTACAAAATACACTCTAAAAATAAATTAGCGATACAGAAAATAAGACCTTCAAAAAATTTATATTTGCTTCCATAAAAATAGAATACATGTCAATTTCAGATTTGTTTGATAGTGGTTTTAGAAAAAGAAATCAAGATCATTTTGCAGCAATAGTACGAGTAGCCATGAGTGATGGTGTAATTACCGAGGATGAGCGTGCCTTTTTAGATCGCTTAGCTCGTAAGCTAGATGTGTCGGAAGATGATTATGCTAAAATATTGAAAGATTATGCTTCGCATCCAATTAATCCACCTACCAGCTATGACCGTAGACTGGAAAGATTATTTGATTTAACACGTATGGTATATGCAGACCATGAACTCGGTGAAAAGCAAGTGTCAATGTTAGAGCGCATGGGAGTTGGTTTGGGTTTTAATCCTATAAATGTATCATATGTAGTAGATAAGGCCCTAAAATTAGTTAGTGCTGGTGTTGATGAGGATAATTTTATTGATGAAATAAAGAATATGAACCGATAATAGTTCGAATAATATTTGATAAAAAAAGGAGGCATTTGCCTCTTTTTTTATGCGATTATTTAAAATCATCAATGATATTTATCTAAGAATTCTTGTAGTTTTTCAACCATTTTCCTGCTTCCGCAGAAAAAGGGAACCCTTTGGTGTAATTCAGTAGGTTCAATATCCATAATTCTGCTTTTACCTCCAATAGCCAGTCCATTGGCTTGTTCTGCTAGAAAGGCCATAGGGTTGCATTCATATAAAAGACGCAATTTTCCACTTTGCGATACACTACTTTTAGGGTACATGTAAATACCACCTTTAATCATGTTTCTGTGAAAGTCGGAAACTAATGAACCAATATAACGCGAGGTGTAAGGTCGGTCTCCCTCTTCTTGCTGACAGTACTTAATATAGTCTTTTACACCCTGATGAAAATGAATATAATTTCCTTCGTTTACAGAGTAAATTTGACCAGTTTCAGGAAATTGCATATTCGGATGTGATAAATAAAATGTCCCAATCGCAGGATTTAATGTAAATCCATTTACGCCATCACCAGTGGTGTAGACAAGCATGGTGGAAGTTCCATACACAATATAACCTGCTGCAACTTGTTCTTTTCCGGGTTGCAAAAAATCGGCCAGTGTAACGGGCGTGCCAACCGGTGTAATTCTTCTATAAATTGAAAAAATAGTACCTACAGAAACATTAACATCAACATTCGATGAGCCATCTAATGGGTCTATTAGTACGACATATTTATTTTGATGATTTTCATCATTACTGTTAATAGTGATAAAATCATCCTCTTCTTCAGAAGCAATACCACAAACAATTTCACGATTTGTAAGTGTGTTTATGAATTTTTCGTTGGCGAAAACATCTAGTTTTTGTTGGTCTTCACCTTGTATGTTTGTGTCACCAGCTTTCCCTAAAATATCCACCAATCCGGCCTTATTAACTTCGTGGTTGACAACTTTGGCTGCTAATCGAATGGCATTAATAAGTTTTGATAATTCTCCAGATGAGTATTGAAAAGAGTCTTGGTTTTCAATAATAAATTCACCTAATGTTTGGTTTCTTTTGACCATAATATCTTACACTTTGTTCGTTTTTTACAAATATCGCTTATTTTGTTAAACTCAGTAATAATGATTTTATTTTGATTATTTAGATTTATAACTTTGTGTTTTATTTATAACAATGATGAACTATAAAATAAGGCCAGCACAAGAGGGAGATTGTGCACAAATTTTAGCGTTAATACAGGAATTGGCAATTTTTGAAAAAGAAGGCGATGCAGTAGAAGTAACTGTAGAAGACTTAAAAAGAGATGGCTTTGGAAATGAAAAGTTATTTCATTGTTTTGTTGGTGAACTTGATGGAGCTGTAGTAGGTATTGCCTTGACTTTTCCGCGGTACTCAACCTGGAAAGGACCTATAATCCATTTAGAAGATTTAATTGTAGCTGAAAAGATGCGCGGTAGTGGCTTAGGAACTGCATTGCTAAATGAAGTGGTTAAGTATGGAAAAGAGTTAGGAGTAAAGCGTATTAATTGGGAAGTTATTGATTGGAATACCCCAGCAGTTAAGTTTTATGAAAAAAAAGGAGCAAGAGTGCTTCGCGACTGGGATGTTGTTCAGCTCGATGAAGCTGGTATGGAAAATTACTTGAATAATATATAAACGATTACAATAAAGAAATCACAATGAGGGTTTTTAAATTTGGTGGCGCATCAGTAAAAGATGCAAATGCAGTAAAAAATTTGGTAAGTGTTTTAAAAGAAACTGGCCATGAAAATACATTACTGGTTGTTTCGGCTATGGGAAAAACGACCAATGCCATGGAGGCAATTGTAAATGCTTATTTTGAAGATAAAGCACTCATAAAAAACAATATACAAGAATCAATTGATTATCATAATGCTATTTTAATTGAACTATTTGAAAATGCTAAGCACCCAATTTTTGAAAAAGTTAAGGGACTTTTTGATGAGGTATTAGGTTTTATTGCTTGGAATAAATCGCCTAAATACAATTTTGTTTATGATCAAATTGTTGGTTATGGAGAGTTAATTTCTACTACTATAATTAGTGCTTATTTAGAAGAAATTGGAATTCAAAATAATTGGCTCGATGTAAGAGATTTTATCAAGACGGATAATAGTTATCGAGATGTATCGGTAAATTGGGAGAAGACGCAGCAAAAGGTTACTGCTGGTATTGATCAAACGAAATTGAACATAACCCAAGGGTTTTTAGGAAGTGATGATAATAACTTTACTACAACTTTAGGGCGAGAAGGTTCCGATTATTCTGCTGCTATATTAGCCTATTGTTTAAATGCTAATTCCGTTACTATTTGGAAGGATGTTCCTGGAGTATTAAACGCTGATCCTCGATATTTTGATGAGACACAATTACTGAATAAAATATCATATCGCGAGGCTATAGAATTAGCATTCTATGGAGCGTCGGTAATACACCCAAAAACGTTACAACCACTTCAGCAAAAGGAAATTCCGTTGCATGTGAAATCGTTTATGAATCCAAAGAACCCAGGCACTACTGTTGGAAAAGGAATAGGTATAGAGCCAAAAGTTCCTTGTTTTATTGTTAAAAAAGATCAGGTTTTAATGAAACTATCATCATTAGATTTTTCTTTTATTGTTGAAGACAGTATTAGTGAGCTTTTTAAATTGTTTCATGAGTATAAAATGAAAGTAGATTTAATACAAAATTCTGCTATTAGTTTTTCTGTTTGTGTGGATAATAGATTTGGTCGATTAAACGAATTATTGCCTTTATTAAAAGGGAGATTCAAAGTAGTGTATTACGAAAGTGTATCTCTTTTTACGATTCGTCATTTCACAGATGAGGCAATAGATTCACTTCAAAATGGTCATCAAGTGTTGTTGGAGCAACGCGGTACGGAAACAGTACAGTTGGTGGTGAAATAGATATATTATTGATATAATCTATTTGTTAAAGTGAAGGACTAATCTTTTGATTTACCTATATTTACTATTACCTAAAACTTACAAGTAATATGGGTTTAGTGACCGCAAAAGAAGTGGCCAAGGCTGTTAATCTCGATAAGTACGGGTTTGTTGGTACTTTTATAAGTTGGTTGCTTATGAAAGTTACGAGAATATCGAGCATTAATTCTTTTTATGATACCATAAAACATTTAGAAGCTTCAGAATATGCTGATGCTATTCTTAAACATTACGAAATTGATTTTGAAATTCCTGAAGGTGACTTTAAGCGCTTACCTAAAAAAGGATCTTATATTACAATATCGAATCATCCTCTGGGTGCAGTAGATGGTATTTTGCTATTTAGGTTGCTTTTTGGTCAGCGATCGGATTATAAAATAATGGCAAATTTCCTTTTACAGCGTATGGTTCCTATAGAGCCCTATATTATTCCGGTTAATCCCTTTGAGAATAGAAAAAATGTAAGAAGTAGTTTGGCAGGTTTTAAAAAGGCACTACAACATTTAAAAGATGGACATCCGTTAGGTATATTTCCTGCCGGGGAAGTTTCTACGAAAAAGGAGGGCAAATTAATAGTAGACAGGCCTTGGGAAGAAGCGGCCTTAAAATTGATTAGAAAAGCAGAAGTTCCTGTTGTTCCAATTTATTTTCACGCGAAAAATAGTAAGCTTTTTTATCGAATGGCTAAGTGGAACGATATATTTAGAACCGCTAAAATACCGTCCGAAGTATACTCACAGCGCAATCGGCCAATTAAGATTAGAATAGGGCAACCAATAAGTGTCCAAACACAAAGTGAGCAACAATCGCTGGAGGATTTCGCCGATTTGTTACGTAAAAAGACGTATATACTTTCAAATGCTTATGAAAAGGAACGTTTAATAGATCAGATTCCAACATCTTTAAAGCTTCCTAAATTACCTCGAAAAATTGCAACTGCAATCCCAATTGAAGTGATAGAGGGGGAGATAGAAAAGTTACGTGAAAAAGATAGGAGGCTTTTGCAAAGTAAAAATTATGAAGTCTTTTTGGCCCCTGCAAACGAAATGCCATTTACATTAAAGGAGATAGGTAGGCAACGTGAAGTGACTTTTAGGGCGATAGGTGAAGGGACAAATAATTCAAGTGATTTGGATGATTTTGATGCCTATTATCATCATCTTTTTCTTTGGGATGGTAATGAAAAAGCACTTGTTGGTGCATATCGAATGGGCCTAGGAGCTCAGATTTTCAAGAAATATGGCATTGATGGTTTTTATCTACAAGCTCTTTTTAGGTTTGAACCAGAACTGTTTGGAATGATGGAGCAGTCTATTGAAATGGGTAGAGCTTATATTGTAAAGGAATATCAACAAAAACCAATGCCATTATTTTTATTATGGAAAGGTATTGTTCATACCACGCTAAGGCATCCAGAACATAAATACCTAATTGGCGGTGTAAGCATAAGTAATCAGTTCTCAAATTTCTCAAAATCTTTAATGATTGAATTCATGAAATCTAATTATTGGGATCCTTATGTAGCACAATATATACGACCTAAAAAAGAATTTAAAGTTAAGTTGACTGATGCCGATAAGGATTTTGTATTTGATGAAACTGCTGCTGATCTAAATAAATTTGATAGATTAATTGATGAGGTAGAGCCAGGTAGTCTTCGCTTACCAGTTTTAATAAAGAAATACATTAAGCAAAATGCGAAAGTTATCGCTTTTAATGTGGATCCATTATTTAATAATGCGGTTGATGGTTTAATGTATATTAAAATTTCCGATTTACCGGAAAGTACGGTTAAGCCTGTAATGGAAGAATTTCAAGCTGAACTGGAACGAAAATTTGTGGAAGCGAATCAAAATGAGGATTAAATTAGTATTTGTTTATGCTACCCCAATTATGGTACTTCTTCTTTCGTAAAGTAAGTTATCTTTCCAAAGACCATCTATTTTGCCAACACGTTCACGCTTGCCGATGTATCTAAATCCAGATTTCTTATGCAGTTTACAACTTCCTATATTTTCTGGAAATATTCCTGATTGCAAGGTCCACAGTCCTTCTTTTTCACTAGAGATAATTAAAGATTGCATTAATTTTGAACCCACTCCTTGTCCTCTAGATATTGCATTGATATAAACGCTTACTTCGGCAACACCTCCATAAACACATCGACTAGAGACGGGAGAAAGTGCTGCCCAGCCCAAAACAGTGTTATTTTGTTCAGCAATTAATCGACAAGTATTTAAATGTGATGAATTCCATGATTCGTAAGTTGGTATTTCTTTCTCAAAAGTTGCAATTCCAGTTGCAATGCCCTCGGCGTAAATTTTGGAAACTGCATTCCAATCGCTTTTCTTCATTGGTCTAATAGTGATGTTTTGATTGTTTCTCATATTAGCTGCAATTAAATTTTGTAGTATTAAAAAAAGAATTCAACGAATCTTGAACTTCTTTCCATTTGGCAAGGTTAAGACAGTAGCACACTTTTTTTCCTTCAATTTCACCATGTATTAAATCGATGCTTTTTAGCTCTTTTAAGTGTTGAGATATTGTGGGTTGTGCAAGGCCAATTTCTTCAACAATATCATTGCAAATGCATGCATTTTGGCGGCTTATGTATTGTAAAATGGCTATCCGTCCTGGGTGAGCAAGCACTTTAAAAATTGTAGCAAGCTGATTTTGTTTAGAAGTATATATTTGTGATTTTGTTATTCCCATTACATATTTATATATTGCTATATTACGATAATATAGCGTGATAAAAAAGCCAATTCTAAATGAATTGGCTTTTACTAATTGCTTAAAACCATGTTTTTTTGCCAACTTGGTAAGTCTGATAAAATTCTTCATCGGATTTGGTTAAGTATATTATGCCTTCTATTAATCCGATAATTCCCATTAATGATGCGCCAATTCCACATGTGATACCACCTATTAGTATAGTGACAACCAACATTATGATACCTTCTTTTTGATAGCCAAGTATAAATTTGTGAATACCTAATGAACCCAAAACAATTGCTATAATTCCGGCTAGAAGTTTTTTATTTTCACCTCCTATCTCATTAAATGCCTCCTTAGCATTTTCTGAGAATTCATTAGCTGTTTTCTTGGCTTCATCAGCAAAGTCACTTGCAGCTTCTTTAGCATCTTCAGCAAATTCACTCGCTTTTTCTTTGGCATCTTCGGCGAATTCTTTGGTTGCTTCTTTTGCATCTTCAAATTTTTCATTCGCTTTTTCGCCCATTTCACTCGCTTTTCCTTTAGCGTCGTCCATGGCATCTTCTGCCATATCTCCTAAGTCTTTGTTCTCTTCTGACATTATTTTTGGTTTTACTGGTTGTTCAAATACTTGTTGGCTAAATGTACTATTTATTTGTTTATTATTGAAAGGCTTTATCTATAGGCTCCCAAAGTTCTAATTTGTTGCCTTCAGGATCTAAAATCCAACCGAATTTACCGTATTCATATACTTCAATTTCGCCTACTATGGTTACACCTTCTTCTTTAAGGGTAGCTAAAAGTTCTACTAGATTGTCTACCCTAAAATTCATCATAAATTGCTTTTTGCTGGGTTCAAAATACGGTGTGTCCTCTTTCATCGGGCTCCATTGTGTAGAGCAATCTTTACCCTGCTTATCTTTCCACCAAAAAGTACACCCGTATTGGTCCGTATTTAAACCCAATCGGTCCTTGTACCATTGTTTTATTGCATCTGGGTCTTTGGTTTTAAAAAAGAAGCCACCTAAGCCTGTTACCCTTTTTGTCATAATTTATAGTTTTAAGTTTTAAGAATCAATACATTATAATGGTTTCTAAAGTTTATTTCTATTTCTTTTTTATATTTTTCTCGTATAAAGAAATCCAATCTTTTACAGTTGTTTTTGAACATAATTCTTCGATTAAATCATAGGGTATATCATCCATAGCTTTAAATCGAATACAACTTTTGCCCATGTCTAATTTTCTTTTACAATATTTAGGGTATTCTGAAACAAACCAGTCGTACAAATTTTGGTCGGCATAAATGCCAGAATGGTAGAGTGCAATAAAATTTTTCTGTGATGCAAGATTAATAAATGGTAGCGGTAATTTCGGGTCGCAATGGTAGCCATCTGGATATGACGAATGAGGAACGACCCAGCCCAACATGCCATAGCTCATTTGTTCTTGAAACCCCTTAGGAATAGATTTGTTGATTGAATCTCGAATTCTTGAAATTACAAGTTGTCTGTTTTCAGGCAACTGGTCAATGTATTTTTCAGGAGAATCCGCCGTGTATTTCATGGTATTTCAAATTTAGCAAAATTCTTCTTTGATTTTATCGACTATAGTTTGCGCTAGTTTTTCAAGACTTTCTATAGTCCAGCCAGCAACATGCGGGGATAGGATAACATTTTCTGCTTGGATTAAATATTCAAAAGCTACAGGTAATTTTTGATCTGTAAACATATTTTCAAAAGATGCTTTTTCGTATTCAAGAACATCCAATCCTGCTCCCAATATTTTACCGGATTTTAAAGCGTCAACTAAATCATTCGAAATAACGCTTTTACCACGAGCAGTGTTTAATAACCAGATTGGTTTGTGGAATTTTTCAATAAATTCAGAATTAATCATACCAATGGTTAGTTCGGTTTGAGGAATATGTAAACTTAAAACGTCGGTCTTTTGTTGTAATTCCATGATACCAACTTGTCTGGCATTTTCATCTTCTACACCTCCTTTAATGTCGTAACATATTACTTCAATGTCGAAACCTCGAAGTTTTTTGGCAAAGGCTTTACCCATATTGCCGTAACCAATAATTCCTACTGTTTTGCCATCGAGCTCTATTCCTCTGTTGCCTTCACGGTCCCACTTGCCAGAACGGACTTCTTTGTCTGCTTTGTTTAAATTGTTAAACAGTGAAAGTAGCATCCCTAATGCGTGTTCACTAACGGCATTTCTATTGCCTTCAGGAGCTGCAGCAAGAAAAATGCCGAGCCTGGCTGCATAATTAATGTCAATATTTTCTAGTCCCGCACCGAGTCTTGCAATAAATTTTAATTTTACTGCTTTGTCTAGAAAAGATTTGTCAATAGAAAAACGACTACGAATAATTAATCCGTCGTATTCATGAATTTTTTGTTCAATCTCTTCTTTAGATGAAGTGTAATCTTCATGGTTTTCAAATCCTAAAGTATTGAATTGTGCTATTATTAGGGGGTGGTTAACATTTACATGTAATACCTTCATATGTATTCAAATTTTAAGGAAGAAACAATTTAATGATTTCTAATAAGAGTCATCTAAAGGACATGATTAAAAATTAAAATAGGAATCTTCTGAGCGTAATTTAAATTCCCAAGATAATTTTAGCAATCCAAAAATAGATTAAAATTCCAAAAATATCATTGCTAGTAGTTATAAAGGGCCCTGTTGCTATTGCAGGATCAATACCACGTTTATGTAAAAAGAGGGGCGTAAAAGTTCCAATAAATCCGGCTACTACAATTACTACAATAAGTGAAATGGAAATGGCTAAAGCCGTTAAAAAATGACCTTTGTAAGCCCAAGTAAAGAGTAAAAGAATAATAGCTAGAATTGTTCCATTTAAAAGAGCAAGTAACATTTCTTTAATAAGTCTATTACTAATACTACCTTTTAAATCATCATTCGCAAGACCTTGAACGATGATAGCACTTGATTGTACGCCTACATTCCCTGCCATGGCAGCAATTAGCGGGGTGAAGAAGAATAAAACAGCATGTTTGCTGATCATTTCTTCGAATCCGCCCATAATTACAGCGGCTCCAACACCGCCAACTAAACCTAAAAACAACCAAGGAAGCCTAGCTCTAGTAAGTTCCCAAATGGTATCATCAGCTTCCACATCTTGTGAAATACCCGCTGCCATTTGATAATCCTTTTCAGCCTCTTCTCTAATAACATCTACAATATCATCAATGGTAATACGACCAACCAATCTTCCTATTTCATCAACAACTGGAATGGCTTCAAGATCGTATTTAGACATTATTTTAGCGACTTCTTCCGGCTTCTCATTAACATTTACATAATCTACATTTGAAATATATACATCTCGAATATGTGAGCTAGTAGAAGTCGTTAAAAGGTCTTTTAGGGAAAGTCGACCCATAAGCTTTTCTTCACTGTCAACTACGTAGATTGAGTGTACTCTGGTTACATTTTCTGCTTGTGCACGCATTTCAGTAACGCAAGTAGTAACATTCCAATGTTCATAGACTTTAACAAGCTCTTTTGCCATAAGTCCACCGGCAGAATTTTCATCATAACGTAAAAGGTCTACAATGTCTTTTGCGTGTTCTCTGTCTTCTATTTCAGAGATTACTTCTTGTACGATGTCATCAGGTAATTCAGCAATTATATCTGCGGCGTCATCGGTATCTAATTCATCGAGTTCTTCTGCAATTTCCTTAGAAGAAAGGTTACTTAGAATAGATTCACGAACATCCTCATCGAGCTCTGTTAAAACATCAGAAGTTTTATCACTATCCAAGAGCTTTATGAGGTAGGTAGCTTGCTCAGTCTCTAATTCATCGGCAATTTCAGCAACATCGGCGTAATGGACGTTGTCCATAAGTGCTTCCAATCGGGAGTCCTGTTGGTCTCTAATTAGTTGCTGAATTTCTTCTAATAAGTCGTCTGTGAGTTTAAAGGGTGTCATTTGCTATCTTCTCTGTTAGCCCAACAAAATCGGCAACTGTTAATTGCTCTGGTCGAAGCGTAAAGATAGTATCTTCTTTTAAATTATTTGAAAGTGCGAACGATTTTAAACTATTTCGTAACGTTTTTCTTCGTTGGTTGAAAGCTGTTTTTATAACACGGAGAAACAATGTTTCATCAATAGGAAGTTTAAACTCTTTTTTACGGGTTAATCGCAAAACACCAGAGTCTACTTTTGGCGGAGGGTCAAATACATCTGGCGGAACTGTAAATAAATATTCTGCGTCATAAAAAGCCTGTGCATAAACAGATAATATGCCATAAGCTTTGCTTCCATTTGTGGAACAAATACGTGCAGCGACCTCTTTTTGAAACATTCCTGTAAACTCCGGAACGTATTCTTTTATTTCGAGCATTTTAAAAACTATTTGCGTAGAAATATTGTACGGGAAGTTTCCTGTAATTGCAAATTGTTCATTTTTAAATAATAATAATAGGTCGAATTTTAGAAAATCAGCTTCCAGTACTGTAATATTTCCTTTTTTTTCTAAAGGATTTTCTAATTCAAAATTCGAATTTAGGTAGGCTATGGATTCTCGGTCGAGATCCATTGCGACTAAATTTACTACGTTTTGTAAAATATACTTTGTTAATACGCCAGTTCCTGGGCCAATTTCAATAACATTCTTATAGTCGTTAAAGGTAAGCGTGTCAGCTATTTTAGCAGCAATTTCCTCATCTTTTAAGAAATGTTGTCCAAGATGCTTTTTAGCCTGAACAGGACCTTCATGTTTTGGTTTTTTAAATGATTTTCTGTGTTTGGCCATTGAAAAGTGTTTCTTAGTGTTCGCTTACTATTTCCATTTCGGTTCTAAAAGAAACAAATTTATTTGGAAATAGTTTTGCAACCTGATTTCGTAATTCTGGTGCGTCATCAGCGTAATACTTTTCTAGCGTTTCTTTGTTACTAACACTGTATTGAACAGAATAAGTAAAGCCACCCATTTCTTCTTCAATCAAAACACGACTCATTTTAGCACTTGTAAATTTACCCGTTGCAAGTACGGCGGGGATATGGATTTCTTGCATCCATTTTAGCCATGCTGAATGTGCAGATTCGTCTATGTTAGTTGTTACGTTGTAGATGTACATTAATTGTATTTTATATTCACCGAGGTTGAGTGGTTATTGTGAAACCTAATTTATACTATCACCTCTAAGTTCTCTAAAGTGTCTTCTTGCTTGCGGAAAAAAATAACTGTCCTGATAATTGTATATTATTTTTTCATACGCTTGCATAGCTTTCGCGGGTTCGTTCAATTCTGAACGATATAGTTCACCCAAGTTATAATAAGCGTCGTCAGCTAAAATACCATCCGCATAAAATTCTATTATTTTAGTATAATTAAAAATCGCGGCTTGAAATTCTTTTTGTTTTTCTAAAAGTTTTCCTTGTTTTAATAAAGCTTCATCTTCAATTTTTTCACCTTTATGGTTTTCGAGAATATCATCTAAAACAGCTATAGACTCTTTGTCTTTGTTTTGATAAGCCAAAAGGTCTGCTCGTGCATATTTTTTTAGCGCAGTTTGCGTTGAATCTTCCAAAGAATTGTCAGAGATTAACAGGCTTAACTGCATAGCGTCATTAGCAATTAATTGAGAAGTTGAACTTCTTAAAACTTTCAACTGTGTTAAGGCCCAGTCAAAGTCGCCCTTATAAAAGCTAGTTTGTGCAACTTTAAAACGAGCATTTTGTCCTAATACATCATTTTTTAAACGCTTCTGAATTTGAGAATAGTAGATTAATGCCTCGTTAAATTTTTTATTGTAGACCAATATGTCTGCAAGTGCCATTTTAACAAATGCAGAACCACGCGTGTTTAAAGGTAATTCTAAACTTTTTTTTAGAATAACAATAGCAGCTTCTGGTGTATTTTGTGTAAAAGTTAAAAAGTTAGCATAATCCACTTGTAATTGTAAAGTCTGATTTTCATAACCATATTGAGTGATTAACTGGTCGTATTTTTTTTGTATTTGCTCAATTGATTTCTCATCCGCGTCTAAAGATTCTAAAGCAATGAAGTCTAATTGAGCATGTAATTTAATGACTTCATCAAAGGCATTGTCTATTATATATTGATAAACTTCTTTGGCAGTTTCTATATCCTCATTTTCAGACGCGGTTATCGCTAACATATTAAGACGTTCAATTGTGGCACCATCTGTACGTTTAAAAATTGCCTTTTCTTGTCGAAAGGCGCTACCATATTGTTTTTGACGAACAAATAGCCAACTCAATAATTCGTTCCAAAGCGGATCTGGGTTTTTCTGTGCATTGGTTAATAACACTTTTTTTAAAAGGAGGTTGTTTATGTTTTCAGCATCTTCGCTCACAAAATCATCTATGCTACGGAGTACACGCGATTGTGAAACTTTACCCTCACTAATTAATTTTAAATAAGATGTGTACATCTTTTCAATTTGGCCTTCCTCACCATATATTTTGGCTAATTGAAAATTGTAATCTAATTGTGGATTCAATTCCATTGCCTTTATAAAGGCTTTTGCGGCATAATCTAAGAGCGCATATTTTTGAAATCGAAGTCCTAGACCATAACCAAAATTGGCATTTTCATTTATTTTGTCAATTGCTTTTTGATAGTACTCGTTGGCTTTGCTACTGTTGTTTTGTAGTGCGTAATTGTAACCGAGCTCAATGATAAAGGTAGGGTAGGTGTTTTTGTCTTTTAACTGTTCTATTAGAAGGTTTTCAGCATCTTCATAACGTTCGAGTTGCTGATAACATTTTATCAAACCAGTTGCATAATCAGTCCTACGTGGGCTTTTTTTAACCAGTTTTTCATAAAAAACAACCGATTTTTCAAATTCACCATCATTAAAATACTGCTTGGCAAGAAAATCTTCTTGGGCCACAATAGTTTGCAGTGAACAAAAAACGAAAAGAAAGATGAAAAATCTCAAGTACGGGTTTTTTGTAAAGATACGTAGAATGGGTAATGTGGGTGTTAAAGACTTACTAATCAATAGTGTCAAAACCACAATACGGAATCAAAACTTCAGGAATTTTTATTCCATCAGCTGTTTGACAGTTTTCTAGTATACCAGCTAAAACACGTGGTAGTGCTAAAGAGCTCCCGTTAAGTGTATGTGCAAGTTGGCTTTTTCCATTTTCGTCTTTGAAACGTAATTTTAGTCTATTTGCCTGGTATGTTTCAAAATTAGAAACAGAACTAATTTCTAGCCAACGGTCTTGGGCAGTAGAAAAAACTTCAAAGTCATAAGTAAGTGCGGCGGTAAAACCTAAATCTCCACTACAAAGTCTTAAAATTCGATAGGGTAAATTTAATTCGCGAAGAATTTCTTTTACATGATCAACCATGCCATCTAGAGCAGCATAAGAATTATCTGGGTGTTCAACACGTACAATCTCAACTTTGTCAAATTGATGTAATCTATTCAGGCCTCTAACATGCGCACCATAACTACCGGCTTCACGTCTAAAACAAGGCGTATAACCCGTGTAGCGAATAGGAAACTCATCTTTATTTACAATAACGTCTCTAAAAATATTGGTTACCGGAACTTCTGCAGTTGGTATTAAATACAAATCATCTGCCGTTACATGATACATTTGCCCTTCTTTATCGGGTAATTGTCCTGTGCCTAAACCAGAGGCTTCATTTACCAAATGTGGTACTTGAATTTCGGTATAACCAGCAGCAGTATTTTTATCTAAAAAGTAAGATATTAACGCACGTTGTAAGCGTGCACCTTTTCCTTTGTAAACAGGGAAACCTGCCCCTGAAATTTTAACCCCCAATTCAAAATCGATGATATCGTATTTCTTTGCTAGTTCCCAATGTGGCAAGGCATCTGTATTCAATACGGGAATATCTCCTTCTTTGTAAATCTCCTCGTTATCCTCTTCTGTAGTACCTGTCGGGACTGAGTCGTGCGGCACATTCGGAATTTGATAAAGTAAATTTTGTAATTCTTCCGCAGTTACATTTAAATCATCCCCTAATTGTTTTGATTCTTCTTTTAAAGCCCCAGTCTTTTCTTTTAAAACATTCGCTTCGGCAGCTTTTCCACTTTTAAATAGGCCTCCTATTTCTTTAGAAAGCTTGTTGCTTTCTGCTAGAATAGTATCTAATTTAGTTTGAGTGGTGCGTCTTTTTTCATCGAGTTGCAGCACATTGCTAAGCAATGAATCTGCATCAATTTTGCGCTTATTTAAAGCTTTGATGATTTCATCTTTATTATCGCGAATTACCTGTAACTGTAACATTGATATGTAATATTTAAAAGGGCAAATTTAAGTTAATCAGAATATTTATTCTGCTTTGGAAGGAAGAATCCATTCATTATGCCAAAAATAATTCCATTCTACCTTCGCTAAATCTGCATTAGGGTCAATAAAGGTTTGGAATGGTTTTCCGTTTACGCTTACTTTTGAGTTAGCATATATTGAAATATCGTCACCTTTTTCAGCGTATTCTTTTTTTATACGCTGGGCGAATTGCCAAATAAAATCGGGATTACTTCCTATTCTTCGGCGTTGTTTTTTGGATAAGTATTCATTTAATTTAACGATTGTTGCCTTGTTGGTTTTATTATTTACAACCTTAAAGGATATTCGTCCACTTTTACTTCGCAACATCATCCTCCAACTTAAACGATGACCTTCTTCAGTCCATAAAACATCGTCTTTAATAAAATGATGACGAATGGGTAAGATTATTTGAATGCAAAAATATATTCCAGCTACAACTACGAGTAGATTTTTGTAAGTCGGAATTGTTATGTCTTTTGATTTAAATGGCGTTTTCTTTTTAAAAAATATACTTCTAATAGTTTCTGGGTCAAAAAAGAACACTGTAAAAGCTAATGATAAATAGGGGAAAATACCAATTTGGAAAACAATAGAATTAAACATGTGAAAAAAGATTGAAATTAAAAACGCAATCTTTCTAGTGGGTTTATATAATAGTGCAGGAACAATTAAAAGGTCGAATATAATGCCAGTAAAACCTATGATTTTATGTATATAGGGTTTTTGTAGAATATCGCCTATTACATAATAATGTGCCTTTCCTGACATTAATAGTTTTACAAAGCTAAAGTCGAGCCAGTCGCCATATATTTTGGCTACCGATGCATAAGTATAGACGATAAAAAGCTGTAAAATGACAATCCATTTTACATACGAATACATCGAATCACTTTTTAAATTTGGATTCTTTTTTACATCTAATGAATGGCTTTCGTTCGCTGGGAAGAAACACATTATTAGCGATATTAAAAGCAATAAATAATAATGGTTGTTGTAAGAGGTTTTTTGCATAAAATACACTCCAGCCCATAAAATGGTGAAGCTTATCATGCTAAATCGATATTTGAAGCCAAGCATAACGAGTAAACCAAAAGTCCCCATTACAAAAAAGTAAACGTACATTCCGATACCCGGTAGCGGTTGGAGCCAATCAAAACCAATAAAATTAAAAGTGAATATTGGGTCTACGAGGGTGTTTCTTACCCAGCCAGTAATAATAGCTCCATAGGATTCTAAGGCGATTAAGAGTCCAAAGAATATTCTGAATATAATTAATGGGCTATTATCAATTTTGGTATAAAGAATTTTGTTGACCATTTCAAAAGTCTCTTAGCTCGACAAAAATTGACGTGAAGTTTCTTTGTCTTTTGTTAATTGAGTTTTAAGCGCTTCTACAGAATCGAATTTTCGTTCATCTCTTATTCGATGTAGGATATTTATTTGGATAGTTTGGTCGTAAAGATTTTGATCAAAATCGAAAAAATGAACTTCAATATTACCTCGAATGCTGGCATTTTGCGTGTCATTTACGGTAGGATTGTGACCAATATTCATCATGCCAGAAACCAGTGTACCGTTAATTTCGGCGTTTACTACATAAACTCCATTTGTAGGAATTAATTTATAAGATTCTTCAATGAAAATATTAGCAGTGGGAAAATTTAATTGTCTGCCTAAACCTTTTCCTTTTTTAACTACGCCTGTAAGCATATAAGGATAACCTAAATAAGCGTTGGCGGTTTCAATATCACCCTCTTCGAGTGCTCGCCTAATTTTTGTTGAGCTTACTGAAATTTCATCTATCTCTTGGGCTGGAATTTCATCAACGGCAAAACCAAATGTACTTCCAAAAGTAATTAAATCGTTAATGTTTGCATTTCGGTTTCGTCCAAAACGATGGTCGTATCCAATAACAATCTTTTTTGCTTTTAATTTATTTACCAATAAATCGCGAACAAATTCTGTGGCAGAGAGTCTTGAAAATTCTTTCGTAAAAGGATGTACAATGAGTTGGTCGAGCCCTAAATTTTCAAGAATTTTTGTCTTTTCATCAATTGTGGTAAGGAGTTTGATGTCTGAATCCTTTTGAAGTACAATTCGAGGATGCGGGAAAAAAGTTATTAAAGTAGACTTTAATGGCGTATTTTCAGTATGAGAAATTAAACGTTCTAAAATCATGCGATGCCCTATATGCACTCCGTCAAAAGTGCCTATGGTTATGGCTGTTTCTTCCTGTTTATCGTACTTTAAAATGTTTTGAACTATGTTCACAATAGGAAAAGGATAAAAGTTTTATCTTTGAAGATGGCTAAGCCCCCATTATGGTTGTAAAATTACGTTTAGTTTTTTCAATTACCATATTATTTCTGTCCTTTTACGGATCTGCTCAAAGTAACTATTGGACAGCGACATCAAAGCAAAAGGCAAAAGCAGAAAAACGTATGGCGCTTCTTGATATTGAAGAGGGCTTGCGCTTTTCATTAAGTGTAAGTGACTTTTCTAGAACTTTGAGTGAGATATCTGTCGCTCAAAAAAATTCTAATACAGTTTATTTTCCTGATGTTGATGGTAATTTGGTGGGTTTTGAAGTTGTAGAAACACCAGTATTGTCTGCAAAACTTTCTGAGAAATATCCAACAATAAAATCGTACACTGGTTATAGTTTAGATCAAAGTGGAGATAAGCTACGGTTTAGTGTTTCTCATGATGGTGTTCAGGCTATGATAAGGCATGCCAATGGTGCTAGTAGCACATTTATGCAAAAAGTGGCCGAAGATAACTATGTAGTTTATACTAGAGATTCGAATGCTAAAAAAGAGACAGATTTTATTTGCTTAACGAAGGCCAGCATAATTAAAGGTACTAAAATAGCAAGTGCAGCAAAACCTGTTGATGGACAAGTCTTAAGAAAGTTGAGGCTAGCTGTTTCAGCAACCGGTGAATACACGCAATACCATGGCGGCACAGTTGCAAGCGCATTAGCAGCCATTAATGCTACGGTTACTCGAGTTAATGAAATATTTGAATCTGATTTAGCGGTAACCTTAGAGTTAGTAGCGAATACAGATGAGGTGATTTATTTAGACGCGGCAACTGATCCCTATGGAGCTAATTTAACTGCACAAACACAAACCACATTAAACACGGAGATTGGTGCAGCTAATTATGATATAGGTCATTTGTTTCATAAGGATGCAGCGAATGGAAATGCTGGTTTTGTGGGCACGGTTTGTATTGATAATAGAAAAGGAAGTGCCTTTGCATCACACCCTGATCCTGTAGGGGATGCCTATGATTTGGATTATGTAGCCCATGAAATGGGGCACCAATTGGGAGCGAATCATACCTGGTCCTTTGATGATGAGGATACTCCTGTACAAACAGAGCCTGGTAGTGGAACAACAATTATGGGTTATGCTGGTATTTCAGGTGCTGATAATGTTGCTTCTAGTGGCGATGATTATTTTCACTATAATAGCATCGTTCAAATATCAGATTATTTAGAGAGTATAAGTTGTCCCGCCATTACACCTTTAGTTAATAATCCACCAACGATAGTGCCGACCGGAAATTTTGTAATACCTAAATCCACCGCTTTTGTGCTTACTGGGTCAGCTTCTGATGTTGATACTGATGATATTTTAACCTATACCTGGGAGCAAATTGATGATGGAATAATAACACAAGCCACTTTTGGGCCGAATAATCCGAGTGGCGCAAATTTTAGATCGCAAAGACCAAGTATAGATTCAGTGCGATATTTTCCTAAATTGACTCGTATCCTTTCAGGAAACTTAACGCAAACTATGCCAGCGATAAATTCTGCATGGGAAACAGTTTCTGATATTGAGCGCGATATGAATTTTGCACTTACTGTTCGAGATAATGCTATTGGGGGCGGTCAGGTTGAAGCTGATCTTGTTCATGTTTCTGTTGTGAATAATGCAGGCCCTTTTGCTGTTACCTCACAAGAAGTAGCTGAATCGCATGTAGCGGGATCAGTTATGCAGGTGACTTGGGACGTAGCTAATACAGATAAAGCACCAGTTAATGCAGTGGCTGTTGATGTCCTTTTGTCTTTGGATGGCGGTTTAACCTATCCAAGAACTTTAGCGACAGGAATTCCGAATAATGGATCACATAAATTTATTGTTCCTGGTACGCCAACGACGACTGCTAGAATAATGGTTAAAGCCAATGATAATATTTTCTTAGCAGTTAATGCAGCTAATTTCGAAATTGTTGCATCAGAAATGGTATTGCATTTTTCAGAAGTAGAATACGACGTTTGTCAGCCAAACACGGTAACAACCTCGTTCGATTATGAAACGTATTTAGGCTTTGATGAAGAGGTTACTTTTAGTGTTTTTGCTGCCCCTGAGAATTTGGTGGTAACGTTTACCCCTCCAACAGCTACAATAAATTCGACAATAGATGTGGTAATGGCCAATACAGAGAACGTTCTTGAGGATAATTATGAAGTCGTGTTGATTGCAACTTCTGCCACCTTGTCTAAAAAGGTAACATTAGATTTAGATATAAATGATAATGTATTTACAGAGGTAGTTTTGAGCGCTCCTTTAGATGCTGCTGTAGATGCTTCGGTAAGCTCAGAATTGCAATGGGTGGCCGACGATTCATACAGTACTTACGAAGTAGAGATTGCTGCTGATGAGCTTTTCACAGATATTATAGAAACTGTAATTCAAGAAGAAAGCACATATTTACCATTAAACTTAGAGCACGAAGAGACATATTACTGGCGTGTAAAACCGATTAATACTTGTGGTGAGGGTAATTTTAGTACACCGTTTAGTTTTACAACTATTGAATTTAATTGTGATTCTAAATCTGCTATAGATTTACCTCAAGAAATATCGGCAATCGGCACACCTACAATTACATCTAAGATTTCTTTTTTTGAAGATTTGCCGTTGTCTGATATTAATGTGAATTTAGATATTGACCATTCTTTTTTATCAGATATATCGGTAAGTTTAACTTCACCAGCTGGAACTACAGTTTTCTTAATATCGAATACTTGTGGAGCTTCTGATAATATTTCTGCTACTTTCGATGATGAAGCCGCCGATTTTACTTGTGGTGCGGATCCAGCTATTTCAGGAGTTGTACGTCCCATAGGAAGTCTAAGTTCATTTAATGGCGAATCTATTTATGGGGAATGGATACTTCAAGTTAGTGATGCTGCCGCATCCGATGGTGGTGTTTTAAAATCATTTTCCTTAGACATCTGTATAGAAGGAGAATTTAGACCTGATGCTGATAATGACGGTGTCTTTGATGATGGAGATGACCTTTGTCTGGGTACCGAAGAAGGCGCAACCGTAGACGCTAGTGGATGTGCAGTATTGCTTTTTGAAAAAGATAATTTTACAGTAACATCACAAAGTGAATCCTGTATATCAAATGATGATGGCCAAATAAGTATTGAAACGAATACGACTCTGGCCTATGAAGTTACAACAATTGGAAAAGGTGTAAATACTACGGAAAGTTTTACTGATTCGTATTCGATTACTGGATTGGCAGCGGGTATCTATATCGTATGTGTTACAGCTACGGAAGGAACAATTAATTATGTTGAACAATGTTTTGAAGTAGTGGTAACCGAGCCTAATCCATTAAGTGTGTCTGCAAAGACAGCTATTGATGGTGAAAGTGTGGTGTTAAATTTACAAGGTTCTCAATCATATATAATTGATTTTAACGGAAGCTCGATAACTACAGAGCAATCGGAAGTGTCTTTACAACTTAAGGAAGGGGTGAATACCTTAAAAGTATCTACATTGTTAGTTTGTCAAGGTATTCACGAGGAGGTTTTTATAAATTCTACAGCGGTAATCGTCTATCCGAATCCGGCAAGTGAATTCACGAAAATATATTTGGGTGGTCCAAGTAAAAATATCAACGTCGTTATTTTTGCTGAAGATGGTAGGAAGGTGAAAAATAAAGTATTCACAAAAGAAACTGATGAAGTTAAAATCGAATTAATTGATTTGCCGTCAGGTATATATTATGTGCGTTTTGAAGGGGAGAATGTTAATGGAACTTCTAAACTGATTAAGCTATGAGAATATATAAGCTAATTTTATTGGCCTTTATTGTGATAGTTAGTTGCAAAAAAAGTGATCCTGCCAATCCGCCAGAAGCCACACTTTTGGTATTTCCTAACAAGAATTCGGAATGTACTGTAGGTAATGATGTAAGTGCTACTACGCGAGAAGTGGATTTTAAATGGCAAAAAGCTAACAATACTGATTCATATGAATTACGCGTGACAAATATTGATGCAAATTCCACTCAAACTATTAGTACCGGAGCATTATCAGCGCGGTTACCATTGTTAAAAGGAGCGGCTTTCTCTTGGGTGGTTCTTTCATCTAATGCGCAAGTAACTCAAAAAGTATCGAGTGCAACGTGGCAATTTTATAATGCGGGTACTGAAACATCTCGGCCACCCTTTGCGGCAGAAATTATTTCTCCTGAAATTGGGGTTTCGCTTTTTAAAGACATTAATAACGAAATAACTTTAAGTTGGGCAGGGTCAGATTTGGATAATGATATTGAGGGGTATGATATTTATTTTGATACCGTTACACCGCCTATTGCTGTATTATCTACGGTAGATGCTAATGTTACAGAACAAAAAGTAAGTGTGGAGGCGAATACCGTATATTATTGGAAAATAGTAACGAAAGATGGGGATGGTCACTCGTCTGATTCTGGCATATCTGATTTTCGAATATATTAGATTTAGGTGCCATTGTATTCATTCATGGTGTTTTTTACTCCAGCCAAGACAAAAGATTTAATCGCCATACAAGAACGATCTAAACGTTCTTTTAATTTGCTTTTTTCTTCTTCATTCCATTCTCCAAGAACATAATCAACTTGTCTCCCTTTAGCAAATTCGGCACCAACACCAAATCGTAATCTATTGTAGTTTGCTGATTGCAATACATTCTGAATGTCTTTGAGACCGTTGTGGCCGCCATCACTTCCTTTGGTTTTTAATCTTAAGGTGCCAAAAGAAAGATTGAGGTCATCTGTAATAACTAGTAGATTTTCTTGTGGGATATTTTCTTTTTCAGCCCAATATTTTAAAGCTTTACCGCTAAGATTCATATAGGTTGAAGGTTTTAAGCAGATTACGGTTCTCCCTTTAATTTTAAATGTACCGATTGCTCCTAATTTTTGAGTTGCAAAAGTAAACTCTTCGGTAGCCGCAAGTTGGTCTAAGATTTTAAAGCCAATGTTATGGCGTGTTTCGGTGTATTCACTACCAATATTTCCTAGGCCTACGATTAAGTATTTTTTCATAGGGTCTTCTTCTAAAATGATTTTTCTTGTACTAAATAATGATTTTATATAAGAAAACATAGCTTTGTATAAAGGGATAAAAATACAAAAGCATCTACCTTTGGGCAGATGCTTTTGTTTATAATAATACTAAGAAACTAAGTTTCTAGTTTTCTCCACCTTCAGCAGCTGGTGCTTCAGCTCCTTCAGCAGCTGCACCTTCTTCTCCTTCACCTTCTTCATCTTCATCATCAACAGCAACAGCGGCACGAGCAGTTTTAACTTGTACAACTACAGTATTGTCTGGGTGTAGAATAGTGAAATCATCATTTAAAAGTGATTCAACTGTAATATTATCTCCAATTTTTAATTTAGATAAATCAACATTAAAGAAATCTGGTAATTTGTCTGGTAAAGCTTTAATAGCCAATTTTCTTTTTCTAAAAAGTAAACGACCACCGTTACGAACTCCAGGAGAATTTCCTTCAAGTTTAACAGGTATGTTCATTGTTACTTCTTTGTCATCAAATAATTGATAAAAGTCAATATGCATAATTTGATCAGTAACTGGGTGAAACTGAATATCTTGCATAATAGCTCTTAATTTTCCTTCACCTAAGTCAACCTTTACAGTATGCGCATTAGGAGTGTACACCAAATTTCTGAATGCTAATTCATCCGCTGAAAAGTGTAATGGTTTTTCCCCTCCGTAAACTACGCAAGGAACCTTTCCAGCATTACGTAGGGCCTTCGTTGCCTTTTTGCCCACGCTTTCTCTTTCTGATCCTTTAATTGTAATTGATTTCATTATATATATTAAATTAAACTTACTTACTACATTAAAAACTTTGATGAAATAGAGGTGTTGTTATGTACCCTATGCATTACATCTGCAAATAGGTCGGCACAAGTCAAAACCTTTATTTTATCACTATTTCTTTTAACAGGAATTGAATCAGTAATGATTAATTCCTTTAATTGTGAATTTTCTATGCGTTCAATAGCATTACCGGATAATAAACCATGTGATGTAATGGCTCGAACGCTAATAGCACCTCTGTCCATCATTAAATCGGCTGCTTTTGTTAATGTACCGGCAGTGTCTACCATGTCATCAACAAGAACTACATTTTTTCCTTCAACGTTACCAATCAACTCCATGTGCGAAATTACATTCGCTTTTGCTCGTTGTTTATAGCAAATAACAACATCACTGCCAAGCGCTTTAGAATAGGCATATGCTCTTTTTGATCCTCCCATATCCGGCGAAGCAATGGTTAGATCTTCTAAGCCTAATTTTTTAAGATAAGGAAGGAACAAGGTAGAACCAAAAAGGTGATCCACAGGTTTTTCGAAAAAACCTTGTATTTGATCTGCATGTAGGTCCATAGTAATAATACGTGTTGCCCCAGCCGTTTCAAGCATTTTTGCAATTAACTTAGCGGCAATTGGCACCCTCGGTTTGTCCTTTCTATCTTGTCTTGCCCATCCAAAATAAGGCATAACAGCTGTTATATGTCTTGCTGATGCTCTTTTGGCAGCATCTAACATCAATAACATTTCCATTAAGTTTTCTGAACTAGGATGAGTTGAGCCAATTAAAAATATTCTAGCACCGCGAACAGATTCCTCAAAAGAAGGTTGAAATTCACCATCGCTATATCTTGATATGTCTACATTGCCAAGACTCATGCCATACGATGTGGCAATTTTTTCAGCTAAAGCACGACTGTTGCTACAGGCGAAAATTTTAGGTTCAGGAACTTGATATGACATAGCTAAATTCTAAATCTCCATAGGGTTTAACAATAGACTCGGAAGTCCCTGTTTTCTAAGGAGGTGCAAATTTAGACAATTATTTGTGTTGCAAAAGGATATTTGTTGCTTATTTTAGGTGGCAAACGAAATTATTTTATAGTTTTGCAGTCCTATTTTCAAATGTCTTGCGAAATGCAGACAAGCTCGAGTGGCGGAATTGGTAGACGCGCTGGATTCAAAATCCAGTTCCTTTGGAGTGTGGGTTCGATTCCCACCTCGAGTACGGATTAAAAAACCTTTCTTTTTTGGAAAGGTTTTTTTGTGGGATATAATTGGAGTTTGGATTCCCCCGAAGCTTCGGGGCTACTTCGAGTACGGATTAAAAAACCTTTCTTTTTTGGGAAGGTTTTTTTGTGGGATAAAACTGGAGTATGGGTTCCCCCGAAGCTTCGGGGCCACCTCGAGTACGGATAAAAAAACCTTTCTTTTTTGGAAAGGTTTTTTTTGTTGGATTTAATTGGAGTGTGGTTCCCCCGATGCTTAGGGGCCACCTCGAGTAGTATTGGTAAAAGCCCATATGTTAGTTTCATAAACTACCTACTAAACAAAATTTTGAAATTTATTAATCTGACCAATATCATGTGCTACTGTTACTTCTTCTATTACTTTTGGCGAATTAAGTAGTTTTATTATAGCACTTATATTAAATTAAAACTGGGTATAATTTTCAAGCTATTACTGTGTGGTCAACTATTTTTCTTTCACTTTATGTATTTGCGGCCCTGGTCATAGTATTAAGTATTCTTTTGCACGGTGTAAAGCCATCTAAAACCTTAGCTTGGCTTTTAACAATATTTACTTTGCCGGTTGGTGGTATTTTGCTTTATCTGTTATTGGGTAGAAACAGACGAAAAAATAAGCTGTTAAATCATAAAAAGAGATTTTCTATCACTACTTCAGATTCTTCAGTACTTATGAATGAAGTATTGAAAAATGAATATGACAAATTGATGAAACTTATTTACAAGAATTGTAATTTTCCTGTAACCAGTGATAATAAAGTTGAATTTCTAAAAAATGGAAAAAATACGTTTGATGCCATATTCGAAGCCTTAAAAAATGCTGAAAGTCAAATTCATTTACAGTATTACATTTTCGAAGATGGAGAACTTGCCAATAGAATATTACAATTATTTCAAGAAAAAATTGAACAAGGGGTTCAAGTTAGAATGATTTATGATGGTGTCGGTAGTTTTTCATTAACAAAAACGTACTTAAAAAAACTATTAGCCATTGGAGTTGAAGTCTATCCTTTTCTGCCTTTTAAATTCGGACGCTTTATTCGGTCTATAAATTACCGAAATCATCGAAAAATAATTGTTGTTGATGGTGAAATTGCTTTTACAGGAGGTATAAATATATCTGACAAATATTTAAAAGGTGATCCTAATCTAGGTAAGTGGCACGATATGCATTTGAGAATTGAAGGTCCAGCATCAAGAAATTTAGATGATGTATTTGCATCAGATTGGTATTTAGTGAGCCAAAAATTAATAGCCATTTCACCTCCAAGTGAAATAAAGTCTAATGCAAATACTTCTAATAAAAAGGTACAGATTGTTTCTGGAGGCCCAGATGATGATTTTCCTGTTTTGGAACAAGCTTATTTTACCATAATAAATCAGGCAAAAGATTATCTTTTTATTACGAACCCTTATGTAATTCCTGGGCCAGCAATACTACAAGCCATTCAAAGTGCTGCGCTAAGTGGGGTAGATGTTAGGCTTATGATATCAGAAAAAGTAGATAGTAAGCTAGTAGGATGGTGTGTACGTGCTTATTATGAGGCGTTACTGAAGTCTGGTGTTAAAATTTATCATTTCCCAGATGGTTTTTTACATAGCAAGATTATCGTAAGTGACGATAAATTAGCAACTATAGGTACGGCAAATCTAGATGATCGTAGTTTTGAACAAAATTATGAGGTTAACGCTATCATTTACGATGATAATTTTGCAAAGTTGTTAAAAGAAGACTTTCTAAAAGATAGCAATATTTGTAGGTTGCTTTCTTTTGAAGAGCATTTAAAAAGACCATTTAGTGAAAAGCTTAGAGAAGGCTTTGGAAAAGTGTTTAGTCCGCTTTTATAAAATTAACTTCCAGTAAATTTTTTAACAATGAATAGCGCTAGATGGATTTGTAGTTAATTTTTCTAGTATGATAAGAAGTATCATTCTTATCTTTTTCATGAAAGATTAAATCTTGTTCTCCCATAGCCATTAGTACTAACTTGATGTATTCATCAATAGATTTGTTAAAGTTTTTTGGGTCGGTTATTTCAATGCCAGCTCTCCATATGGTTTGTCGTTCTTTGCCTACACATATACAATATAAAGCAGTTTCTACCTGAAATATGGAGAAGGTTTCATAATAGTCTTCTTTATAGTATATATCTTGATGATCCATGTAATCATCATGAAAAGAATTTAAATAATTTTCTGCTCTAGATATTTTTGAACGTAGTGTTTTTTTGTCTTCAGAACCGATAACTTTCGTAAAAAGTATGGCGTCAAAATCTTTATCTAATAGTTGCTCTTCTACTTCAGTAAGTTGTTGTTCAGATTGTTTCGCAGATGTGAATTCTACATCAAAAAGATCTATGCTTCGCATAGCTTCTATATCACGTTTTTCAAATTCCTTTTGAAGTTTAGTTTCAAAATCGACTCGTACATCTTCGTTTTCTGTCATACCAACAATGAGAACCTTATAGGCGTGAAATAAAACAGTATCAGGATCTTTCCAATTACTAACTAATTGAGTTGAGCTACAACTGTAAAACAAAGTAGTAAGTAGAAGAATTATGGTTAAATTTTTAATCATGATTGGTGTTTTTACGTTTTTTTAAAATGTTTAGAAATCTCGAATTACACTAACTCAATTATGAGTTATCTTTTAATACCAATATTGGAATCTTACTGTAATAACCAAGTTCTTTAATTAAAGGGTTAGATAATATGCTACTAAAGAATCGATGTTTTCTATTTAAAAAAGCAATCATATCGCTGCCTCTACTTTCAATAAAAGCTTCAACACCTTCATTTATACCAACTTTTGAAAGGGTGTGAAAACTATGGTCTATATCTTGTAGCATTTCGGTGAGCAACATTTTGTTATTTTCTTGATCTTTAGTAAGAAATTCAGATTTCTCAATATGTAATATGCGAATGCTAGTTTTATGAATTTTAGCAATCTCAAACATGTATCCTAGTTTTGCTCTTTTAAATGGTGTTTTGTAATCTGTTGGAAATACAATTTCTTTGGGAGGTGAGAAACTAAATTGGGCGGGTATTGCTAATACAGGACATTGTGTAATTTTTTCCATAATACCAATTGAGTTGGTACCCAAAACGGCATTTGAATCATCAGTAATACCTTTTGTGCCCATAATAATAATGTCAATATCTTTAGTTTTTATTATATTTTCTGTCGCTAATAGTAATGAGTTAAAAGAACAGATGCTGTGATACGTATGATTACTATTTTTTGGTTGAAAACGAAGCCCTTCTATCAATTGTTTCATCTCTTTTTCTGACGTTGATTTTTCTGCTTCATAATAATGTTCGCCAGGTTCTGGAACTAAAAAGCTATCTAAAGAATATCCTTTAGCATGAAAGGCGTTTAAAAAATAAAAGTCACAACGTACATTCTTGTATAGTTCAAGAGTAAATCTGATAGCGTTTAGGGCGTTTTTAGAAAAATCTGTTGGTAGTAAGACTCTTTTGTTCATGACAATTGAATTAGGTTATGAACTAAATGTATGATACTAATAAGTCTTACCAAATGATAATTATCATGCTTTAGTGGGGAGAATTAGTAGCGGTATTTCGGTATATATACTTAGATCTAATACTACGGGTTCTCTAAATATGCTATCCAAAAAAGTATGCTGATAATAGCACATTGCTAAAAGACTTAATTCTTGATCTTGCGCAAAATTAGAAATGGTTTGAGCTTTTGTTTTATCATAGGGTAGTACGTGAAAACGTGGGATACAATCTTGAAAATATTCAATTAATAATTCTTTGTTCTCTTCTTGGAATGCATTCATGTTTTCGTCATCACAAATATGTATCGCATTTAAAGTAGCTTTGTGTTCGGTAATCAACGAATGTAATATTGAAAGGGATTTTTTTTCAATTGAATGCTTAAAACTAGTAATATAGCCAACCTTTGAAATAGGTATAAAATCTATTTGTTTAGGAATGCAAAGAATGGGGCAAGCTATATTACTCTTAACAATTTTAATAGTATTCCCACCAATAAAAATATTAAGAGCTCCTGTTGCTCCCTTAGACCCCATTACAACGAGTTCAATTTTATTTTTAGTGACATAACTTTTAATTGCTTTGTCTAAAGGTTTATTGGTGGATACCGTATTGAATTTATGCAACGAATTTTGTTCGGTATCTAATACTATTCTATGGTATGTTTCAAGTAAACATTCAGCTGTTCTTCGCTTTAAAAAATCGTCTATATTGTCAGATTTGTTTAGCCCATAATATTCTTCTTTAAACTGGGTATTGCTATTATAAGCATGCATTATATGAAATGTACAATTTTGATTTTTATATAACCGAGTAGCATAGTATAGGGCGTTATACGAATCATTTGAGAAATCTGTTGGAACTAGAATATTGTACATAACAACTATTATTTAAAATGTGGGATAACCATAAATGGAATTGTAATATGTAAGCCTATTTTTTTAATAACAGGTTCAATAAAAAGACGCTGAAAAAATGTGTGTTTATTTTGTATCATTACCAGCAAGTTCATTTTATGTTTTAGTTGAAATTTGTTGATGGCATGAATAACCTCTTGGTGTGGTTGCTCATGAAAAAGATGAGCAGTGTGTTCTAAGATTATATTTAATTTTTCTTTGTTCTCCTCTTGTTTTTTTGATAGATTATCTTCATTTGCGACATGCAGTACTTCAATGCTAGATATGTGTTGTTTAGCTAATTCTAATAACATTTTTAGAGGCTCTGGCTTAAATTCTATTTCGTAATCTGTTGGAAATAAAATTTCTTTAGGAGTTTCATACTCAAAGTTGGGAGGAATAGCCAACACGGGACATTTTGCTCTATTAATAATATGTACGGTGTGGGTGCCAAACAATATTTCTTCAGCACCAGTAGCACCTTGGGTACCCATAACAATAAGGTCTATATTTTTCGCTTCCACCATTTCGTCTACCTGATTAGGAAGCGTATTTAAATAAGCAGAGGTTTCAAACGAATGTTTTTCATTATCAAATTCATTAACAATACGTTGTTTTAATTTTTTTAAATTGGTATTTGCTGTTTCTTTTACGACATCACCAAGGCCTAATTGTCCAGGGCTTCCTGCTAAATATTGTGCTTGGTAAACTGGTGGCATGTAAATGTGTAGTAAGGAAAATTCACATGCTACATTTTTAAATAGTTGCAAAGTGTATTGGATAGCTCCATAAGAGTTGTCTGAAAAATCAGTAGGAAGTAGTATGCGTAACATAATGCTAGTTTTTAAAGTACATAAATCAAAACTAGTATGAAGAATAGGGATAAACCATGATATTCGTCAGGTTATCCACCTTAGTATTTTGTAATTTGCAGTATAAATTTAAGATGTTATGAAAGGAAATTTTGAAAAAGTTATTTCTTCTGAAGTGCCAGTATTAGTAGATTTTTTTGCAGATTGGTGTGGTCCTTGTAAAACATTAGCTCCTATTCTTAAAGAGGTAAAAAAAGAGTTAGGAGACGGCGTTCGTATTTTTAAAATAGATGTTGATAAAAATCAGTCGTTAGCCAGTAAATATCAAGTAAGAGGTGTGCCAACAATGCTTTTATTTAAAAATGGAAAACAATTATGGCGTAAATCAGGAGCATTACCAAAACAAGAGATTGTTGGAGCTATAAAACAAAATTCTTAGTAAGAAAATTAATTAAAATTTTAGTTTAAGTTGGTCTGTTACCAAGCTAGGGCGGCTGGCCCAAGTATTGAATCTGAACTGGTAGCTTTGGATAATATTATTTTTACTTTGTTTTTATAGGCTTTAAATAAAGCAGCTTCCATGTAATTTTTAAGTGGTTGGATAAATAAGTCACCGGCATGGCTTAATCCACCTGATAATATAAAGGCTTCCGGTTCTAAGTGAGCGACGGAGTCCGCCATTTTTCGACCGAGAATTTTAGCAGTTTTATCGAATGCCTTTAAAGCTAGTTCATCCCCTTTGTGTGCAGCTTCTGATATTGTTTTCCCATCGAGTTGGTCGTAACTATAACTTCGCAATAAGGAATCGGAATTATTATCAGATAGTAATTCAAAAACAGTTCGCTTTATGCCAGTCACAGATGCATAGGTTTCCAGGCAACCTTTTAGTCCGCAATTGCATTGCCTTCCTTCCGGATACACATTTACATGTCCTAATTCACCAGCCATGCCGTATTGGCCATAAATTAATTTGCTTTCGTTTATGATACCACTGCCTAAACCTGTTCCTAGAGTAAGTACAATAAAATTAGTCATGGCTTTTCCTGCTCCATAATAAAGCTCTCCTAAGGCAGCCGCATTGGCGTCATTGGTAATATATGCCGGTAATTTGAGTAAGTTTTGTATGTTATCTTTTATGATTACACTTTCGCCCCATCTAAAGTTTGGAGGGCTTATCATTTTGCCAGAAATATAGCTTGCATTTGGAGCGCCAATTCCAATTGCATGAATAGTATATTTTTTTTTAAAAGGAGTGACTAGTATTTGTATTTCATCGGAAAGTTTTTTGATGAATTGGCTGTAGGGTTGTTTGGCGTCAGTATTAAATTTTCGACTATCAAGAACATCGCCTTCTTGATTAACGAGACCTATTTTAGTATAGGTTCCGCCTATATCAATTGCAAAAACAAGATTTTGAGGATTTTTGTCCATGGAAGTATGTTTTATTTTAAAATTGAGAATGTTTTTTTTTCGAAACTGATATATGTCATTTTATAGCTTTCAATAAGTTTTTATTTTTTGCGAAAACTAATATCATGAGAAAGTCAGCTACATTAAAAAATTTTAGTACATCAGAAGGAAAACAAATAATTTCACGCAATCTGTCTCGTATAAAAGATATTGTCATTTTAGATATGGATATTAAAAATAGTACAATTACATTTTTATATGCAAGCAAGATAGCATTAGCAAGGGTAGAGTCTGAGTTGAAATGTCTTGGTTTTCCCATTAGTAGTTTAAAAGATCAAAATAAAAAGGATATCTCGGATAATAATCGACTGTTAAAAAGTTAAAACTGAGTTTCTATTTTATTCGGGTAAATGCATCACAAGCAAGGGAACTTTAGTTTTAAAGGCTATATTTTTAACTACAGGTTCGTGGGTTAGTTTTTCCATAAAACTATGCCAGTAATCAATAATGGCTACCATGCCAATTTCTTTATTTTGTTTAACAAGTGTAGCAATTTCAGAGGATATAGATTCCTTTTTTTTTATTTCTATTATTTCATAAGCCACATTTGTAAGTCGTTTTGCAATTACTTTTTTAGCGGTCTCTTTGTGTTCAATAATTTTTGTTTTATCGACTAAGTGTAGCACTTGAATTTTAGAATCATAAAGCTTTGCCAATAATAACATTGGTTTAAGTTCATATTTATCATATACATGTTCAAAGCCTGTTGTGAAAAGTATAGTTTTTGGAATTTCAAAATTATATTCTGAAGGGACTGCGATTATTGGGCAAAAATCTATTTTCTTGATAATGGTAACTGTATTACTACCCATAAATACTCCTTTTAAGCCACTAGCACCTTGTGTTCCCATAAATATGCAAGAAATATTTAGTTCAATTGCTGACTTGCCAATTGCATTCAGTAAGGAATCTGCTATGGCAATGGTTTTATAAGTGTGTTGAACATTATTATCCTCTGATTGAATTGTTTTTAAAACTTCTTTTAAGTCTCGCTCTGCAGCTTCTTTAGTAATTCTAAACAATCTTGTATTTCTCTGTTTGTTTCTTAGGCTTTCGAGGTTTGAAGCGCCTGTTTGAAAAGCATTTAAAATATAAAATGTGCATTCTTCATTTTTAAACAAGAAATTGGCATAACGAAGTGCATGAAGAGCATTAGCTGAAAAATCTGTTGGAATTAAAATGTTTGTCATAATACGATTTTTTAGTTACCGAGATAAGTTTTGCAACACTAGAAATGGAATTTTGGTAGTTAATCCAATTTCATCAACTGTGCTTCGATAGAGTAAATCTTCTAAAAAGGAATGTCTAGAATTGACCATTACAAGAAAATCGATATGCTTTTGTTCAATATATTCCTGAATTGCCTTAGTCTTATTCTTTACTGAAGTCTGCTCAAAAAACAGATAAGAATTGGGTAGACCATCACTTAAAAATCGTCTATTGTCTATTTGTCGAGCGCTTAAGTTGTCAAAATCTGAAATGTAAAGACAGTGAATTTCCGATTTATATTCACCACTAAGGCAGTTTAATAGTTTCAATTCACGCCTTTTATACGGTAACATATAATTAGTAGGGAATAATATTTTTTTTGGTTGTTCAAAATCAGCATCATTTGGAACTGCCAAAACGGGGCATTTTACATATTTAAATAGTTGAACTGTATGACTGCCAAAAATTATTTTCTTATCATTTGATTTTCCTTTGGTACCCATAACAACCATATCGATATTAATTTCATTAACCTGGTCATTTACGGCATCAACCAATGCGTCGAATACTGCAATTCCCTCGTAACTATGGCGAGGATTTGGTGGAACATCTTGTATCTGGTCTATTAAAGTATCGAGTTTTTTTTCTGTTTGTTTCTTTAATTTCTTTTTCTCTATCTCGATTTCCTCGTTATTCTTAGATTTATAGGGACCATATACTTCATCGGCATATGCATGTAGAAAATAGAAATGTACACGTTCGCATTTGAAGAGGTCTACTGCGTAGTTTACGGCATGCAAAGCATTATCTGAAAAGTCGGTAGGAATTAATATTGTTCTCATCTATGCTGTTTTACTCAAAAATAGAGTTGATTATAGCTGTAAACAATGATATTGGTCAGTTGCCTTAGGCGCTTACAATGTGCTTATTCGTGTATTACAAAAAATGGAACCGAGGTGTGGAAACTAATTTTTTCGGCCAAAGAATCGAAAAGAATTTGTTGAATGAAGTTTAAGTTTTTAGCTACCATAATTATCATATCGATATCTCTGCTTTCTACAAAGCACTGAATGGCGGCATTCACACTTTTATTAGTAATGGTATGAAAGCTATTATTTTTATTGAAAGTTTCGTTGAGGTAATCGGAAAGAAATTCCTGATTTTTTTCTTGAACCTTTGTTAGTCGTCTGTCTGTTTTAGATACATTCATAACCCGAATACTACCTTCGCATAATCCCAACATTTCGGTTACCGCCTCCAATATTTTGTGCGAGTAAAAAATATTATAATCTGTTGGGAATGCTACTTCTTGGGGTACTGAAAACGCAACACCTTTTGGAATAATTAACGTATTACATTGGACTTTAGTAATTACATCGCCAGAATTGCTTCCAATAATTCGTTTTCGCATCCCAGTAGCACCCTTTGTGCCCATCACAATTAGGTCTATTTTATTTTCATTGATGTGTTTTTTAACAATCTCTAAAAAGAACCCATGTTCGTGTATACTAAAGTACTTGTGATTTTTATTACTAACTGTCTTTTCTATTTTTCGATGTAAAATATTTAATTCTTGTTTGGAAGTTTTTATCAATTCCTGAGTTTGTGAATTTTCGCTTATCTCATACGAAATTGCACTCATTGGAGAATCAATAAAGTCACTTACATGTAAAAGGTAGAAATTACATGTGGTGTTTTCGAAAAGCTGTTGAGCATATTTTAACGCATTCCAAGCGTTCTCCGAAAAGTCTGTCGGAATTAATATATTCTTCATCATTTATATCACTAGATGCGCAAATTTATGTTGCACAGGTGTGGCAAAAAATGATAAATATCAGTATGGAGATTATTGAATTAAATAATTTGTCGCAATGCCTCTAGTTCAAGTATACAAATGTTCCTGCCTTCAATTTCTACGAGACCTTCTTTTTTAAAACCAGACAAGGTGCGAATTAAACTCTCAGTTGCAATACCGGCAACACTTGCTAAATCACTTCGAGAAATACGTATAGCTTCATTAGGTTTTTTATTCATAATCTCCGAAAATTGCAACAAGGTTTGCGCTGTTTTTTTTCGAACCGAACTATAAGCCATTTGTAGTAGTTGCTCTTTCATGTCGGTTATATTTTCTGATAAAAGCTCCATTAATTCAATAGAGATATTCTGATTTTTTTGCAAAATATCTTTTAACTTTAGCTTTGATATTCCGGCAACTTCAGTTTCCTCAACAGCAGTAGCGGTTTCATGGTAAGGTATATTGTCTATTAAAGAGGTAAGGCCAATAAAGTCGTCGGCTCTGTATAAATCGGTAATTAATTCTTTGCCATCTTCATCCATTTTGTGGCATTTAACAACGCCTTTTAGCATTAAATAAATTGTAGTAGATCGTACACCTTCATTATAAATATGTTCCCCTTTTTCAAAACTTTGAATATTACCATTGTCGTCGAAGAAATTTTTAAGTTCATTTAAACTTCCCATTTTTTCTTCTACAGGAGCTGCAGTTGGAGATTTGTTCATTTGCGATAGAAGTTCGGCCTTAGCTAATCTACTTTCCAAAGCACTCAATAATTCTTCCTCTTCAAATGGTTTAGTTAAATAATCATCGGCGCCCAAGTCCATTCCTTTTCGTATCTCTGAACGCTCAGTTTTGGCCGACAGAAAAATAAATGGAATATGTTTGGTGTTTTCATCAATAGAAAGTTCTTTAAGAACGCCATAGCCATCTAATTCCGGCATCATAATATCACAGACAATAATATTAGGCAAATCCTTTTTAGCAATAGCTACTCCTATTTTTCCATTTGGAGCCATGCTTACCTCATAGCCGGAGAGTTCTAAAATTTCCGCAGTATTTTCACGTAAAGAAAGGTCGTCTTCAATTAAAAGCACTTTTTTCATTATTCAGATTTTAAGGGTTGCATAGGTACCTTAATTTTAAATTCGGTTCCTTCATTTTCATTACTCGTAAAGGTGATATCTCCACCTAAATCTTCCAAATGCCTTTTAGCTATGTTAAGTCCAATACCTGTTCCTTGGGTTAGTAGTGCATTGCCTGCTCTAAAATAACGTTCAAAAATAAATTTTTGCTCTGGTTCTGGAATTCCTATGCCTTGATCAATTATATTGATAAAAATAAATTCTTTCTGGTTTGTTACGCGAATGGCAATAATTTTATTTTCCGGTGAATATTTTATGGCATTATGTACTAAATTAGACAAAGCAAGTTCTAGTATTTTTTCATCGAACTCTAAAATAATATCGTCTATATCTTGTGGGTATAGTATTCTTTGACCTTCTTTTAGAAGCATATTAGAATCGTAAACTACTTCATTAACTACTTTGCTTAATGGAAAGGTACTATAATTGTATTTTACTTTACCAGATTCTAACCGTTCCACTGAGAGAAAATCATTTAAGATATTATCTAAATATTTTACCTTGCTTTTAATGGTGTTTAGATGTTTATCCCTTTTAGCTTGTTGCTCGGTTTTCGTGTATTTTGTTAATAAAGTAGTAGAAGTTAAAATACTACTTAGGGGTGTTTTAAATTCATGAGAAACAAGCGACAAAAATTTTGTTTTTAGCTCATTTAGTTCTTTTTCGGCTGAAAGAGCTTTTTGTAATTGCTCTGTTCGTTGAGCAACCGTTTTTTCTAAATTTTCGGTATACGATTTTCGTTCAGTAATATCTAGAATTATAGCAACATAGACTTTTCGAATACCAATATATGATAATTGCAAGTGCACTTCAACAGGGTAAGTAGAGCCATCTTTTCGTTGGTGTTCTGTTTCAAATTCCATTTTAGGATTAGTACCCTTAAAATGGGTTTCCAATAATTCTTGAAAGGAAGCTTTACTAAAATGAGGTTTAATATCAGCAGGGGTAAGGTTTTGTAGTTCTTCCAAATTATAACCTATGTTTACTTGAGCACCATAGTTTACATTGATGAATTTAAATGTAGTAGCATCGAACACATAGATTTCGTTAAGTGATTCGTTAAAAATTTGAAACCAATGGCTTAATTCTTCTTCAGCTTTTTTTCTTTCAGTAATGTCTGTTACTAAAGCCATTATGTACGTGTTATCGTATAGCTTTAATGGATTAAGGCCTGCTTCCACTGGAAATTCTTCACCATTCTTTCTACAGCCGAATAGATTACGTCCATGGCCCATCTGTCTCTTTTCAGCACCATTTTTAAAAGATTCAAAATGCCCTGAATGTGCTTTGCGATAATTAGAGGGAATAAGTACGTCTAAAGGTTTGCCTATAAGTTCATCTTCATCATAGCCGAACATAGAATGTGCAGATCCATTTGCGGCAACTATAAATTGCTTGTCATTTACTACTAAAATTCCCTCAGAGACCGACTCTGAAAGTAAACGAAATATATTACTGTTTTTCTCAAACACTTTCATACCCTTAAAGATAATCTAATAACTGACTTTTATCATTTTAGTAGGAAGAAACAGAATGTATTTTTAGTAAAATGAAAATATTAGATATGCGAAAATTCGAAACAAATAAAATAGGGAATAAATTTTATCAAAAAGTCGGTGCTCTTTTTTTTGCTATTGCAATGGCAGATGGGTCAATACATAATAAGGAAAGAGAGAAGCTTAAAAGTCTTATACGTGATAAATGGTTATTGTTAGACGATATTGAAGATGAATTTGGTTCAGATGCTGCTTTTCAAATTGAAATTGTATTCGATTGGTACACAGAAAACGAACGAAAAAGTCGTGAGTGTTTTAACAGTTTTGAAGAATTTTATAGGGAGCATACGGCAATTTTCTCCAATAAAATAAAAACCCTGATACATGAGACAGCCAATGCAATTGCATATTCTTTTTCAGGAAAAAATAAATCTGAACTGGTTATGCTTGGAAATTTGCAGTTACTATTTAATTCATAATCAATAGTATAAATTAAAAATCAACCCGAAATACAAAAGAAGGCGAGTTGATTTTTAAATTAACGAATTTGAGAAAATTAATGTTTAACAAATGAACTTTTTCTTCGTTTTAATTGATGTTCTAATTCTTTTATTGTGTTAGCTACGGCTTTTTCAAAATTGTTTTCTTTTGACTTAGCAAATATTCTTGGTCCTGGTGCACTAAGCTCAATTTCACAAATTTGATTTTTTACTGCGGTATCGCTTTCAAGCTTTAAAAATACTTCAGCTCTAATTACCCAATTATATTTGTGGTGTAATTTCTCTAACTTTTCAGTAATTATAGTGCTCAACGATTCGCTAGTTGGCATGTGTACATATTGTATGTTAATTGTCATAATACTACTGTTTTTGTCATTAATACAATAAAGATATGTTTGCCTTTTTTTATTAGGTATGATAAATATCATAACTAATAAAAGTTTCGATGGCAATTACTTATTATAAATCTAAGTATTAAGAATTGGGTGTTTGGTCAATTAATGAGAATATAATATGGCAATATTATTCAAAACGGTTTAACACTTTTCGTAGACTACTCACTTCTTTTTGAAGTCCATTTATTCTTTTTAATAAGTGGTCAATGGCCTGTAAACCTTCTGGATTAATTTCTAGTTCTTGGTGTAGTCTTAGCATTTTTTCTAAATGGGGTAATTCTTGTTCGTGTAAGCACTGCTCGTTATTTACTAATTCGAGCCTTACCACCTCATATTCTTGCAAAACAAGAACTAATGATTCTTCAATCCCATACTTGGTGCAAAACTCTGTGATTCTAATATATTCTCTAGTATCCATAGTCTTTAATTTAAATTTGAATTCTCCAATTGTTTAAAAAGTTCTTTTTGAGTTTCTGTTAAATTGGTTGGAATTTTAATATTATACGTGATGAATAGATCTCCAAATTGTTTATCCTTTTTATAGACCGGAAAACCTTTACCCTTTAATTTTACTTGTGCTCCATTTTGAGTTTCTGGTTTGACTTTCAGTTTTACCTTACCGGTAAGGGTTTCAACGGTAATCTCACCGCCTAAGATTGCTTTGGTAAGTGGTATATCTATTGTTTTATATAAATTAGCTCCTACTTTTTTAAATGTAGTATTGTTTTGAATTGAAAAGGTGATATAAAGATCTCCTTTTGGTGCACCTGATGAGCCTGTTCCACCTTGTCCTTTAATTTTTATTGTTTGGCCATCTTCAATTCCAGCAGGAATGGCTATTCGTATATTTTTACCATTTACGGTTAAAGTCTGTTTGTGCGCCGAAATAACATCTGTGAGGCTTAAGCGAAGTTCTGCATTAAAATCTTGACCTCTGAATTTTACTTCTCTTTCTTGCCTTCCAAAACCAGATCCGCCGAACATTGATTCAAAAAAATCAGAATAATCATCTCCCTGTGCGCCATTGTAGGCACGTTGTGAAGAATTTTGTCTAGACTGCTGTTGTGCTTTCGCTTTCTCAAATTCTTCTGCATGTTGCCAATCTTTACCGTACTGATCGTATTTTTTTCTTTTTTCGGGATCACTCAATACCTCATTCGCTTCATTAATTTGTTTGAACTTTTTTTCAGCTTCAACATTATTAGGATTAAGATCCGGATGGTATTTTCTTGCCATTTTCCGATAGGCAGATTTCACTTCTTTTCCAGTTGCTGATTTAGTTAGTCCCAGAACTTTATAATAATCGATAAAATCCATATTTGTCTATTTTACTTCAAATTAAATATAATAGTAAGTATACCAATACCCACTAATAAGAAAAGCACTATTCTTTTAAATTGAGCTTGAGTTATTTTATCTAAAACTTTTTTTCCCAAATAAGTGCCTACTATACTTACTCCAATAAGAATAGGAATAAGGTAAAGATCTTTTTTATTCACATAACCATTATAAGTATATATAATACTTCTACTTAAGTCAATACCTAAATCAATAATAGCAGAAGTAGCTATAAATTTTTCTTTATTAAGGTTAAACGCAGTCATCGTAGCACCTCTTATAGCACCTCCAGTACCTAGTAATCCCGCAATTAATCCAGACAAGGTGCCTCCAATAAGTGCATTTTTTTTGCTTGCAGAAACTATCAGGTTTTTATTAATTAAAAATAAAAGTCCGAATAGTAAAAGGAATATTCCAAGAATTAGAGTGAGCAATTCTGGGTTCACATATTTGCTTAAAAATGCACCAATCGATACAAATAAAATGGCTGGTATTCCCAAATATAACATTAGGGTTTTGTCAAATCCTTTTCTGAAAAAACCCAATTTAGTGATATTGCTAGATAAATGAAATAAGGCCGTAATACCCAACACCGTCTGAAAATCCATAAAATAACTAGCCATCGGAACAAAAAAAACCGAAGATCCAAATCCACCAACGGTACCCAGAATTTCTGCGAGTATCGATAAGATTATGAATATGGGCAAGTACCTGCTTAACATAAGTTATTTTAAACCAAAGCTAAGGGCAAACTAACTATCTATAAATGACAAATATCATCCAGGTACTTAGACTAAAACTTTTGATATCAAAGAAAACTAAGATTTTTGATACCTTTAGTCAAATCTAAATATTTGAATATAAAATCGCCTATGGCTTATACTGTTTCAGTAAATAATGTCAAAATAGAATTAACTCCAGAAGAATTAGAAAATCTCGATTTAATTGAAAATGGTTCCAATGCTTTCCATTTAATTAGTGAAAATCAATCGTATTCAATCCATGTAGAACATGCTGATTTTTTGGAAAAAAAGTTGACTTTATTAGTTAATGCCAATAAGTATGAAATTGGTATTGCCGATTCGATGGATCAAATGGTTAAAGAAATGGGTATGTTAAATGTCGTTGCCGAAAAAGTGAATGAGATATACGCCCCAATGCCTGGTTTAATTATTGATATTTTGATTGAAGAGGGGCAAGAAGTTGAAAAGGGAACTCCTTTGGTAGTGCTTTCAGCAATGAAAATGGAAAATGTTATTCTTTCTGAAGGTGAGGGAATTGTGAAATTCGTGAAGGTTAAAAAAGATGCTGCTGTCGATAAGGGGCAGATTATAATTGAGATGGAATAAATGAGAGGAATATTTTATTCCAAAATATATTTTTAATGAAGAAAATATTAGTTGCCAATAGAGGTGAAATTGCCCTAAGAGTGATGAAAACCATTCGAAAAATGGGAATAAAGTGCGTGGCGGTTTATTCAGACGCAGACCGATATTCACCGCACGTAAAATTTGCTGATGAAGCAGTATACTTAGGTAATTCTGCTTCAAGTGAATCATATCTGGTAATAGAAAAAGTAATTGATGCGGCCAAGAAAACGAATGCCGATGGAATTCATCCGGGTTATGGATTCTTAAGTGAAAACGCTGAATTTGCTAGAAAAGTTTCTGAAAATGGTATAGTTTTTATTGGACCTAAAGTGCACGCAATTGAGGTAATGGGTAATAAATTGTCAGCAAAAGAGGCTGTTAAGTCTTATGACATCCCCATGGTGCCAGGTATTGATGAAGCTGTTACCGATGTGGCATTAGCAAATAGCATTGCACAAAAGATTGGTTTTCCCATTTTAATAAAAGCTGCAGCCGGTGGTGGTGGTAAAGGAATGCGGGTTGTAGCATCTTTAAAGGAATTACCAGAACAAATGAATCGTGCTATCAGTGAAGCTGAATCTGCTTTTGGCGATGGAGCAGTTTTTATCGAGAAATATGTGGGCTCCCCTCGGCATATTGAAATTCAAATACTTGCAGACGGACATGGTAATATTGTGCATCTATTTGAAAGAGAGTGTAGTATACAAAGAAGGCATCAAAAGGTAGTAGAGGAAGCACCTTCCGCAGTACTTACCCCAGAAATACGAAAAGCTATGGGTGAAGCAGCCGTTAAGGTTGCCAAGGCTTGTGATTATTTGGGTGTTGGTACCGTTGAGTTTCTGCTTGATGAAAACAAAAACTTCTATTTTTTAGAAATGAATACCAGACTTCAAGTAGAACATCCAGTAACTGAAATGATTACTGGTATAGACCTGGTTGAGCAACAAATAAGAGTAGCAAGAGGAGAAGAAATTGATTTTTCTCAAGAAGATTTGTCCATTTCTGGTCATGCATTAGAAGTTAGAGTATATGCTGAAGACCCGCTTGAAAATTTTATACCAAGTATAGGAGTTTTATTCTCTTATAAAAGACCTAAGGGTGAAGGTATACGTGTAGATGATGGGTTTGAAGAGGGTATGGAGGTTCCTATTTATTATGATCCTATGCTTTCTAAATTAATAAGCTATGGAGAAAATAGAGCAGCGGCTATTCAATTAATGATTGAAGCAATTGATAATTACAAAGTTGAAGGGGTTTCCACCACATTGTCGTTCGGAAAGTTTGTTTGTGAGCACGATGCTTTTAAATCAGGTAATTTTGACACCCACTTCGTAAAACAATACTTCTCTCAAGAAAAAGTTCAAAAACAAAAGGTTGAAGAACAAAAAATTGCTGCCATGGTAGGGTTAAAACTATACTTAGAGAATAAAGAAGATTTGAAATTACCGATTACCGAAGATTCTAATTGGCTTAAAAACAGGATGTAGTATTACAAACTAGAGTGAATTTTTATAATGAGCGATAAACAACAAATACTTAAAGATAAATTGTCTAAGTCTAATTTAGGAGGAGGACAAGAACGTATTGATAAGCAGCATTCGAAAAAAAAATTAACAGCTCGAGAACGTATTCATTTTTTGGTAGATGAAAATTCTTTTGAAGAAATGGGAGCTTTAGTAACGCATCGAACTAAAGATTTTGGAATGGAAAAGCAAATCTTTTATGGCGATGGAGTGGTCACAGGTTACGGTACAATTGCTGGAAGAAAAGTTTGTGTTTTCGCCCAAGATTTTACTGTTTTTGGCGGCGCATTATCAGAAACACATGCAGAAAAAATTTGTAAGATTATGGATTTGGCCATGAAAATAGGTGTCCCTGTAATTGGATTAAATGATAGTGGTGGAGCTCGTATTCAGGAAGGTGTTCGTTCACTTGGAGGTTATGCCGATATTTTTCATAGAAACGTAATGGCATCGGGGGTAATTCCTCAAATTTCTGCTATTATGGGGCCATGTGCAGGTGGCGCAGTTTATTCTCCTGCGATGACAGATTTCACCTTAATGGTAGAAAATTCTAGTTATATGTTTGTTACGGGCCCTAATGTTGTAAAGACTGTAACTAATGAAGAAGTAACTTCGGAAGAATTAGGAGGTGCCAAGACACACGCTACAAAATCAGGAGTAACACATATGACTGCTGCTAATGATATTGCCTGTATTAATCAGATAAAGCAATTGGTTAGCTATATGCCTCAAAATTGTGAAGATCTTCCCATTGAAATTCCTTTTGAGTTTGGTGATGAAATTCGTGAAGAATTGGAGCATATTGTGCCCGAGAATCCTAATCAACCCTATGATATGCGTAAGGTGATTAATGGTATAATTGATGAAAAAACTTTTTTTGAGATTCATAAAGATTATGCCGATAATATTGTTGTTGGTTTCGCTCGACTTGGCGGAAAAAGTATTGGAGTTGTTGCCAACCAGCCAATGAGTTTAGCGGGAGTTTTAGATGTCGATAGTTCTAAAAAAGCAGCTCGATTTACAAGGTTTTGCGATTGCTTTAATATTCCGTTGTTAGTATTAGTAGATGTACCAGGATTTTTACCTGGGACAGACCAAGAATGGAATGGAATTATTACCAACGGTGCAAAATTGCTGTATGCTTTAAGTGAAGCAACAGTACCTAAAGTAACTGTTATTACTCGAAAAGCTTATGGTGGTGCTTATGATGTTATGAATTCGAAACATATTGGTGCAGATTTAAATTATGCATGGCCTGGTGCTGAGATTGCGGTTATGGGTGCAAAAGGAGCTAGTGAGATAATCTTCCGAAAAGAAATAAATTCAGCTGATGACCCGGTTGCAAAACTAGCTGAAAAAGAAGCTGAATATGCTGAGAAATTCGCCAATCCCTATAGTGCGGCAGAACGCGGATTTATCGATGAAGTTATTCTTCCAAAAAACACACGTAGAAAACTGATTAAAACATATACGCTATTGGAGAATAAGGTAAGTAAGTTGCCTAAGAAAAAACATGGTAATATTCCTTTATAAATCGTATTTTATATAAAAAATAGTCATGTCACATTCATCCTTGTTTGATGATTTTTCTGAAGTTTCCGCAAAAGGATGGAAACAGAAAATCGAAGCTGACCTAAAAGGTGCAGATTATGAAAAAACGCTGATTTGGCATTCTCAAGAAGGTGTTTCAGTAGAGCCATTTTATCATAAAGAGAATAGTGTTGCTAACAGTATTCAAAAAAGTAAAAATGGCTGGCAAGTAGGTCAATTTATTGAAGTTGAAATTGCAAACAAGGCTAATTTAAGAGCGCTAGATTCGATAAAAAATGGAGCAAAAAGTATTTGGTTTGATATAATTTCAGAAAATATTGATTTTGAAATTCTATTGAACGCTATCGAATTAAAGTCGACTAATATTCACATTCATTTTCAAAAAGTAACAGTTAAAAACCGGCAATCGATTTTAAATTTTATTAAGAATACCAATAATGTGCAATTTCATTTCGATAGCCTTGGTAATCTTGCCAAAACAGGGAATTGGTTTTTAAATGAAAATGCTGATTTTAATTTTTTAAAAAGTTTATTAGAAGGTTCCCAAAAAAATACCATAACGGTAGATGCTAGTTTGTATCAAAATGCAGGTGCTACAATAATTCAGCAGTTGGCCTATGCTATGGCACATGCCAATGAATATTTAAATCAAAATAATAATAACACTTCAAAAGTGTTGTTTAAAGTAGCCATTGGGTCAAACTACTTTTTTGAGATAGCTAAAATTCGCGCACTTCGATTGTTATGGGCTACCCTAGCTTCGGAATACGAGTTGTCTGAAGAATGCCTCATTATGGCAACACCAACAAAACGAAACAAGACATTATATGACTATAATGTAAATATGTTGCGCACTAGTACCGAATGTATGTCTGCTGTTTTAGGCGGAGCCGATTTAGTTTGCAATCTACCATATGATGTTCTGTATCACGAACCCAATGATTTTGGAGATAGAATAGCATTAAATCAATTATTGATATTAAAAAATGAAAGTTATTTCGATAAAGTTGATAATGCTGCTGAGGGAGCCTATTATATCGAATCTTTAACACAAGAAATTGCTGAAAAGGCACTAGTGTTATTTAAGAATATTGAAGAATCAGGGGGCTTTTTAACTCAATTGAAATCAGGTGTTATACAAACTGAGATTGAAAAAAGTGCTGAAATAATTCAAAAGAGTTTCAATAACAGTGATACTGTTTTAGTAGGTACGAATAAATACCTAAATGTATCTGATAAGATGAAAGATACGATTCGAGTTAGCCCTTTTGTTATAACAGATTATGGTGAAACAAGTATTAGGCCAATAGTTGAAAAACGTTTAGCTACCACAATTGAACAAAAAAGATTGGACGATGAGTAGGAAAAAATATTTGATATTATTGCTTTGTATATCTGTGTCTTGTAAACAAGACTCTTTTTCTTACAAATATCATGAACAAATAGAGCTATTTAGCTGTGATTTAAAGGATGCTAAAATGTTCAAAGAAGCCCTATATAGCTTTGAAGATGACTTGAAAAATTATTATACAGATAGTGATACTAAAGAAAATGCATATGAGGTTTTTGTTAATGCTGTAGAAGGTGGTAACACTGTGAATAGGGTAAAGATTGTTTCAGACCATTCTATAAATGTTTTTAAAGAACTTCGAAAAATTGACAATTTGTGGATAGTGACAGATTCTAAAAATAGTGGCTTTAATTATAATCATCCGATTTTTGCATGTATAGAAAAGAATATTCAAGATGTAGAACTAAAAGGAACATTTTCTGTTCTTAGAAAGAATAATAGTTTAAGACCAAACCTAATTATTTCACGCATTAAAGATAATTATACATCTTGGGCAGATACTGAAGATAAGGCTCTTGATTTGTATGTTTCTTTGGAATTTTACTACCACCATATGTCTCATATGTTTATACCAAAACGAAGATGAATAGGAAAGATTTGAGTCATATTAGCTTGAGGATGGAAAACGGAAGACCGAGGAAGAACGTTCAGTCTGGTTCTGTCGAGATCTATGAAACAGCGGAGAAAATTCAACTGAAACCTTCATATTCAAAAGAAGATATAAAAGAATCAGAACATCTAGATTTCGCCGCTGGAATTCCCCCTTATTTACGTGGACCTTATTCAACAATGTATGTTAGAAGACCATGGACCATACGTCAATATGCAGGATTTTCAACGGCCGAAGAGAGTAATGCATTTTATAGAAGGAATTTAAAAGGAGGTCAAAAAGGGCTTTCTGTAGCTTTTGATTTGCCAACACATCGTGGTTATGATAGTGATCATGAAAGGGTAGTGGGGGATGTTGGAAAAGCGGGAGTGGCTATAGATTCTGTGGAGGATATGAAGGTTTTATTCAATAATATTCCATTGAATGAAATGTCGGTTTCTATGACTATGAATGGAGCTGTTTTGCCAATTATGGCTTTTTATATTGTAGCTGCTGAAGAGCAAGGTGTGGCCCTAAACCAATTGAAAGGTACTATTCAGAATGATATTCTCAAGGAGTTTATGGTACGTAATACATACATCTATCCACCGAAACCCTCAATGCAGCTAGTGGCAGATATTTTTGAATACACCAGTAAGTTTATGCCAAAATTTAACAGTATAAGTATTTCTGGGTATCACATGCATGAGGCGGGAGCCACTGCAGATATTGAGTTAGCTTATACTTTAGCTGATGGATTGGAATATATTAGAACAGGACTTGATTCCGGATTAGATATTGATGATTTTGCGCCCCGTTTATCATTTTTCTGGGGAATAGGAATGAATCATTTTATGGAAATTGCTAAGCTAAGGGCTGCGCGCATGTTATGGTCGAAAATTGTGAAACAATTTAATCCTCAAAATCCAAAGTCTTTATCGCTAAGAACCCATTGCCAAACTAGTGGTTGGAGTTTAACGGAACAAGATCCATTTAATAATGTAGCGCGGACAACTATTGAGGCTGCCGCAGCGGTTTTTGGCGGTACTCAGAGTTTGCATACCAATGCATTAGATGAAGCTATTGCATTACCCACAGATTTTTCGGCTAGAATAGCAAGGGAAACTCAATTGTACCTGCAGGAAGAAACACAAATAACGAAAACTGTAGATCCATGGGCGGGTAGTTATTACGTAGAGTATTTAACAGATCAACTTGCGAAAAAAGCATGGAGTTTAATACAAGAAGTTGAAGATTTAGGAGGTATGACAAAGGCTATAGAGGCTAGTATTCCTAAAATGAGAATTGAAGAGGCTGCTGCCAGAAAGCAGGCACGTATTGATAGTGGTCAAGATATTATTGTTGGGGTAAATAAATTTCAGCTTAATGAAGAAGAAGAGCTAAAAATATTAGAAGTTGATGATAATGAGGTGCGTAGACAACAATTAGCGCGACTTGCAAAAATTAAATCAACTAGAAATGAAGATGAAGTACAACATTCACTAAAAAGACTTACGGAAGCCGCTGAATATAAAATGGATTCTAAACAGGAAACTGTAATAAGGCTATCTAAAGAAGAAAACAATTTGTTAGCTTTAGCGGTAAATGCTGCAAGAGTTAGAGCTACATTGGGCGAGATAAGTATGGTGTTGGAGCAAGTATTTGGGAGGCATAAGGCAATAATAAATTCATTTTCAGGGGTGTATTCTAAAGAAATTAAAGACGACAGTAGCTTTAATAAAGCTCAAGAAATGGCAGACCGTTTTGCTATTCAAGATGGCCGAAGACCGAGAATTATGATTGCAAAAATGGGTCAAGATGGGCATGATAGGGGAGCGAAGGTTGTGGCTACGGGATATGCAGATTTGGGTTTCGATGTAGATATAGGTCCTCTCTTTCAAACTCCTGAAGAGGCTGCTAAACAGGCTGTTGAAAATGATGTTCACATTCTTGGTGTGTCATCTTTAGCGGGAGGTCACAAAACTTTGGTACCACGTGTAGTTGAAGAGTTAAAAAAATATAACCGTGATGATATCATGGTAATCGTTGGTGGTGTAGTGCCAAAGCAAGATTATCAATTTTTATTCGATGCAGGAGCGGTGGCTGTTTTTGGACCAGGAACAAAGATTAGCGAAACAGCAATTCAAATTCTTGAGATTCTACTTGATGATTAATTTTTAAGATGTATTAGAAGGTGTTTTTTCTTCTTTTTAAGTAGGTAATAAATTTTAACAAATAAATTCTTACATTTAGTATAATATTGGTATAATTTTGTAGTTCTAAATGTGTAGGTGTACTGACTTGACCTATATAATTATAAACGCAGTAAAAACTGTGATAAATGTTGTTCCCCTATAAAAATAGTATAATGTAAACGCGGAATTAGATGAATAATTTCTAGTTCATTTTTAATTGAAATTTATATGTCAAAACAACTTGATTCTATATTGTTATTGGATGATAATTATTCAACCAATTTTATTCATAAGAAGTTTATTGCAGATGCTAATTGCTCGAAGAATATTGTTGATTTTCAAAGTGGTATTGATACGTTGGAGTACTTAAAATCAACGGATAATATGATGCCAGAGTTAATATTTATCGATATTAATATGCCAATAATGAGCGCTTGGGAATTTTTAGACGCTTTTAATGAATTAGAAAGACAGGACAAAGACAACACAGTAATCATCTTATTAACAACATCATTGAGTCCAAATGATGAAGAAAAAGCAGCAAATATTAGTCAAATAAATGGCATTTGGCTAAAGCCTTTGTCTGAGGACAAGATTGGTGCAATAATTCAAAAATACTTTGAATTAAGTGATTAAAGATAAGGTGCATACAACAGAATGAAAATGTTTCACAACAAATATGTGCGCTTTCTCAACATTAGAGCCTAATAGTAAGGTGATAATTATATATTGTAGGAAAATTACTATAAAAATTAAATAATCCTACAAAATGATCAACAATAATCCCATCTCTAATTTAAATCTTGCTTGGCTAGAGCAAGTCCCATCCTGCATAGCTTTACTTGATACAGATTTTTGTCTAATTGATGCTTCAGAACAGTGGTTTGACAAGTTTGCATTAGTGAGCAGTGAGGTAAAAGGAAAAAATATATTTGAACTTTTTCCAAGATTATCTGAAAATTGGAAAACAAAATTAGAGTACGCTTTAGATGGTTTAAAAGATATTCAGATTATTGATAAAGCTGAAGTAGGTGATGGTGCCGAAGGTAATTTTATTTGGTATTTAAACCCATGGAAAGATAGTGATGGTAAAAGTATTGGGGTAATGGTTAATGTTAAGGATGTAACTGAAACAAAAAGGTTACAAATGGAACTAAACAGAACCAATAAACTGTTAAAGGAAAGGGGTAGTATTGCCAAAATAGGAAGTTGGGAATATAATGTTGAAAAGGAACAAGTTTATTTGTCACCATTAGTTCAGGAAATTTTTGACATTCCACAAAACTCATTACTTACTTTAAAAAGTGTAATTAATTTTTACAAAAAGGAGTCAGCTAAAAGAAAGATGGAACTTGCGATTAATGAAGCTATTAATAGTGGGACTCCATGGGATGAGAATTTAGAAATGATTTCTAAAGATGGCCGTCCACTTTGGGTTAATACTATTGGTCGTCCTAAATTTAAAGATGGAAAATGTGCTAGAATAATTGGTACAGTCCAAGATGTTACATCAAAATTTGTGGCTATTAAAAGTAAAAAATCTGACACTAAAAAAGCAAAAAACGAATATCAACAAATTTTTAAGTCATCACCTATAGGAATGGCTGTTACCGATTATGCTTCGGGTAAATTTCTTGAAATTAACGAAAAGTTCTGTAGTATAACTGGATTTAATGAAGACGATTTAATAGGTAAATCATATAAAAGCTTTCAGTTATTAAGTAGTTCTTCAGATAAATCAAATATGTTAAAGCAATTGTCGATTACGGATATGTTTGAGTTGTCTGGGTTGAATTATACAGCTAAAAATGGAGAAAAACGTAAAATAAACTTAGCCGGAAAATTAATTAATAATCCCAATGAAAATAAAAAAATTATTACTTCAATAATTAACGTTTCCGCTCCTAATAGACGGAGCGAAAATTTAAGCAAACAAGTAAGCGAAGCAAATAAGAATATAGATAAGTTGGTGAATTTCGCCCACATGATATCTCATAATCTTAAGGGGCATGCGACCAACAATGCATTATTGTTAAACTTTTTGGAAAAAGAAGAATGCGAGATTGAACGTAAAAAATTATTAACAATCCTGAAAGAAGGGAATAAGAACGTAACGGAAACTACAAAAGGTTTGCGTGAGATAGTTTCGATTAGTAATAATAACAAGCTAAAAAAAGAATTTTTAATAGTTAATGATTTTGTATATCGCGCAGAACAGCGATTAACAGGACTTATTAAGAGTGAAAATGCCAAGATTATTAATGAAATAGGGGATGATTTTGAGGTAAATGCCTTACCTGCTTATCTAGAAAACATTCTGGTGAATTGTTTGTCAAATGCAATTAAATTCCGGAAGGTTGGAAAAACTCCAGTTGTGGTAATTAGTGCTGAAAAAAATAAAACACATACCATAATATCTATAGAGGATAATGGAATAGGGATAGATTTATATAAAAATAAAAATAAACTATTTGGACTTTATAAAACTTTAGGGAATAATGAAGATGCGAGAGGAATGGGATTATATCTAACCAAATATCAAGTAGATTTAATGAAAGGGAAAATTGAAGTGGAAAGCGCCTTGGGGGAAGGAACAACCTTTAAAGTCTATTTTCCTAATAAGTAAATTATAATTATTTCAATCAACCTATGTGGTAGGTTGAATTGTTTTTGAAAATAATACAGTTGAGTGTTGTGTATGAGATTTTTGGGGGATCTCGAAATTTGAAAAGCCTTTCTTGAAAAAGAGAGGCTTTTGCTTTGTAGAACGATGCTACACTAGTCCGTTTCAAGAATTTAATTTATGACAATAATTTATGATTGCTTCTTAGTAGTTAAAACACTATTTTTAGAATAAATCTTATAGGTCATGAGTTCAAGAAGAAATTTTATTGAAAAGGTTACAGTTTCGGCAATAGGGATGCCATTATTGTTTAATTCTCCTAATCTTTTAGCGGCGACAGAAGCGTCTTATGATGGTCCTGTTTTGAGGGTTGCTATTATGGGTTTAGGTAGTTATGGTTCTCGAGTTGCTAAAGCAATGGTTGATTGTAAAAAGGCTAAATTGGTAGGCGTTATTAGTGGAACACCTTCAAAAATTAAAGATTGGCAGGCTAAATATTCCATTCCGAAGAAGAACTGTTATAACTACGATAATTTTGATGCTATAAAGGATAATGATGATATTGATGCAGTTTATATAATTACTCCAAATGGTTTGCATTGTGATCAAACTATACGGGTGGCCAAAGCCGGAAAGCATGTAATCTGTGAGAAGCCAATGGCTATTAGTGTAGCAGAGGGCCAGAAAATGGTTGATGCTTGTAAGGCTGCTAAGGTAAAGTTGTTAATAGGATATCGTATGCATTACGAACCAAAAACTAAAGCCCTAATTCAAATGCGTATGAATGGTGAATTTGGTACGCCTAAATTTTTTCAAGGTCAATCAGGTTTTGTAATTGGCGACCCTACACAGTGGCGTTTAAATAAAGAACTTGCGGGCGGTGGTGCTATGATGGATATTGGAATTTATTCAATTAATGGAGCTAGATATATTCTTGGTGAAGATCCCATATGGATTACAGCTCAAGAAACAAAGACAGATCCCGTAAAGTTTAAAGAAGGTGTTGATGAAACCATTCAATTTCAAATGGGTTTTGCTAGTGGAGCAGTAGCAAATTGTCTTTCCTCATATAATATCGGTAATTTGGATCGTTTTTACATGTCCGGTTCTGATGGATGGTTAGAAATGAAACCTTCTACAGGTTACGGGCCAATAAAGGGGCGTACCCATAAAGGGGAGTTAAATCAGCCTCATGTTACTCATCAAACTTTACAAATGGATGGTATGGCAGAATTAATATTTAACGGTAAACAACCAATAGTTCCATTAGATGGTGAGGAAGGTGTGAAGGATATGAAAATTATTGAGGCAATTTTTGAAGCTGCAAAAACTGGAAAAAAAGTTGAAATAAGTATTTAACCTCTGCCGATGTACGGCATTTGATTAGCCATAATAGTTACAAAAGGGACATTGGTATTTAATGGTAAATTGGCCATATAAACTATAGTTCGTCCAATGTCATTTATGTTTATAGTTGCTTCGGCTTTTAAAGATCCATCGGCTTGCATTATTCCTTTTTCTATAGTTTGGGTCATTGCACTTGCAGCATTACCTATATCTATTTGTCCGCATGCAATATTGTATTTTCGACCATCCAAAGAAGTGGATTTTGTTAACCCAGTGATTGCGTGTTTACTAGCGGAATAAGGAGCTGATTGAGGTCGAGGTACATGGGCTGAAATTGACCCATTATTAATAATTCTACCCCCTTGGATTTTTTGATTTTTCATTATTTTAAAAGCCTCTTGTGTACATAGAAAAACACCGGTTACATTAGTGTTTAATACATTCTGCCATTCTAATAAAGTAACGTCTTCAAGAGGTTTTGCAGGAGCACTTATACCGGCATTATTAAAAAGTAAGTCTAATCGGTCATATTTTTTCTTGGTTTTTTGAAACAGAAGTTCAACACTGCTCTTATTGGTAATGTCAGTTGTTATCACTGTTGTGTTTTTATATTCACAAAGCGCTGCAGTTTCTTCTAGTGGTTTTTTGCGTCTACCCGCTAAAACCACTGTCCAATTGTTTTCATTAAGGGCTATTGCCACAGCTCTTCCTATACCCGACCCCGCTCCTGTTATAATTGCGATTTTTGTATTATTCATGGTATCTGTTTAAATATTAGGATAGAATTTCTAAATCCAAAATAGAAATACTTTTTAGGATATAATCGATTTTATTTAATACTCAAGTAATTCTATTTTTCTAAAGTCGATTGGGTGGCTATTGGATTGAAAAGAAATGTACCCGCTTTTTACTGAATCATTTCCATTCTTTATAAATGCTTTTGCGTATTCATTTTCAGGATTGTATGTAGGATTTGAATAACTCATAATTTCTTCACCATTGACGAAATGTTTCATTTTTCCTTCATTTACATCAATTTCTACGATCACCCATTGGTCACCATGAAAAGTTCGGGCAACCCTGGCTGGAGTACAAGATGAGGTGCTTTTAACACCGTCAATTTCGACGTGAGTACCTATGCCACAAATCGCACCCAATGGTCTTTCGTCAACACCGTTGCCACCATGCAGATTGTATTCTAAACATATAGGGAAGCGTTGATTTAATTTAACCGTATTGGGTGGTTGTGTGTGAATTTGAACACCACTATCGCGATATCCCCATTCAGGAGCTCCTGCTGCGGTTTCACCAACAAATCGGTATTCTACCTTTAATCTGTAATTTGTTAATACTTTGTCATAGAACAGTGCTCCAAACCGCTCACCAAGTTCTGGACCATATTCATCATATCTAATACTTAAGATTCCATCTTCAACCCTAAAGGTGTTTCCAAAATTTTCAGCTAATGGATAGCCATTTATTTTCATAGTCCATCCTGATAAATCTTTACCATTAAAAATAGCAGTCCACTCATTTTCTGATTTTTCTTCATCTACTTCAAGTTTTTTGGGTTGTTTTTCCTTGCAAGAAATTACTATTAGTAGTGTAATGGTGAAAAACAAGATGTTTAGGTATTTAGTCTTGGATGCTTGCATGGGTTTTTAATAGTTATATTGATTTTAAAAATAACAATATAACTAAGAAGATATCTAAAGAGAAGGATTTTATTCTCGATTTATAGTGTTCGTTTACAATGCAATTAATAATCTAATTGCTAATAGATGGTTTTTTAAAAGGTATCCAACCAATAAGAATTATTATAACAGGTATGATCATAAAATAAATGGAGCTAACACCAAATTGATATAGCATTACTTGATTTAAGATGAAGTAGGCTGTGTAAAAATATATGGTGAATTTTAGCATATGCCAAAAGGCCATTGCACAAGAGAGTGCGACTATTGCTGTAATAATTTTATAAGGAGGATACCAACTGGCAACTAGATGGTCTGGCATAGTATATATTGAAAATAAAATTAGCAGTATTTCCATTAATCCAAGAGCACAAATAATTTTTATGGCTAATGGTCTTTCAATATTATCTAACATAAATTCCTCTAATTATAAAAAGTAGTGTTTGCTTCGAAATACGGCATCGTAAATACTGCGCTGCCTTTTGCTTGAATACTTAATAATCTATAATAAATTTAAAATAAGATAAATGATGCAAGCACTGTATTTTACAGGTGATTTATCAGTTTAAACAGCATAAAGCTCGATAAAATGCATGCATAATACTTTTTCCTGATAAAGGCCGTAAGTTATTCAAGACTAGCTTCTAGCATTAAGTCTTGTAGCAAGTTGGAATTTTTTTTTGCAATAAAGAAAAAAGGGTCAAAAAATACCGGAAAACCAGTAGAAAAAAATACATGGATTAGGGTATGTTTTTTTGAAAGATAACAAGTGGTTAAATCAACTTTTTTTCAACGGCAATCTTGATTAATGAGGCAGCATTTGAAACTTCCAGTTTTTGCATGAGATTGCGTCTGTGTGTTTCTACAGTTAGCGGACTTATAAATAATTCATCAGCGATGGTGTTGGTTGTTTTTCCTTCTGCAATCAGCTTTAATATATGTTTTTCTCTTCTGGTGAGTTTGGGTAAATCACGACTTTCTTGAGTTACTGAATCTGCTAAAATTTTTTGTACTTCGCTACCAAAATAAAAATTTCCATCATCAACTTGTGTAATAGCATTTACTAGCTCATCGGCAGTAGCATTTTTAAGCAAATATCCTTTCACACCATTTTTAATCATCTGATTAATAATACTTGGTTCGCTGTAAGTGCTAAGTCCTATTATTCCAATATTTGCTCTAAGATTAAGAATTTTTGTGACCATTTCTACGCCATTAATATCTGGTAAATTTACATCTAAGAGAATAACATCAACCGTATTGTTTTTTAAAAAAGCAAGAGTGTCGGTGCCATTTACAAAATGTGTTTTGACACTTACTCGTATATCATCGCTTAACAATGTTTTTAGCCCTTCGATAACCATAGGATGGTCATCAACAATTAATATATGAATTGGCTTATGCTGCATCTACTGTAATTTGAACATTAACTGTGGTTCCTTCATTTGCTTCTGAATGAAATTCTAAATCGCCTTTTAAATAAGCTACTCTAGTTCTTAGATTATCTATTCCCATACCGCCTTCTTTGTACACAAGTTTATCCTTATTAAAGCCCGTACCATTGTCTTCTACAGTAATGTCAACTTTATTTCCATCGCGCATATATTGCACCAAAACCTCTGAAGCATTTGCGTGTTTTATCGCATTATTTATAAGTTCTTGTATTACACGATACATAGTAACCTGTTGATTTAAGTTTATATCTTTTTCAGTTCCATAAAATTGTAACGTTACTTTAGTGTCACTTCCTGTCATACTACTGCAATAATCTTTAAGTGCTGCCTGCAATCCAAATTTAACTAAGGTTTCAGGCATCATATTTCGAGCAATAGAGCGGAGTTCAGTGAGTGAATCGTCCAAATCTTTCATAACTTTTTGCAGTTGAACCTTCGGGTATTCTTTGGGTTCATCTTTATTTAGTTTGGAAAGGTTAAGGCTTATACCAGACAGCCTTCCGCCCAAACCATCATGTAAGTCGATAGCAAGTCTTTTTCTCTCTTTTTCTTGGCCTTCAATCATTGCAGAAAACACTTTGTTTTGTTGTTCTTGTTTTAAGTACGCCACTTCTGCTTCTTGTTTTAGCTCCTTTTTTTTGGCGCTTCTTAGTTTACTATTATAGCCGTAGTACCCAATAAAAAGCAGTAAGGCAAGTATGCTTGCTACAGCACCTAACATATATGTTTGAGATTTTTTCTTTTCAAGGTTTAGCGCAGCTTCACTTTTTTCATTTTTAAGGGCAAGAATCTCTTTTTCCTTAGTAGCAGTTTTGTATTGTATTTCAAGCTGTTGCATAGCATTATCCAAATTCTCTTCTCGAATTGAATCTCTGGCTATCGAAAAATCTTTTAAGTAATTGTAAGCAGACTTGTAATTGTTTAGGGCAGCTTCATAATTGGCAAGTCTAAAATAAGAACCGATTATATCATCTTTAGTATGTTTTGTATCACTAAAGTTGATATACTTTAAGGTGTAATCTTTGGCTTTAGCAAAATCACCCATTTTTTCGTAAATAATCGCATATCGTTGATAGAGTAACTTTATATAATAATTTGTTTTATTCGCCTCACAAAAATCATAAGACTTGTCTAGGGCATCTAATGCTCGCTTATATTTTCCTATTTTTCCATAATACAGACCAAGTTCTCCGTAATAAGGACCTTGATAAAATGAGTTTGGAATCTTATCTAAATTTTCTTTAGCTATATCTAGCACTGTTTTCATACGTTCTAAAGAATCCATTTCAACCAATGTAGTTGTAAAGGCTAAGCTGTGATATATCATATCTTCTGGTGAGCCTACTTCTTCATATTGCTTTTGGCTTATGGTAAACATCTCATAGGATCTCTCCAGAAGAGAAATATTCCCATATTTTATGGCTAAGCTAGTATTGCCATTAGCTACAAACATTTTATCGCCCATTTTCTGAGCAATAGGTATGGTCCTTGCAATAGTTTCGATTTCTTTTTCTACGTTGCCTTCATAACCATAAGCCACACCTAAATTGTAAATACCACGCAACCATATTTTCATGTTGCCTGCAGATGAGTCTTTTGCTATTAGTTTGTCTGCAAAAGAATTTCCTCTTACAAAATACTTTTTGGCATTTTCTGCATCAAAATAATCAAGATAACCACCAGCCACATTAATATTTGCATCGGCCATTCCTTTTAAATAGTTGGTCTTTTTGCTTAAAGCGATAGCCTTAAAACCGTTTTCAAAACATTTTAAAGAATCTACGCCTCCATAACTTCTTGCTAATTCACTCAGAATGTTAACACGTGTGGTATCGTGCGAAGCTATTTTAAGCGCATTTTCTAAACTATCAATTCGCTGTTCTCGACCAGTTTGAGCCGAACTAGCAAAGGATAGCAATAGTATTAAAATGTAAATAATTGAACGCATTAAAGTATCTGGTTTTCTACTAATCTAGTGCCAATATACTATATCTATAGGTCACTATAAACACCCTGTAATCAATATACTGGAAAACCAGTAGAAAAAAATACAATCAAGATGGTATTTCAGAAACAAGCATTTCAAAATACCTTGCTAACATCAAATTAGGACAAATTCTAATCAATAAATAACAAACAACATTTAATTATGAAAAAGGAAGTTAAAGTACTATTAGTAATGGCTATTACATTATTAAGTTTTAATGCAAATGCACAATTTGGAGCGAAAGCTGGATTAGGAGTTTCTAGCTGGACACTTAAAGATCGCGACACAAATGCAGGGCAACAATTATTTAATGCAGGTTTCTCTTTTCATTCCGGTTTTGGTTACGAAATAGAGTTAGGTGATAATGCTTCATTGGAACCTGCTTTAATGTTTACGCAAAAGACTTTTAGTATTGAATCTACAAATGTTACAAATTATGCTAAAGTAAAAACATCATTTGTTGAAATGCCTTTCAATGCAAAAATTTATGTAGTAGACCTTGGAAGCGAAGCGCGATTATATGCGCTTGGTGGGGGTTATGTAGCTTATATGATTTCGGCAAAGTCTAATGGTAATAAGCTAGATATAGGTAATAAGGATTCTGATGTTTATAAAACACTAGATGGTGGCTTAAATATTGGTGCTGGAGTAAAACTATTTGAATCTTTAAATGTAGATCTTTCAGGGGCTATTGGAATAGCAAATCTTTCAAGTGATCAAACCAATGGTTTGGTTAGTAAACTAAATGTGGTAAGGCTTACAGTGACTTATCAGTTTGGCGGATAAACAATAAAAACAAAAATGTAAAGATGAAATTGACACTCCTGTTTTCTTGTATGCTAGTGCTAACTTTTTTAGGGTGCAAATCGCAACAATATACTTTTGAGGAATTACCTGATAAACAAATAGTTTTCGGAAATGGTGGTGGTATGACCGGTGCAACGAATACGTATGTGCTTATTGAAAATGGTCAACTTTTCTACTCAAATTCTATAACAAAAGAAGTTACTGAGTTAGATGCGATCTCTAAAAAGGAGGCGAAGCTTATTTTTTTGAAACTTCAAGAGTTGTCAATTTCTGAATTAGATTTTAACCATCCAGGCAATCGATATTATTTTTTAGAGGAAGTAAGTTTAGACAATAAACACAGAATTATATGGGGCTCTGAGGGTTACAAAATTTCCGATGAATATTCGAATTTTTATAAGCAACTAAAAAAACTAATAGCATTATAAGTTATGAAACGAGAACTACAAATATTAGCTTTTATATGTTGCTTTTTCTCTGCATCTATACTATTAGCTCAGGATTCTTTTGATGATAAAAAGCACAAAAGTGGTGTGTCTGCCAAGATTGGTAGTGTTAAAAAGTTCAATACACTTAAAATGGTTGCTAAGAAAACAAGTTCGAGTAAAATAGGACGAACGAATTTTCAAATGCCATCAGTTTTTAATCGGGCATCTGTAATTTCAAAGTATGAACACAAAATTTTGAATAAATCAGAAAGTGGTTTGCCCTTGTTTATAAAAAGTTCAGCAACACGAGAAACAGCAGCCTTAACAGCAAAGCAATCTTTTGAAATCACCATTAATGATTATTTAATTGATGTAAAACATTTACTTCAAATAAATGACCCAACTACAGAGTTTGAAGAGATTTCTAATAAGGTTGATAAATTAGGTCAGACCCATATTAAATTGCAACAAGTATTTCAGGGGGTGAAAGTTTATGGAAGTGAAGTGGTTTTGCATTTTGACGAAAGCAAGAAAGTAAGTGCTTTAAACGGAAGAAATAAGCCAACACCTATAATTGAAAGTACAGTACCTAAAATATCTGTTTCCGATGCTTTGCAAGCGGTTGAAATGGATTTAGGAACTAAATTAAATAATAAGAATTTAGTTATGGGTCTTTCTCAATTTACAAATTCTGACTTAGAAGAAGAGCTCTTAATTTATCCTTTTGAAGGAAAAAATATTTTAGCAAGACACTTAACGGTGTTCCCAAACCCAAAAGATCGCTGGGAATATTTTATTGACGCTCAATCAGGTCAAATAATTAATAAATATTATCATACCTGTACTTTGTACCATAGTTTAAATGAAGATAGTCATTCACATTCGACTGCTTTGGTGCCTCCAACAAATGGTAATGGCGTTGACTTGAATGGCGTAAATAGACAGTTAAAAACATATAGTGTTGGTGATAAAAATTATTTAATCAATGCTTCGGAGGTAATGTTTAATGAAAGTCAATCTGAAATGCCAGACAACCCAGTTGGAGCAATAATGACATTAGATTTAAGAAATGAAGCACCAGAAGAAGGGGTTGCCATTTATCATGTTACATCTATAAGTAATAATTGGGATAACCCAACCGCAGTTTCAGCACATTATAATGCTGAAGTTTCATATAACTATTTTAAAAACACATTTAATAGAAATTCAATAAATGGCCAAGGGGGTACAATTATTTCCTTTATAAATGTAGGTGACGAAAACGGGGAAGGTTATGATAATGCATTTTGGAATGGAAAGGCAATGTTTTATGGTAATGGTAAAGTTGCCTTTAAACCTTTAGCTGGTAGTTTAGATGTTGGTGGGCATGAAATGTCTCATGGTGTTATTGGGGCCACAGCAAATCTCGAGTACTTAAATCAATCAGGTGCAATTAATGAGTCTTTTGCTGATATTTTTGGAACAATGATTGATCGTGATGATTGGCAATTGGGTGAAGATGTAGTAAATAGTAATGTTTTTACTTCGGGTGCAATGCGCGATATGCAGAATCCAAATAACGGAGTAAATTCTAATGAAGAAGGATGGCAGCCAAAAGATATGAGTGAGTATTATTCAGGTACCGCAGATAATGGAGGTGTTCATATTAACAGTGGTATACTAAACAGAGCTTATTATTTAGTAGCAACGGATATTAGTAAAAACAAAGCGGAGCAAATTTATTACCGAGCATTGGATAATTATTTAACGGTGTCGTCGCAATTTATAGATCTTCGGCTAGCTATAATTCAATCTGCAATAGATTTATATGGTGAAAATGGATCTGAAGTAACTGCAGTTAGAAATGCTTTTGATACAGTAGGAATTACCGATGGTGAAGGAAGTGATACTGATAGAGATGTTCCGGTTGCTAACGGTGATGATTTTATTCTTAGTCTAGATATAGATACTGATAATCCAAATACTTTATACGTGTCTGACACAGCCGCGACGGAATATTATGCATTAACAACAACTGGAATTTATAGAAAACCAAGTGTGGCCGATGATGGTAGTTTAGCTATTTATGTAACTGAAGATAATACTGTAAACGCCATAAGCCTTGATTTAAATAATATTGAGGAGACCATAATATCGGCGGAACCAATTTGGGCAGCCGTTTCACTTTCAAAAGACGGAACAAAATTAGCTGCAGTTATAAATGATGAATCTAATGTTATCTTTATTTCTGATTTAATAAGTGGAGATTCAAGATCTTTTGAATTGTATAACCCTACCTCTGCAGATGGTGTAACAACTGGTGAAGTATTATATCCGGATGCATTAGAATGGGATTATTCAGGGCAGTATCTCATTTATGATGCCTTAAATAGTTTGCGAAACGGTGAAGGTGAGAATATAGAATATTGGGATGTTGGTGCAATGAAAGTATGGGACAATCAGACCAATACATATGGTGATGGTAGCATTCAAAAAATATTTACCAATTTACCCGAAGGTGTAAGTATAGGTAATCCATCATTTTCAAAAACTTCAGGTAATATTATAGCCTTCGATTATTTTGATACTTTAAATGGTGTTTATGAAGTAATTTCGGCAAATATTGAGACCGGTGATGTGAAAACTGTCTATGAAAATAACAAATTAGGATTCCCTAATTATTCAAAAACAGATGATAAAATCATATTTGACACTTTTAATGGTAGTGATGAAAATATTTTGACCATCAATATGGCTGCAGATAGAATTAGTCCGTCTGGCAATGCTTCCGAATTAATTCCAGATGGTAAATGGGGTATTTGGTATACCGTAGGTTCTAGAAGTACCTTAAGTAGTGAAAAAGAAATTACTGATTTCCGATTTAATATAACGGCGCCACCTACAGTGGCTTCAATTAATGGGAATGAAATTTCGGTAACTCTTCCAAGTAACATTAATCCAGAAAATTTAGTTGCAACTTTCGCTATTTCCGCGAGCGCCTCAATTGCTGTTTCGGGTGTTAATCAACAAAGTGGTGTATCTGCGAACAATTTTACGAACCCCGTTACATATACAGTAACTGCGGAAGATGGTTCCACAAAAAACTTTACCGTAAGTATTGGTGGTAGTATTCCTAATAACCCTAATGACGATGATAATGATGGCGTAATTAATGTAGATGACCAATGCCCAAATACTCCATTTGGCACAGCGGTTGATGTAACAGGATGCGAAATTTTCTCATTACCTAGTACTAATTTTAGTGTGTCTGCTAAAGGCGAATCTTGTGTAAATACTGCTAATGGTAGCGTAACTGTTTTGGCTGTTGCTAATTACAATTATACAGCAACATTGACCGGGAACGGGGTAAATAAAA
>NZ_JBDVFA010000038.1:0-32500 GCF_039941195.1 Aurantibacter sp. | reverse complement strand
GGTCTGTGGGTTTTATATATATAAAGCAAACAGTCATGAAAACTATCGCAACTTTAATTTTTGTTCTTTTTATCGGAGTAGCTGCACAAGCACAAACTGCAACTACAGAAGTTAACATCGATACTGTTGAAATGACAATTAGTACAGAAATTACAGTTGAAGAAGCAACTGCTGAAAAGAATACTGAAGTAGCTCGTTTATACAGAAGAACAAACAGCAGAGTTAAAAAAGCATTGTCTTTTACAACTAAAAGAAACAGAGCTAAAAAAGCTTAATACGCACCGAATTACTCAATTAGCAATTTATATTTTAATGCAGTCTTATTTCTTCGGGCTCAATTGCTTTTTTAAGTCCTAAGTAGTCACATTTTATAGGCCTTAATTCAAGAAGTGAATTCAACCCTATAGTTTTTTGATCTTGTTTAAATAGATTTAAAATTTCTGTTTTTAACACATAGAAGGTCCATTGACTTAAATCTAATGGATTAATTGTGTTTTGATCTTTATTGTTTAGAACGCAAAACACATAATAATCTGCCCAACGTCTTTTAATGCCATCAAAGTTGGAATTTTCTTTACTGCCTATTGTAGGGGCAATACCAAATTTTATTTCAGAGAGTTTTTGCTGCGTCCAACTTTGTATATAAGCTGCTGATATTATTTGAAGTTTAAGTCCTTCCGTCGTTATTAAATCAAAATTGGCGTATTCAACACGATATTCAGATTTAATTTCTAGCGCATTTTTCACTATAAACTCTGCTAAAAGCCCTCGTGTTCTATTTTCAATTAAGTTTGATTGATTCCAACTCCAAAATTGTGTCAAGCTAATATTTAAATTTTCATTGTTAAATTGGAATAATTCAGTTCCACTTTTCTTTTTTGTTACTATTTCAGGAATAGGCCCGTTGTTCATGTATTATTTAATTAATGGTTGTGTTTTTGAGTGATTATTATTGCCTTATAATCCTAATGTAATCTTCAATGTGCTGTATGTTGTGCATCGAAATCACATCAATTTTATACAAATGATGAGTTTAAGATGAATTAGATAAATACAAATAAAATTATTAATCAAAAGTGTTACTTAAATGATTACCATGGAGGTCTTGGTTCAATATTAAGTAATGTCAAGTGTAAGAATTGGTCTATTACAAATTTGAAATAAAATAAACGCAATACCATATCTATTCGAAAATCAGCAAAAAATAAGGATTAACGACCGTTTTTATCTCTTTATTCTTCGTTGAATTACTTTTAAAGTCGTTTTTCGGCAAAAGCACTTATTTGTTACATCGATAATATTCGTGGTTTTAACTAACATTATTCTAGTCACCGAAATTAATAGTTTTTGGGCGTCTTTTTCGTAAGACAATCGAACATGGAAGTTATATTTAAGTAACCAGATTAACAGGTAATATAACCTAATCATGAAGGCAATTTTAACATTAGTTCTTAAAATCTTGTAAGGTGAATTAGCACAAACACAAAATAGAGAAAAGCGTGAAAGTAAAATTCAACATAGTCAAATGGGTGTTTTTTTGGATGATAGCACTTATGGTTCTCACAATTGTGAAAAGATTAAGATAGTAGACAACAATAATTTAGAGTATGTAAGGTTGTATAGGTTTAAGAACATACGAGTTAAAAAAGCTGTGATTTTTAGTCTTAAAGGAAATACTTCAAAGTTGGCATAATAATTGAAATAAAGAAATAGCTAGGCCGTTCAGAATGGGGGTAAAGCACTAATCTAAAATATGATAATGATACTAATAGCACTAATTACCGGAATAGCTTTAGTTCTTGGAACAATAGCGGTTTCATTTAAAAAGAAACATCAAATGCGACCTATTAAGGTTCGTGTTAAGAAATAAAAGAGAAAACTATTAGGATACTAAAAAGGGCTGCTTTTAAAAAAAAAAGCAGCCTTTTTTATTTATTTTACATAGTTCTTAAGCTACGGAATGTAATTTTTGACCAATGTCTCTAAATCTAATAACGTAGTTTGTTCCTTTCTTCGTCAGGTCTCTTGTAATAGTTCCTCTAAGTTGTCTAGTAAGATTATTTATTAATTTTAGTCCTAACGATTTTGTGTTTTTGTAGGTCACCTCTTCAGGCATACCAACTCCATCATCACCTATATTTAAAACAAAATCTTCCAAACTTTCTTTCTTAAGTTCAATATTTATTTCACCGGCTAAATCATCTTTAATACCATATTTTAACGCATTAGTAATTGCTTCGTTAATTAAGAGTCCTAATGGTATAGCGGTATCAATTCCGAGTTTTACATCTTCTATATTTAAATTCAATTTCACATTATTTTCGGTGCCTTTTAAAGAACGTATTAAATATTCGCTAAGCTCTTTAACATATGACTTGTATTCAATTTTCGAGAGATCATCGCGCATGTATAGCATTTCATGTACCATTGCCATTGAAATAACACGATTTTGACTACTCTTTATTAAGCTTTTCATTTTTGGGTCTACAAGGTTTCTTGACTGTAAACTCAACAGGCTAGAAACAGTTTGTAAATTGTTTTTTACTCTGTGGTGAATTTCTTTCAATAGCGTTTCTTTCTCATTAATCCTCTTTTCTATTTCTTCCTTGCTTTTATATAGGTTATGATGGGCATGAAGTAAGTTTTTGCCAAAAACCCCTCCAATTAAGTATACTGAAAATAAAACACTAACTAGGGCAAATAAATCTCTTGATTGTTCAGGAATTACGTTTGTGGTAAAGGTGTAGTCGGTTATACTCTGTGAATAAATAAGTACGATTATAAGTAAATTCAGATTCAAGTAGAGACTACCATAAGATTTGGTAGAAACGTAACCAGCGACTACAATTAGGGCTAAAACAAAAATAAAAGGACTATTAATACCACCGCTATATAATGTAATTATTATTGCCCCTGCCAAGGTCATAATGGACACAATATTATAGGTGAGTACTAAGTTTTTGTGGTAATTATATAAAATTATATTCAAAAGATTTATAACTCCAAAAGTCCAAAATATATGAGGTATTACTTCTTTAATATTTAGAGCATAAAAGCAAAGTGTACCGAAAACTAATGCGAAAAACGAGGTAAAGTAGCAAACCCGTTTAACTAATCTGGCTTGATTTGCAAGACGATCCTGCCTGATTATATCTTTTTCTTCCATGGTAGAAATGTTTTCCTTTTCGATAATAGTAGCTAGAGAAATACGCTATTTACTATATGTTGGGATGTTTGAATGAGTAAAACTAACTATGTTTTCTATTAATTTCAAGACTTATCCACTTAATTATGTTGATTAGCAAGTAGTTTCTACGGGTTTTTACTAAGTATCGCCATTCTTTTTTTCCAATCATCTAAGTACTCGATTCGATGTTTGCTCACTGTTTTTGCACCAATGTGCTTGGAAGTTCTTAGGGAATCTACCGGATTATCGACCCAGTAATTAGCACCATGTGAATTTTTAATAAAAGATCCACCCCAACTAGAATCTGTTGGGTCATTAATATTTCCTGACAAAAAATATAGGACAGAAGGTGTGTCACCCATTTTAATATCTTTCTTTTGTTCATAGAAAAGTTTACCTAATGCACCGAAATCTTTAATATTAGAAGAAACAAAAGAGATATTACCATACTCATTTTCTTGATACCCACCTTGATACATTCCTCTAAATGTATGGTCATTTTCTATCCACCATAAGTCCTTATGATTATTAAAAAGATATTCTCTTGCCTTCGGATCTTGCCAGGTATTCCATGATCCTATAGAATAAACACGTATTTTCTTTTTTATTTTTGGGTTGTGATGTACTGCTTGGGCAACATCTGTAATTGATCCCCAGACTAGAATCCAAAGGGGCTGTGTGTTGTCTTCCAAAGCCTTTTCAATAATATATTTGGCACCTTCAGATACTTCCTTTGGAATTTCTTCGGCTTGTGGATTTAATGCACCTTGTTTTGTTCGTGATCTAAGAATTTCGGGGGCTATATAATTTGATGAATGAGATTTAAGCTGATCAAAATCTTTTTCATAAGCAGCTATACCTTCAAGAATATCTTTTTTTCTTCCCTTACTTGGTGGCGAACTAATCAACCCTTCAATATTAAATTTATCTGCATATACTAATAAATGAACTAGCGATTGAAAATCATCAGGATCATCACCACCAATGTCAGTGCTCACAATTATTCTTGGTAGTTCGGATTGTGCCTTAATGGTGGAGACAGTACAAATAGAACAAATAAAAATTAATAATAAACTGTACTTAAAATTAATCCTTTTTCTTTTGATGTTAACAAGGTCTAAATTTCGAAATGTTTTGGTTTTCAATTTCAATAGTTTATAATGTTCTTCTAAATATATTGAATTTTGACCACAAAAAAAGGCGATGTTTTAAATCGCCTTGTTATAAAGTTTTGAGATGTTTTAATCTTCGGTTAAAACCCATTCACCTTTGTTAATTAAGACTTCGGCTTGTTTGTACTTTAAGGTTTTACTCTCACCTGACATTATATTCTTAATTGTAACTCTTTCATTTCTTCCAATTTTACGAGTATCTCGAATAATAGTTTCGGTAACTTGTTGTCTTTGCCCTTGACTTTGACCAGCAGCTCTATTTAAAGCTGCTAATTCATCACTATTTGGAATATCTTCTTTTGAAGCTTGTATATTCACTTTTGGGCGTTGTGTTTGCCGTGCTTCTTGAATTTCATTAGGGTTTCCACTTGGCAGCTCACCTTTAAACAAGAATGAAACAACCTCTTTGTTAACCTTTTCAATCATAGATTTAAACAATTCAAAAGCTTCAAACTTATAAATCAATAAAGGGTCTTTTTGTTCGTGGACCGCTAGTTGAACAGATTGTTTTAATTCATCCATCTTACGCAAGTGTGTTTTCCACGAGTCATCAATTATTGCTAACGTGATATTTTTCTCAAAATCTGTAACCAATTGCTTTCCATCACTATCATAAGCATCTTGAAGGTTAGTTACAACATTTAAGGTTTTTATGCCGTCCGTAAAAGGAACAACGATGCGTTCAAACTTATTAGCACTATCTTCGTAGACCTTTTTTATTACCGGAAACGCTGTTGCTGCGTTACGCTCAATCTTAACTTGATAATGGTCGTATGCAGTTTTATAAATAGCATTTGCCAATTCTTGAAAGCCCATTTTTGAGAATTCTGCTTCAGAAACTGGGGAAGTTATAGAGAAGAATTTAATTAATTCAAACTCAAAATTCTTAAAGTCGTTTGCATTTTTATTAGTTTCTGCTATTACCTCACAGGTATCATAAACCATATTAGCAATATCTACTTTTAAGCGCTCACCTTGTAGTGCATGTCGTCTTCTTTTATATACAACTTCACGTTGGGCGTTCATTACATCATCGTATTCCAACAAACGCTTACGAACACCAAAGTTATTCTCTTCAACTTTTTTCTGTGCTCGTTCAATTGATTTAGTCATCATAGAATGCTGAATTACTTCACCATCTTCTAGTCCCATTTTATCCATCATTTTAGCTACACGTTCCGAGCCAAATAATCGCATTAGATTATCTTCTAATGAAACATAAAATTGAGAACTTCCTGGATCTCCCTGACGACCAGAACGACCTCTCAACTGTCTGTCTACACGTCTAGAATCATGTCTTTCTGTCCCCACAATTGCTAATCCACCAGCATCTTTAACTTGGTTTGATAATTTAATATCGGTACCTCTACCTGCCATGTTTGTAGCAATAGTAACAACACCGGCATTACCTGCTTCAGCAACTACATCAGCCTCTTTCTTATGTAATTTAGCATTCAGTACGTTATGAGGAACTTTTCGAATAGTAAGCATACGTGAAAGCAGTTCAGAAATTTCAACAGAAGTTGTACCAATTAAAACAGGTCGGCCTTGTTGAGAAAGTTTGGTAACTTCATCAATAATGGCATTATATTTTTCTCGTTTTGTTTTGTAAATTAAATCGTGTCTATCATCTCGGGCAATAGGTCTATTGGTAGGAATTTCCATTACATCTAGTTTGTAAATTTCCCAAAATTCACCAGCTTCCGTAATTGCTGTACCTGTCATACCCGAAAGTTTGCGATACATTCTAAAATAGTTTTGTAAAGTAACTGTAGCAAATGTTTGCGTAAGGGCTTCAATCTTTACATTTTCTTTGGCTTCAATGGCTTGATGAAGTCCGTCTGAATAACGTCGACCGTCCATAATACGACCGGTTTGTTCATCAACAATCATCACCTTGTTTTCCATTACTACATATTCGACATCTTTTTCGAATAGGGTATAGGCTTTTAATAATTGACGCATGGTATGAATTCGTTCACTTTTAACGCCAAATTCTTTAAATAATTTATCTTTTAATTCTGCTTCTTCTTCTATATCAAGATTCTGATTTTCAATTTTCGCAATCTCACCTCCTATATCTGGCATAATAAAGAAGTCTTTGTTGTCACTACTTCCAGATATATGTTCAATTCCCTTATCAGTTAATTCAATTTGATTGTTTTTCTCTTCAATTACAAATAACAATTCTTCATCAACAATCGGCATTTCACGATTGTTATCTTGCATATAGTAATTTTCAGTTTTCTGCAATAACTGTTTTATTCCTTCTTCACTTAAATATTTTATAAGTGCTTTATTTTTTGGTAAACCTCTGTGTACACGAAGTAATAGAAATCCTCCTTCTTTGGTGTCACCTTCAGCAATTTTCTTTTTAGCTTCCGCAAGAACACCTGTTAAATATTGTCTTTGTTTCTGAACAATATCCGCAATTTTTGGTTTTAATTCGTTAAACTCATGACGTTCACCTTCGGGTACTGGTCCTGAAATAATTAGCGGCGTACGAGCATCATCAACTAAAACAGAATCAACTTCATCTACTATGGCATAATTATGTGGTCTTTGCACTAGGTCTTTTGGCGTATGAGCCATATTGTCACGTAAGTAGTCAAATCCAAATTCGTTGTTGGTGCCATAAGTGATATCGGCATTGTAAGCAGCTCGTCTACCGTCAGAATTTGGTTTATGATAGTCAATACAATCAACCGTTAGTCCATGAAATTCAAAAATTGGAGCCATCCATGCGCTATCTCTCTTCGCCAAATAATCATTAACTGTTACTAAATGGGTTCCATTTCCAGTTAAAGCATTTAGATATAGGGGTAAAGTGGCAACTAAGGTTTTACCTTCACCAGTATGCATCTCTGCAATTTTTCCTTGATGCATAGCTATACCTCCGATAAGTTGCACATCGTAATGAATCATATCCCAGGTAACTTCTTTTCCTGCAGCGTTCCAAGAGTTTTGCCAAATGGCATTGTCACCATCTAGTGTAACATATTCTTTAGTTCCTGAAAGTTCTCTATCTCTTTCACTGGCCTTAACAGTTAATGTTTTGTTCGCTACAAAACGTTTAGCAGTTTCTTTTACAACAGCAAATGCTTCTGGAAGAATATCGTTTAGAGTTTTTTCTGAAATTGCGTAGATATCATCCTTAAGCTTATCAATTTCAGCGTAGATATCTTCATTTTTATCAATATCCTTTGAGGCCTTTACATTTTCTTGAAGTTCTTCTATTTTGCTAGTTTCTTTTGAATAGCTATCTCTTATTTTAGATTTAAATTCTTCGGTTTTCGCTCGAAGTTCATCAATACTTAGGGCTTCAAGGGCTTGTTCGAAAGATTTTATTTTATTTAGTAGCGGTTGTAGTTCTTTGACATCTTTTTTAGACTTATCGCCAACGAACGTTTTTAAGATAGAATTGAGTAAACTCATAATCGGTATTTGTTATTTCTGAATCACCTGAAAAACTTAGGTTTACTTCTGAAAATTATCATCAACAGTAAAGCAAAAGGTATTCCAGTTCTGATTTTCCTAGAAAACATCTTTAATAGCTGACAAAATTACATAAAAAAAAAGCCTCCGAAGAGACTTTTAAGACACAATTAGGTCTATATTTTAATATTCATCCTCGTTCCAGAGGTAGTCTTCTTCCGTTGGGTAGTCCGGCCAAATCTCTTCTATGGATTCGTAAATTTCACCACCTTCTTCTTCCATAGATTGCAGATTTTCTACAACTTCTAGAGGTGCTCCTGTTCTAATAGAGTAATCTATTAGTTCGTCTTTTGTGGCGGGCCAAGGTGCATCACTTAAATAAGATGCTAATTCTAATGTCCAATACATCGTAGTAATTTGATTTTTAATTTTTTGCAAAAATAATTTTATTACTGACACTGCCAAGCTTTTTGGACTTATTTTATTCAGTTTTTACAATTATTTCAGCCTTAATAATTTGATAACGGATAAATTACGGATTTATTAGTCCTTTTTGGTAGGCATCCATTTTATTTCATCCACGTTTAATTCTAATGTCAATTTTCGTGCCAATACGAATAGGTAATCTGATAATCTATTAATATAAGCAAGAACATTAATTTCTATGGCTTGCTGCTCGTTTAATAAAGACACTGTTCTTTCAGCTCTTCTACAAACTGTACGTGCGATATGGGAGTATGAGATAGTTGTATGACCGCCAGGAAGTATAAAATGCGTCATTTCAGGTAATGAATTATTCATTTTATCAATCTCATCTTCTAACAGACTAATATCCGTTGCATTAATTATATTAATATTCAATCGTTCTTTGCCAGATTTTAAAATAGCCTTTTCAGGATCGGTTGCCAAAATGGCACCCAATGTAAATAGTTTGTGTTGAACTTCTAAAAGTAATTTTTTGTAGTGTGATTCAATTTCTTGGTCTTTAAGTAAACCAATCCAAGAATTTAATTCATCAACACAGCCAAGAGCGTCAATTCGCAGGTGATGTTTAGATACGCGAGTACCACCATATAATGATGTTTGACCTTTATCACCGGTTTTAGTATATATTTTCATAATTAATAGTCAGGTTTAAATTCTTAAATCTAAAAAACACTAATCATTACTTTTTCTTTCCTTGCGGGTATTACCTTCCATAAATTTTTTAGACTTACGTTTTCTAGCCCTATTTCTATTACGCATTGAAATAACGAGATAAATAGCGAATAGAACGCCTACTACAATATATATTGATTTGTCCATGTTTTAAAATTACTAGTTTACAGTCGAATCTTAAAATGTTCTTTCACTTGTTCTTTTCTTTTAAATACAACGCCACAATAAAAGAAATCTATCGTTACCGTTGCCAATTCTGTATTTATTAAATGTTGCCATAAATTAATTGAACCTTCATTTTTATAAATATCATTAATTATGAGCATCGAATCATTATGTGTTTTTTCGTTTGAAAAAAATGTATTTATTAATTCAATGGAAATTTCATCTACGTATGTAAGGTCAGTAACAGTATTATCGAACTGACATTCTTTGATTTTTTCATGTATCAAATCTGTAACCAAAGCATTGTCCACAACATTTATAAACTTATAATTGAAATAAATAATGCTTTTTAGCAATACATCTAAAGTTTTAGCTTTTTTATAAAGCTTATCGCTATAAATACATTTAGTAATATAATTATACACAAAAGGGGAGTGTACCCCATGCTGATTGGTGGCAGATGATAAAAATTTTAAATATTTAAGAAACCTAGACATTTTTAATCTTAACCTTCAACAATTGCAGAAAGTTCGAACCAGCGTTCCGTTTTTCTTTCTATAGAATCTATCGTTTGTTTTAATTGCATTGAAAGCGTATCTATTTCATCACCTTCTAAAGATTCGGTTGAAAATCGATTTTGAATTTTCTCTTTTTGTTCTTCTAATTGTAGAATTTCTTTCTCTAGCTTATTATACTCCTTTTGCTGGGTATAAGTTAACTTATTATTCTGGCTATCGTTTTTCCAAGACTTTTTAGTTTTTGCTTCTTGTTTTTCTGCTTCTTTTTTCGCTCTTTCAGCAAGCACAAGACTACTTTCATAATCTCGATAATCGGAATAATTTCCAGGGAAATCCATTATTTCACCTTCGCCTTTAAAAACAAATAAGTGATCTACTATTTTATCCATAAAATAACGATCGTGAGATACCACAATTAAGCAACCTGGAAAATCTAATAAAAAGTTTTCTAGAATATTTAAAGTAACTATATCCAAATCATTAGTAGGTTCATCTAGTATTAAAAAATTAGGGTTTTGAATTAGAACAGTACATAAATACAAGCGTTTTCTTTCACCACCACTTAATTTTGAAACAAAATCATATTGCTTTTTTCTGTCAAAAAGAAAACGTTCTAAAAGTTGTTGGGCTGAAATTTGTCTTCCTTTTTTTAAAGGAATATAATCGCCAAATTCTTTAATTACATCAATTACTTTTTGGCCTTCTTTTATTTGAATACCACTTTGCGTATAGTATCCAAATTTTAAGGTGTCTCCAGTTACAATTTTACCAGCATCGGGCTTGTCATTACCAGTAATTAAATTTAAAAAAGTAGATTTTCCAGTACCATTTTTTCCTATTATGCCAATTCGATCTTTTCTTTGAAAATTATATTCAAATTGGTTCAGAATAGTTTTGCCTGGGTATGCTTTTGAAATTTTATGTAGTTCTAAAATTTTATTTCCCATACGGTCCATGTTAATTTCCAACTGAACTTCATGGTCATTTCGTCTTTTATTAGCCCTTGCTTTTATTTCTGAAAAATCGTCAATTCTAGATTTTGATTTTGTGGTACGCGCTTTAGGTTGTCGGCGCATCCAATCTAATTCCTTTTTAAAAAGGCGTTTAGATTTATGTAATTCAACATCTTCTTGCTCAATACGTGCTTCCTTTTTTTCAAGATAGTAGCTATAATTGCCTTTATATGAATAGAGTTGTCCATTATCTAATTCCAATATTTCGTTACACACGCGTTCTAAGAAATAACGGTCGTGTGTAACCATAAATAAAGACAAGTTTTCTTTAGCAAAGTATTCTTCCAACCATTCAATCATTTCAAGATCTAAGTGGTTGGTAGGCTCATCTAAAATTAATAAATCAGGTTTATTAATGAGAGCATTTGCAAGCGATAGTCTTTTCTTTTGTCCACCTGAAAGTTTGCCCACTTTTGCAGATAAATCATCCAATTTTAACTTGAATAAAATCTGTTTGTATAAGGTCTCGAAATCCCAAGCTTGGTAACGCTCCATGTCTTCAAAGGCGGCTTGGTACAAATCTTCATTTTCTGGATTTTTTAGAGCCTTTTCGTAACGTTCAATGACCTTCAATACTTCGTTGTCTGATGCGAAAATAGTCTGTTCAACTGTTAAATTAGGATCAAGATCTGGTTCTTGCTGCAAGAAGGAAACTCTAATATCTTTTCTAAAATTTACTTGGCCGGCATCGGCGGCATCTAATCCCGCTAATATTTTAAGAATAGAAGTTTTACCCGTTCCATTTTTAGCAATTAAAGCAATTTTTTGATCTTTATTTATGCCAAAGGACAAGTCTTCAAATAGGACCAATTCTCCATATGATTTTTTAATACGTTCTATTGTGGCTAAGTTCATTGGGAAATTATTTTGAAGAAAATCTGCTATATAAAAACAGATAACGAATGATTAATAATAATATAATTGGGATGATTAAAACTGAGAACGATTGAATTTTAACTAACCATAAAATACATGTAATACTAATTAGTGTTATTAATAAGATTAAGTATTTCGGAAGCCATTTTGGCAGCGACTTTTTTAGCAAAAAGAATGCGGTAATTATGTTTAATGGAAATAACCAAAGTATATTGAAGTTATTTACAGTCCATATATGATCTGTTAGGAACCATAAATAAAATATAAGCAAGCCATGTAGTCCGGTAATGAGAAAAAGTAAAAAATCGAACCAACGACTTCGTTTATTTTTATTAACGTCATTATAAGTAACAAGTCCAGTAATTATTAAACCTATAAGAAACCAGAAAAGTGGCGACAAAAAAAAGTTATTCTCAACTTCCTGTTCTATCGATGCTACTATTTCTTTTTCGTTTGGACTAAGTACTTGGTTTCCCAATTTAGATTTTTTCAATTGTTTGCTCACATATTCTGGTAAAAACATATGTTCTTCTGGGGTAGCCTTTCTATCAATTACAGCGCCTAAAGCCAAGTCTATGCCAAATTGCCCCCAAGTATTTGTTTTTAAATTTTGCTGCATTAGCTCTCTAAATGTATAAAGCGTATCAATATAATTTGGGTCAAAAATTAATTGGTCGCCAAAAACATTTTTTTGTACATCCCATATTTTTGTAGCACAATTGTTTAATAAATAATCATATTTATAGATTCTATTTTCTGGTCTGGCATTGTTTTCTAAAAACTGAAAAAGTTCGTTACGTTGTTTTAGGTCAAGATTTAGAAGTTGTTCTTTAACCCATCTATTTTCTAATTTATATTCATAAAGAAAATCTGAAAAATAACTTCGGGCTAATAGGTAATCCATTCTACCCTGAGAGAATTCATAATAAAATTCCATTCCTCTAGCACTAAAAACTCCAAAATTGTAAACGACATCAATATTTTGAGCTTGGTCTTGAACTCTAATTGCACTATGTCCGAATGCAGTATATAATACTTCACCAGGTCCGCATGTTAGTACACTTATTTTTGAACTCGCAGAAAGTTGCACTTTCTGCGAATATGCGTTGTTTACGAAAATTAATATAAAAACAAGAAGAATAAATTTCCGCATTACTAATTTATCTGGGTGTGGAACGCAAATATCCGAATAAAATATGGCACTAGGTAAAAGCAATGTAATTTGTATTATTTTTACCAAAATCACATAAAAAATGAAAAGGCATATTCCTAATTTTATTACACTACTCAATGTTTTTTGTGGATGTGTTGCGGCTGTATTTGCTGTAATGAATCAGCTTGAGATAGCAGCGGTATTTGTTTTTTTGGGTATTTTCTTCGATTTTTTCGATGGTTTAGCTGCTCGACTTTTAGATGTTAGAAGTGAGTTAGGAGTTCAACTAGATTCGCTAGCCGATATGATAACGAGCGGTTTAGTACCAGGGATAGTCATGTATCAGTTATTGATTATGTCTGAAACAGGCGGTTGGAATATTACTACACATGCGCAAAACTTAGAAATCTCATTACTTCCGTTTTTTGGTTTTTTAATTACAATGGGTTCGGCTTATCGCTTGGCAAAATTTAATATAGATGAAAATCAACAAGATAGTTTTGTTGGACTTCCAACTCCTGCAAACGCCTTATTAATTATATCCTTACCGTTGATTATGCTTTATCATAATAATGAATACCTGAATAACATAATTTTAAACGAATGGTTTTTATTAGGATTAACTATTTTGAGCGCTTACCTTTTAAATGCTAATATTGAATTGTTTGCCTTAAAATTTAAAAAATGGGGTTTTAAGGATAATGCTTTGCGATATATTTTTATTATTATAAGCATCGTCCTTTTAATTACGATGAAGTTTATTGCCGTTCCATTAATTATATTTTTTTATATCTTAAGTTCAATAATCTCGAACTTGAAAACTGCTGGCTAAATGATTAAAAGCAAATAGATTGTAATCATATTTTAAGTATACATATATTCTTTATTTCTTGTTGTAGTAAAAAAGGAGATTCTTAGGTAACCAAAATACCTGTGTAATTAGCCTAGCTCCGCTAATTTTCGTAATTTTAAGGCTTACAACCTTACTGCTATGAATAAAATTAAAGAAGTTACCGATTATATAGCTGGTGCTTCAAGAGAACAAAAAGAAGTGCTTAGTACGCTGAGAGAATTAATTGGCAAAGCGAACCCAGAAGTTGCGGAAAACTTTAAATGGAGCAGACCAGTATACGCTACTGAAAAGGATTTTTGTTATCTACAGTTCAATAAAAAGCATGTTAACTTAGGTTTTTATAAATTTGATAACATTGATGACCCAAACAATTTATTAGAAGGTACAGGAAAGGAAATGCGTCATATTAAAATTGAAGATGGTTCCAAATTAAATCCACCTATTCTTTATAAAATGATTAAGCAGGCTTCAAAATCTTAAACGCCTAACTTTTAAGGTGTAACTTTCTTTTTACGAAGTTCAAAGTTTTTACCTAAGTATACTTTTCGTACCATTTCATCAGCTGCCAGGTCTTCAGGTACTCCAGACTTAAGTATCCCTCCTTCAAACATTAAATAAGAGCGCTCTGTAATAGCTAAAGTTTCTTGTACGTTGTGATCGGTGATTAATATTCCGATGTTCTTGTCCTTTAAGTGCGCAACAATGGTTTGTATATCTTCGACAGCAACAGGGTCAACACCGGCAAAAGGTTCATCTAATAAAATAAACTTTGGATCAGTTGCTAAGGCTCTCGCTATTTCGGTTCTACGTCGTTCTCCCCCAGAAAGTAAATCACCACGGTTTTTACGAATATGGCCAAGGCTAAATTCTTCAATTAAAGCTTCCATTTTCATGTGCTGTTCTTTTTTGCTCATTTTCGTTAATTGTAGTACGCTTAATATATTCTTTTCAATACTCAATTTACGAAACACAGAAGCTTCTTGTGCTAAATAGCCAATACCGTTTTGGGCACGTTTGTACATTGCAAAGTTGGTAATATCCATATCATCTAAGAATATTTTACCACCATTAGGTTTAATTAATCCGACAATCATATAAAACGATGTCGTTTTTCCAGCTCCATTCGGACCAAGTAATCCGACAATTTCACCTTGATTAACTTCCAAAGAAATACCTTTAACGACCCTACGGCCGCTATAAGTTTTCATAATATTTTCTGCTCTTAGCTTCATTTTGTGTGCGAAGTACAATTTTAATAGTGAAGTTCGGTTTTAATCAAACCTCCTCAAGAAATAGACTATTCCTTTTTCAAATCTAAAACATATAACCTCAGTTAACTCGAAAATGCTTTATTTTTTAACTTTTTTTGGCACGTTTGGCTTTTAATTTAGCCTCTTGCTTTGCTTGTCTTTTTAATACTCGCTTGGATATATAAATACTTACTTGGTATAATATTAATATTGGTAATGCAACTAATATTTGACTTACCACATCTGGTGGAGTTACCACAGCGGCGAGAATTAACACAACTACCAAAGATATTTTTCGATATTTTTTTAATATTTCTGGAGTAACTAATCCTACTTTAGTAAAAAAGTATACTATAATAGGAAGCTCAAATATTAAACCACAGGCGATTACAGAAGTTCTAACGGTACCAATAAAAGAGGATAAATCAATATTATTACTCACCTCTGAACTAACCGTAAATGTTGCGAGATAATTAATAGAAAGTGGTGCAACTAAATAATAGCCAAATAAAGCTCCTGTAAAAAATAGTAATGAAGCTGCAAATATAAAACCTCTCGAATGCTTTCTTTCATTAGGATGCAGACCAGGACTAATGAATTTCCACATCTCATAAAGAATATACGGAAAACCTAAAATGAATCCTGCCCAAATTGCTGTCCATATAAAAGCAGAAAACTGCCCCGACATTTCACGACTTTGAATAATTATTGGTAATTCATCTGCGCAAAAATTAGAGTCAATACCTAGAAAAGTACCTACTTTACAGAAAAACCTATAGGTGGGAAAATCCATGCTTTTAGGTCCAAAAATAATTATGTCAAAGATGAAGTTGCTAAACAACAATGCGAGACCTGCAATAATTACTACAGCTAAAGTTGAACGTATTAAATGCCAGCGTAATTCCTCTAGATGATCTAAAAATGACATTTCATCTGGAGTTTTGGTATTCTTTTTTGTCATTATAGGATGCCTTCATTTATTAGGTTGTGCAAATGTACAACGCCTGAATATTTTTCACCATCTACAGCCAATAATTGTGAGATACCTTTTTCTTGCATTACTTTCAATGCTTTTACAGCTAAGGCATTTGCCGAGATAGTTTTTGGATTTTTCGTCATAATATCCTTTGCTTGCAAGCCATTTATAGAATCATAGTTATTAAGCATTCGTCTAATATCGCCATCTGTAATTATTCCCACAACTTTATTGTCTTTAATTACTGCGGCCGCACCCAACATTTTTTTGGAAATTTCAACAATTACCTCCCTAATGTCCGCATCATGAGCAATTTGCGGTTTTTGATTTTTTTCTGAAATATCAGCTACGCGCAGGTATAATTTTTTTCCTAGAGCCCCACCAGGATGATATTTTGCAAAATCTTCACTATCAAAACCTTTTAAATTTAGGAGACAAATTGCAAGAGCATCGCCCATAACCATTTGCGCTGTTGTACTAGTAGTGGGTGCTAAGTTGTTAGGACAGGCTTCTTTTTCAACAAAAGTGTTTAGTATAAAATCAGCATTCTTACCTAAAAAAGAATCCTTTTTTCCCGTCATAGCCACAAGCTTATTATTCGCACGCTTAATAAGAGGCACTAGCATTTTAATTTCAGGAGTATTACCACTATTTGAAATACAGATAACTACATCATCTTTTTGTATGGTCCCAAGATCACCATGAATGGCATCAGCGGCATGCATAAAAATTGCTGGAGTTCCTGTAGAATTCAATGTTGCTACAATTTTATTGGCAACAATAGCACTTTTGCCTATTCCAGAAACGATAACGCGACCTTTAGTTGAAATAATGCATTCTACAATATTCGTAAAATCTTCATCTAATAAGCTCGATAAGTTGTTAATTGCTGCCGATTCTTCCTGAATCGTTTTCTTTGCAAGACTTAAAATTTGTTTTGAATTACTCAAGTATTTTATTTGTGTTCGATTCGCTAATTAATAAAACTATAAAAATATGCGAACATTTTTAAAAGAATGTTTTATATTTATAAGAATACAAAATTAAGTATTCTATGCGTATACTTGGATAATTATTATAACCAACTGATTATCTACGAACTAGCGACCATAAAATGATACAATACCTCTCAAACTATATTTTCCAATTCGTAAGAATTTTATTACTAAATTGTAAAAATAAAACCCCGTTTTGAAGGAAATAGATATACATTCACCCCTAAAAAAGTTCTTTGGCTTCAATAAGTTTAAAGGGCTTCAAGAAAGCGTAATACAAAATATAGTACAAGGAAATAATACCTTTGTTATTATGCCAACTGGTGGCGGAAAATCACTCTGCTATCAATTGCCAGCATTAATGCATGAAGGAACAGCAATTGTAGTTTCACCATTAATAGCATTAATGAAGAATCAAGTTGATGCCATACGTGGTATTTCTTCTGATTTTGGTATTGCCCATGTACTAAACTCTTCACTTAACAAAACAGAAGTGAAACAGGTTAAGGAAGACATTGTAAAAGGTACAACCAAGTTATTATATGTTGCTCCTGAATCTTTAACTAAAGATGAAAATGTTGAATTTCTACAATCTGTAAAATTATCTTTTGTTGCTGTAGACGAGGCCCATTGTATTTCTGAGTGGGGTCACGATTTTAGACCCGAGTACAGAAATTTAAGGTCGATTGTTAGTCGATTAGGTGAAAACATTCCAATTATTGGCTTAACTGCAACGGCTACGCCGAAGGTGCAAGAAGATATTATAAAGAACTTAGGTATTACAGATGCCAAAGTATTTAAAGCTTCTTTTAATAGACCTAATTTATATTACGAGGTACGGCCAAAAACCTCACAAGTAGATTCAGATATTATCCGTTTTGTAAAAAAGAATGCGGGTAAGTCTGGTATTGTGTATTGTTTAAGTAGAAAGCGAGTTGAAGAATTAGCTCAAGTTTTACAAGTAAATGGAGTTAGTGCTGTGCCATATCATGCAGGGTTTGATGCTAAAACAAGGTCTAAATATCAAGACATGTTTTTAATGCAAGATGTAGATGTAGTTGTAGCGACAATTGCTTTTGGTATGGGAATCGATAAGCCTGATGTGCGCTTTGTTATTCATCATGACATTCCAAAAAGTATTGAAAGTTATTATCAAGAAACAGGTAGAGCTGGTAGAGATGATGGTGAGGGGCATTGTTTAGCCTTTTATGCTTATAAGGATATTGAGAAGTTAGAAAAATTTATGTCTAACAAACCTGTAGCCGAACAAGAAATTGGTAATGCGCTCCTACAGGAAGTAGTAGCATACGCAGAAACGTCAATGTCTCGAAGACAATTTATGCTGCATTATTTTGGAGAAGAATTTGATGCTGTTAATGGTGATGGGGCCGATATGGATGATAATGCCAGAAATCCGAAGCCAACACAAGAAGCAAAGGATGAGGTTGTTCAATTAATAACGGCTGTTCAAGAAACGAATGAAAAGTTCAAATCAAAAGAGATTGTCAATACGCTTCTCGGTAATGTAAACGCACTAATTACGTCGCATAAAACGAACGAGAAAAAAGTTTTTGGCTCCGGAGCAGATAAGGATAAAGGTTATTGGATGGCACTTATTCGTCAAGTACTTGTGGCTAAATTGTTAAAAAAAGAAATTGAACAGTATGGTATTTTACATGTAACCGATTTAGGTAAAGAATTTCTAAAGAAACCTGAGTCGTTTATGATGACGCATGATCATGCATATGAAGAAACCGATACAAAAGACATTGTAGGTATAGAAAAAAGCAGTGGCGTTACGGATGAGAAATTATTGAAGCAATTAAAGTCGCTAAGAAAGTCGCAAGCAGATAAGTTAGGTGTGCCACCGTTTGTAGTTTTTCAAGACCCATCATTAGATGATATGGCTTTGAAGTATCCTATCACCACCGAAGAACTTTTAAATATTCATGGAGTAGGGGAAGGTAAAGCTAGGAAATATGGAAAACCTTTCGTTAAATTAATTGCGGATTATGTTGAGGAAAATGACATTTTAAGACCAGAAGATTTAGTAGTTAAGAGTACTGGTGCAAATTCAGCTCTAAAGCTATATATCATACAGAATGTGGATCGTAAATTACCACTAAATGATATTGCATCTGCAAAAGGGTTAGAAATTCCAGAGCTTATTAAAGAGATGGAACAAATAGTTTTTAGTGGTACCAAGCTAAATTTAAATTATTGGGTTGATGAAGTTCTTGATGAAGATCAACAAGAAGAAATTCACGATTATTTTCTTGAAGCTGAATCTGATGATTTGGATGAAGCTATGGAAGAGTTCGATGGTGATTATGAAGATGAAGAATTACGATTATATCGCTTAAAATTTATTAGTGAAGTGGCTAACTAATCCATTACATCTATAAAATATAAACCCCGAGCATATGACAATGCTCGGGGTTTTTTGTGTTAAAATAAAATTTGAATTATACTTCTTTTGCTTCAATAGCCATATCGCAACCATAAGTATCCATAAAGAAATTATCTAGGTCATCAGCCTTCAGTGCTAAGTTTTTTAGATTTTCTTTTACGATATCAGCACCATCTGTAAAAATGTCAGAAAGATGTACGCGATAGGAAATGTAGATTTTATTATCACTAACTCCTAGATAATAAGGATCAACATTTCTTTGTAATAGATACTCCATTAATTGCTCAAGATTCTGTTTTGGTAAATTATTTAATGGTGAAGTAGCAACAAGGTAATCTCGTTTATAAACGAATATTCGAATTAAGGCACTTCCCTGATGAAACTCCCAAAAATCTTTACCTGCTCTACCAAGAACCGGATTCATATCCAATTCTGTTAAAGACTCTTCAACAAAATTGGCAAAGTGACTTTTTTCAAATTCTTCAAATACAGTAATATCAACATCATTACCACAATTTGCACAGAATTCAGCTTCTTTGTCAGAATAGGAATCACAGCTATTACACTTTAAGCGGTATGCATTATCCGTAAATGTGAAATCAGATAGTTCTTTTATAAGGTCGGTATGCTTAATTCCAAATCCAACATTATCCGCATTTGTGAATTTTGAAGTTGTAACACCAACTAAATTTCCTGCTTCATTTAACATTGGACCACCAGAATTTCCTGGGTTTACAGCTGCATCTGTCTGTAAATATGCTCTCGATCCCATGGGTTGGTTTACCGCTGATACAATGCCTTCTGTAACTGTATAAGGCATTCCGAATGGGAAACCATGTATATATGTCTTAGACATATTATCAATAGTAACATCGGCTTCCAGAGTTAAATCACTATAGTTGTTTTCGAACCCTTCGATATGTAAAAAGGCTAAATCAACTTCAGGATTAACCATTACTACGTTAGCTACATGTCTATCTTTTTTATGGTCTTCAATTGCTACCAGTTTATTTCCGGCAACAACATGGTAGTTTGTAATTACTAAGTTATTTCCACTAACTGTGAATCCACTACCGGTTCCAGAAGCTGTTATTATTTTAAATATAGATTTTTGAATATTTTCCATGTTTTGTCTTTTTGCAAGTTATTTATCCGAAAAGTTTTGAGAACAATCCTTTTTTACCCGATTTTGTTGTTGTTTTCCCAAGCAAGAAACCATTATAGGTTTCTAATAACTTAGGAACAGCAATATGGGGTTCCAAACCAGAAACGGATTCTAAGGCACTATAAATGGCATTCTTGTGAATTTCTTCTAAATTGTAGTTGTAAATAAGATATTGGAAGTTGTACTGAAGAAAATAGGATAGTGCAAAATTGTCATTATCCTTAATATATTTATTAACAGTATTCTCCCAATTCTTTACTTCGTCTTGCAAAATTTGAGTTGAACTTCTCCATTTAAGAGAAATAAAAGAATCGGCATGGTAAATTTCGGTGAAGAAATCTTCTTTGGATTTCTCGCATAATTCCTGCATAAATTTCTTCCCTTTATCTATTCGATATTGAAAGTCTATTTGGCCATTGAACATATTATTAACATACTCTTGAAGTTTGGTTCTTAAATTACCATGCACGTAAGGCATATTTACCAATTTAAGAATCGAAATAACTGTGATGTCCCATTGAAAGGCATCCCATCTTTTCTCTTTAAAGAAATTACTATAGTTTTTATAATCTTCGGTTATTTGTGAAATTTGCTGCCAAACTTGATCTACCTCACTTCCAGTTAAAGGCTGCACATTTGCTTCTTTATAAAATGCTGCTTTATATTTGTCAACAAACTCGTCATCGTAATCATCTGCGTAAACACAAATTTCTCGAAGTATGTCATAAACTTTATTGGGTTGGCTTAATGCAATGGGCATCTCATATTCGAACCACAGCTCTTTGTTATTTAATTGTATTTGAGTCAACGTTAATGGGTGAAAATTTACTTCAGCTATTTTACGGTATAATGCTACTTTATTCGTGTTGTCAGTTACCCGTAGAAAAGGGGCTTTGACTAAAAATTTATCTTCACTAATTGTTACTTGAATTTCTGCAGACCCTTGTCCTTGTACAAAATTTAATGTGCCACTAGTGTCTTTATTGGAAAGTATTTCTGGATTTATATAATTTATAGTTTCGAGCAAAGCGTTTCTATAATCTTTTGCTTCATAGGCATCCATTGCCTTGTCCCAATGAGCGACTTCGGTTTTAGGTTCATTAATGCCCTGTATTGGCCTTTGAAATCTGGGTAAAACGTTTTTCATTTGAAGATATTTAGGTTTGTTGTTCAATTTGGTTATTACAATGGTATATGCTTTTAATTAAGGATTGAAAAATTCCTGTTTTATCCGATAAATTCAGTAAGGATTAAATAAAAGGCTATACAACAACGGGTGAGTACTTCATTTATTTTTTATTTCTAGAATTCAAGGGTGTTGTTCATCGAATAAGTCCAAAATGTTATAAATAAGCAGGGAGAGGAAGAGTATGTCGACTTCAAAATAAGAAAATAAAGCGTTACGATTGTTTACTATTATGAGACTCTTGTAGTAGTATAAAGTCAACAGGTTTTATTAATAAATTATCCTTAAAAGAACATAAGAACAATTTAAAGAGTCTTTTAAAAAAAGCTCCAATTAATAAAAATAACCTATAAAAAAGCGATTATCGGCCAGTACCACCACTTGGTTTAGCTCGTTTTAGCTGTCTCTTTATTTTTTTGATTGCAGTTTCAATAGATTTCTCTGGCTCAATGATATTATGGGCTCCCCAAAAATCTGGGTCAGCAAATCCAATGGCTTCATCACTTAGAATAATAGAAGATTTTATGCGATCTTTCATTTTCGGAAAATCTTCATTTTTATTCTTTTTCCAGTCTGTTACCGCCATTTCGCAGGTCATACTATAAACCGAGTTGAATAATTTTTTATCCCAATCAATTTTAAACTCAAGAAGTACATTACTATAACCGTAGTACCATTTATTATTTTTTTCTCGGTAATCTACTCGATATGCAACTTCTGTCGGCCAAACGTTGGCATTTCTAGGTTTTCGACGAACGAACATTCTAGCAGCTTCATCTTTATCGGTAATATTTAAAGTATATATAGCACTGGTGAGTATTTTGCGCTCCGCATCAATATAAAGTTTGCCGCGGTACAACGGATCAATTAGGTCTTGGCGTTGTTCAAAATTCACAATATATATTAACTTTCCATTTACTCTTGTGGAACCATCGAACGAATAATTATAATTTGATATTGACTCCTCTGCAAAAATATAATCTGGGTATTTCATTAAATCGACAAACAAGGCATTAAATGGTCCGCCTTGTAATTTAAGTGCTACCGTATCTAATTTATCATAGTCAGTGCTTTTACGAGCTTTATAAAGTTTAACGGCATCGCGTTTTTTAGTTGTGTAAGGCGTTTTATAAATGTTGACAACTGCTTCAGATAACGAAACATTTCTTTTTCTTTTTTTAATGGTTTCTCTATAAAAAGCGGTCATTAAAGTAGGGTCGTTAAAGTAATTTTCCCCTTTTTTAATAAGCGTTTCACGAACTAATTTTTCAGCATCTTTAGGTACGGCAATATTTACTTCAGATAGCTTAGTAATAGTAACGCTAAGAAATATTTTATTTCCGTCCACTTTTAATTGAGTTAGGGGTATTGTTTTAGACCCATATCCCAAAAAAGAAACTAAAATATTTCCATTCTTAACCGCAAGCGGTATTTTAAGGGAAAACTCGCCTTCTGTATTACTTATAGTGCTAATATTGGTGTTTTCAAGAGCTAAAGTCGCAAAGACTAATGGTTTTTTAGTATTCTCGTCTAAAACTTTTCCCTTATATTCTTTAAAGGTAGAAGCAGCACTTTCGTTTTTAGATTGAAAGGCAAAGGTGCTTATACAGCCAAAAACCAATATCAGTATAAATAGTAATGCTGATTTATTAAAGACGGTATGTTTTTGAAAATAATTCATAATTTTTGGACCGAAATTTTATGCATAACCAGCTTTTGTATAAAGTTCATAAGGTGGCTATGTTCCTAAGTTAGTGAATATTAGCGTAAAATTCTGTTAAAATTATATGATTTTCCAAACAATTACGCGTCATGAGTTTTGTGTGAATCAGAAACTAATCTTTTAATTTCATCTAACTCTGCTTTGGTAAGGTCACGATATTTACCAATAGGTATATCCAAGGATACATTCATAATTCTAACGCGTTGCAAATTTTTTACGCGATAGTCTAAAAATTCGCACATTCTCCTAATTTGCCTATTAAGACCTTGTGTTAAAACAATTTTGAAAGTATTATTATTAATTTTTTCAACCTCACATTTACGTGTAATTGTGTCTAAGATAGGTACTCCATTTCGCATTTTTCGGAGAAAATGCTCATTCACAGGTTTGTCAACTTGAACAATATATTCTTTCTCATGATGATTTCTAGCTCGTAAAATCTTGTTTACAATATCACCATCATTAGTAAGAAAAATAAGTCCTTCACTAGGTTTGTCCAACCTGCCGATTGGGAAAATACGTTTCGGATAATTTATATAGTCTATAATATTATCCTTTTCTACACGGGTGTCGGTAGTACAAACAATTCCAATAGGTTTATTGAATGCGAGATAAACAGGCTTTTCGTTAGGTTCAGATATTAGTTTGCCATCAACATGTACTTCATCACCTGGAGCTATTTTGGTTCCCATTTCTGGAACATTGCCATTAATAGTTACCCTGCCCTGGTCTATTAATTTATCTGCTGCGCGTCTTGAGCAATAACCTACTTCGCTGAGGTATTTATTTATTCGTGTTAGTTTAGGTTCGCTCATAAATATGCGGTACAAAATAAATTTGTTCAAAAGCAAAGATAGCTAATCGAATTCTCAGATTATGTATTGTAGTTCCTATTTGAAGAGGAAGGTAATTTCAAAATCATTATAATTTTTATTGTCATTTTGAGTAAAACTGACCGAAATGCCACAAAACACCAGAAGGGTAGTGCATGAATAATTCTTTACCCCAAACTTCATTTTTAATTTCAGAAAATCTTACTGCGGGAAATTTTTCAATTAATTTTCTGGCTAATAAATCTGATTTGCATTTTTCAACATCTTCAACTTCTAAAAAAAGCATCGAATTATTAATCCAATCTTTAACATAAGCATCTTGTAAATAAAAACTTAAATCTTCATTAATTACAAAAAGGCACATGTTTTGGCTAATTACAACTTCTTTAAATCCCAGAGCACAATAGAATGCTTTTGACGTAGCATAGTTTTTAGCACCTATAAATGAGCGAATACTTTTGGTTTTGTAGTTTATCATTTATTCCGAAAATAAAATTGTTGGACTAAAACATAGTCTTCTTATTGATAATTAATGTGTTTTTAAATTTAATTCGTAGGTATAAAATTGCCTTCCAATTTCTGCCAAAAACGGTAATGCTATGGAATCATACTCATATTGATTATCATTAAATATCTGATTTTTATTTGCGTGTATTGTCGCGGTAAGCATGAATTCTACATTGTTCTTAGAATCTAAAATATAAGCGCAATCCGTTAAGGTGCCGTATGCAGCACCTATTTTATTGTAAATTTTTAGATATTCCGGTATATTTTCATTTGTGTCCCCGAATAAGAAAAACTTACTGTATCCATCAAAATAGATAGAAGGGTCATAACCAACTGTTCTGGGGAGTTTATGCATTGCTTCTAGCAAAAATTCTCGTTGATTATCCGTTAAATTAAATCGCTCTTCTGGATTGAAGTTTTCAGGAAAAATTATTCTTTTTAGAAGTGCATGTTGCGATTCAATGGGGTAATAATTTTTTAAACTAAAATCAAAAGGTTCTAATAGCAGAGAATCATCTTCAATGTAACCAATTCCTTTTTTTAATTTATTGAGCTCTAGTTTTTTTGGATAGGGATTAACTGTACCTTTGTAGTTAATAGTAGTACTGTCGTTTAGGTAAATCACTAAAGGAGTTGTCGCCGTGTCATCGAAATGATAACCTAATCGATGAGAAATTCGTATTGGAGCAACTCCTCTTTTTTTCATTCTTCTGTTGAGGTCTTCTTGCCCTAAATATTCAATTAACCTGTTGTTTGCCTCGTTATTGCTAACAGCAAATATTGCGGATATAGCCTCAGTAAAAGTAGTTTCAATGGAATCACCTTCAACATAAAAACGACTATTTCTATCTAATGAATCATTTTCATTCAATTTTTCTAAAGTTGCTACGGCAGCAGGAAATTTTACAGTACTTGCTGGATAGAAATAATTTAAACTATCAACCTGAAAGCTATAATCTTTAAAAATTACACTATCATTCCTACGAATAATATGAGTATATAAAATTTGGACTTCAAACTGCTCAATACTATTTAAAACGCTCTTTATTTTATTATTCTTGGTATTTAAAACAAATTGCATAGGGTCTGTTGAAGACACTACTTCTTCTTTACAAGAATAGTTTAGAACAAATACTATTGAAAACAGAATTAAGAATATTTTATTTGTCAGATTTGAACGGATCCTCATTCAGTGTAAATTTCTCCACGATGGGGTTTTAGGGCATCGCGTACAGTTATCATATCAATTTCGTTTACGACCATATATGCTATGCTATGCATGTCATTTACTTGTTGAATACCAGTGATATTTAGCTCTATTTTTTCAGCAGCTATATATTCCTTTAAATGAATATCATGATGTTCAGCTATTTTGAGGGCATCCATTCCTCGAAAATCCCAAATCAATTTTATTTTCTTCAAAAGTCTTAAAATCTGTGTTTATAATAATTAATCAATGTAATAAATATGTATTCTAAATCAGCATTCTAACGAACTAAATATCTGTTAAGTAGAAAAATGTTGATTGTCCGCCAAAATGTATTTGTTATTTTTGCGCCATGCAAATTAAAATGGTGTATTCTAAAATTACATTTATAGCAATTGTTTTTGGACTTTTATTGGTTATACCAAGTTCTTGTGGTCTAAAGAACAAAGAGGCGGGCGGTGTATTAGCCCGCGTAGGTCAAAATTATTTATATGTTGAAGATGTTACTCCGCTATTGAATAAAAATCTTTCGGAACAAGACAGTGCTACTATAGTTTCTAACTTTATAAATAATTGGGCAGCCAAACAGCTTTTATTAGATAAGGCAAGAATTAACCTATCTGAAGAAAAATTGGCAGAATTTGACGCACTTGTTAATGATTACAAGGCCGATTTGTATACAAGAGCATATAAAGATGCCTTGGTATGGAAAGGTACCGATTCAACCATAAGTAGTTCTCAATTGCGCAGTTTTTATGAGAAAGAAAAGGAGAATTACAAGTTGAAAGAACGTATCGTTAAATTGCGATTTATTCAATTGCCAAAACAATTTTTAAATAAAAAGAAAGTCAGTAGCAGTTTAAAGAGTTTTTCTTCAAAAGATAAAATTTATCTCGATTCGATTGCGGTACAGTTCAGTAAAATGAATTTTAATGATTCGTTGTGGATTGGGGCCTCAAAAGTGATTAAGGAGATACCACCTTTAAACCGAGATAATGAGAATAAATACCTAAATAAATCACAATTTTTCGAACTAGAGGATGCAAAGGGGCTATATTTGGCAATGATTTTGGAGGTTCGAGATGTAAATGACGTTGCGCCTCTATCTTATGTTGAACCTACTTTAAGACAAGTACTCTTAAATAGACGTAAACTAGAGTATGCAAGAAAACTTAATGCTGAAATAATTGATGAGGCAATTAAGGATAAAGATTTTGAAATTTATGGAAAAAGTGAATAAGTATATTTTAACAGCATTTGCTATTATATCTTCAGGATTTATAGCGGCACAAGAGATTAGTGATACTGTATCTGATGCCAATACAGGTGTAATAGATGATGTGTCAGCTGATTCAATTGCAACAAGTACGGCAGAAGTAAAATCACCACCGTATAAACGCACGAAAATTGATGGTATCTCAGCAGTAATTGGTGATTATGTAATATTAGAATCTGATGTTGAAAAAGCGCTGATTGACCTTAAAACCCAGGGCGTTTCAATGGCCGATGTTACCAGATGTGGTCTTCTTGGTAAATTAATGGAAGATCGTTTGTACGCCCATCAAGCAGTACAAGATAGTTTATTGGTATCTGATGATGAAATAGCCGCACAAAGTGATCGACAGCTACAAGGGTTAGTTCAACAAGTGGGTTCTATGGAAAAAGTGCTTAAATTTTATAGAAAAGAGGACGAAGCAAGTTTAAGACAAGAAATTCAGAAAATAAATAAGCTTCAAATGCTTTCTGGTAAAATGCAGCAGAGTATTGTTGAGGGTATTGAGATTACCCCTGAAGAGGTGCGACAATTTTTTAATAAAATACCAGAAAGTGAACGACCTGTATTCGGTGCTGAGATGGAAATTTCTCAAATTATAAAACAGCCGAAAGCAACAGCGGAAGAAAAACAACATACTATTGATAGATTGAATGCTATTAAAGAAGATATTGAGGATAACGATGCAAGTTTTAATGTAAAAGCCATATTGTACTCAGAAGGTCCCTCCAAATCGAATGGTGGTTTACTTGGAGTGATAACCAAAGATTCAGGATATGACAAGGATTTTAAAGATGTAGTATTTGGTTTGCGAGAAGGTGAAATCTCAGAACCTTTTGAAACACAGTTTGGATACCACATTGCATTTGTCGAAAAAATTAGAGGGCAAGAGCGTGATGTAAGACATATTATTATGCAACCGGAGATTTCACAAGAATCAATGGATAAAGCAAAAAGAGAGCTAGATACCATTAGAAAACATATTAACGAAGGTAAATATACTTTTGCTGCCGCAGCCCGGAACTTTTCTGATGAAAAAGAGACTAAGTTTGATGGTGGACTTTTAAGAAACCCACAAGATTTTAGCTCTCGTTTTGAGCTTACTAAAATGGATCCAGCTTTATATAATCAAGTTAGAAATTTAAAGGATAATGAAGTTTCTTATCCTATTTTAGAAGAGGACCCTAGAGGTGGTGCTTCGAAATATAAATTACTGCAAGTAACCAATAGGTATGATGAGCATACTGCTGATTTTTCTAAAGATTATATGAAAATCCAACAGTTGGCCAAAACAGAAAAACAATACGAGGCTATTAAAAAGTGGATGGATGAGCATATTGAAGACACCTATATTAGTGTAAATGGTAGCAGTAGAGATTGTGAGTTTGAGAACAATTGGCTAAAAGCAGAGTAAGCATGTCAGATGTAACTGCGGTTCAAAACTTAGTCAAAAAGCACGAAGCCCTCAAAAATGAGATTGCTAAGGTCATAATTGGACAAGACACGGTTGTTAATCAAATTCTGTTATCCATTTATACTGGTGGCCACTCCTTATTAATTGGTGTGCCAGGATTGGCAAAAACCTTAATGGTTAATACTATTGCCAAAACATTAGGATTAGATTTTAAGCGTATTCAATTTACGCCAGATTTAATGCCTAGTGATATTCTCGGCAGCGAAGTATTAGATCAAAATCGAAATTTTAAATTTATAAAAGGGCCGGTATTTGCGAATATAATTTTGGCAGATGAAATAAACCGGACTCCACCAAAAACACAAGCAGCGCTATTAGAGGCCATGCAGGAGCGTTCCGTTACAATTTCAGGACAACGGCATCAATTAGATCTACCATATTTTGTTTTAGCAACGCAGAACCCTATTGAACAGGAAGGTACATATCCACTTCCAGAGGCTCAATTGGACCGTTTTATGTTTGCTATTGAGCTAAAATATCCAACAAAAGCAGAAGAGATAGAGGTAGTAAAAAATACAACCTCAGATATTTCTATTAAGGTAAACGCTCTGTTTAATGCTGATGAAATTATACAAGTACAGCAGCTTGTTCGCAGAATTCCTGTTCCAGACAATGTTATTGATTATGCAGTAACATTGGCGAGTGCTACCAGACCTAAAGAAGATGGTGCTTCAGATTTTGTGAAACAATATCTAGATTGGGGCGCAGGGCCAAGAGCCTCTCAAAACTTAATATTGGCGGCAAAAGCCCATGCGGCTATATCGGGTAAATTTTCCCCAGATATTGAAGATGTTAAGGCAGTGGCTCATGGAATTCTTAAACATAGAATTATTAAAAATTATAAAGCCGAAGCTGAGGGCATTACGGAAGAAAATATAATTAATAAGTTGTTGTAAGTTTCTTTATTTTTTCTTCACTAAAAAACGAAATTCATAGAATTTTATTCCATTTTTTCCGTTTATTGTGAACTGAAATTAACAATTGCGTAAAGTCTGTTAAAGCTTGTATATTTACTTAAAATTGTAATGAATTAAGAAATAGACTCCTGAGAATTACCACTTATTAATTTCAGCAAACTTAATAATCTAATCACTTTTTAATGAGCATTTATAAAGATTACCTAAAGGAGATTGAAGAACGCAAAAGTCAAGGTCTTCATCCAAAGCCAATTGATGGCGCTGAATTGCTTAGCAAAATTATTGAGCAAATAAAAGATGTAGATAACGAGTATAGAGAAGATTCTCTTAACTTTTTCATCTATAATGTTTTGCCGGGAACTACAAGTGCTGCCGGTGTTAAAGCGAAGTACTTAAAAGAAATTATTTTAGGAGAAGAAGAAGTAGAAGAAATAACACCTGCTTTTGCTTTAGAGCAATTATCTCATATGAAGGGAGGACCTTCTGTAAAAGTATTGTTGGACCTAGCGTTAGGAACGGATTTGGCTATTGCAGCAGAAGCTGCCAAGGTTTTAAAAACTCAAGTTTTTCTATATGAGGCAGACACAGATCGTTTAGAAAATGCCTATAAAAACGGCAGTGCTATTGCAAAGGATATTATTGAAAGTTACGCACAAGCAGAGTTTTTTACCAAACTTCCAGAAATTGACGAAGAAATTGAAATAGTAACTTACATTGCTGGAGTAGGTGATATTTCTACAGATTTATTATCTCCAGGAGGAGACGCTCACTCACGTTCAGATAGAGAATTACATGGTCAATGTATTTTCGAGCATAACAAAGACATGCAAAAAGAAGTATTGGCTTTAAAGGAGCAACATCCTAATAAGCGAGTAATGCTAATTGCAGAAAAAGGAACAATGGGAGTCGGTTCTTCAAGAATGTCAGGCGTGAATAATGTGGCCTTGTGGACAGGAATTTCTTCTAGTCCCTACGTGCCTTTCATTAATATTGCTCCGGTAATTGCAGGTACCAATGGTATTGCTCCAATATTCTTGACAACAGTTGGAGTTACAGGTGGAATTGGTTTAGATCTTAAAAACTGGGTCATCCAAAAAGATGCGGAAGGAAAAACAATTCGTGATGAAGACGGTGAACCAGTATTAAAAGAAATGTATTCTGTAAAAACAGGCACCGTACTTACCATCAATACCAAAGAGAAGAAATTATACCACGGTAAAGTGGAATTGAAAGATATTTCTGCAGCATTTACGCCACAGAAAATGGAGTTCATGAAAGCAGGTGGTTCTTACGCCGTTGTTTTTGGTAAAAAATTGCAAACCTTTGCCTGTAAAACTTTAGGAATTGATGTTCCTCAAGTATATGCAACTTCAAAAGAAGTCTCAATTGAAGGACAAGGTTTAACGGCAGTAGAAAAAATATTCAATAAAAATGCAGTTGGTACTTCTGGTGCTACCTTACACGCAGGTTCTTACGTTCGTGCTGAAGTAAATATTGTGGGTTCTCAAGATACTACTGGTTTAATGACCTCTCAAGAACTAGAGATGATGGCTGCAACGGTTATTTCTCCAATTGTTGATGGAGCGTATCAATCAGGTTGTCATACAGCTTCGGTTTGGGATGATAAATCTAAAGCAAACATTCCAAGGTTAATGAGTTTTATGAACGACTTTGGTTTAATTACCGGTCGTGATCCAAAAGGGAAGTATTTCCCAATGACGGATGTTATTCATAAAGTATTGAACGATATCACAGTTGGAGATTGGGACATCATTATTGGTGGTGATTCTCATACCCGTATGTCTAAAGGAGTTGCTTTTGGAGCAGATTCAGGAACAGTTGCCTTAGCATTAGCTACAGGTGAGGCTTCTATGCCAATTCCGGAGTCGGTTAAAGTGACTTTTAAAGGACAAATGAAATCTTACATGGATTTCCGTGATGTTGTACATGCTACACAACAACAAATGTTACAACAATTTGGTGGTGAAAATGTATTCCAGGGTCGTGTAATCGAGGTTCATATCGGAACATTAACTTCCGATGAAGCCTTTACATTTACAGATTGGACAGCAGAAATGAAAGCAAAAGCTTCAATCTGTATCTCAGAAGACGATACGTTAATCGAATCGTTAGAAATTGCAAAAGGTCGTATCCAAATCATGATTGAAAAGGGTATGGACAATGCAAAAGGAGTGCTTCAAGGACTTGTAGATAAGGCAGATACTAGAATTACAGAACTTAAAACTGGTATTAAACCGTCTTTACGTCCAGATGCTAATGCTAAGTACTATGCTGAAGTTGTAATTGATTTAGATGAAATTGCTGAACCAATGATTGCAGATCCAGACGTAAATAATGAAGATGTTTCAAAACGTTATACGCATGATAACATTAGACCATTATCGTATTACGGCGGAACTAAAAAAGTGGATTTAGGTTTCGTAGGATCTTGTATGGTACATAAAGGTGATATGAAAATATTAGCTCAAATGTTGAAAAACGTAGAAGCACAACAAGGTAAAGTAGAATTTAAAGCGCCTTTAGTTGTTGCACCTCCAACGTACAATATTGTTGATGAGTTAAAAGAAGAAGGTGATTGGGAAGTATTACAGAAATACTCAGGTTTTGAATTTGATGATAGCGCACCAAAGGGTTTGGCACGTACTAAGTACGAAAACATGTTATACTTAGAGCGTCCTGGCTGTAACCTTTGTATGGGTAATCAGGAAAAGGCTGAACCTGGAGATACGGTAATGGCAACATCAACTCGTTTATTCCAAGGTCGTGTAGTTAAGGATACAGGTGAGAAAAAAGGTGAATCTTTGTTGTCATCTACTCCAGTAGTAGTATTATCTACTATTTTAGGAAGAACTCCTACAATGGAAGAGTATGAAGCCGCTGTGGATGGTATCATTTTAACGAAGTTCAAACCTTCTACAAAGCAATTGGTTAGATAGTTATACCATATAATATAATTGATTTAAGGCCTGAGGATACACCCTCAGGCTTTTTTGTTGCGTTTTTTATAATCATTCTTAATTTCATATGAGCTCA